>NZ_JBIXJN010000013.1:0-205529 GCF_052871115.1 Rhizobium sp. LARHSG275 | reverse complement strand
GCTTCAATCGCCTGAAACACTTCCGACGCTTTGCCACACGCTACGAACGTCGAACTATTCACTTCACAGGATTCATCCATCTCGCTGCGATCATGATCTGGATACCATGAATGTCGATCGGCCCTAGGGTGAGGGGCAGCCATTCGCGCGAACGGGACAGCTTATCGCGTCGAGCCGCGTGGGATGATCGAGAAGCCGCAATCGACCTTGTCTTCGCCGGGCGGTTCGCCGCGGATGGCGCGCAGCAGCATGTCGGCGACGCGGTAGCCGATATCGTAGCGTGGAATCTGCACCGTCGTCAGCGTCGGCTGGGTGAAGGCTGAAAATTCCAGATCGTTGAAGCCGCAGATGCCGACATCCTCCGGCACGCGGATGCCACGCACGGCGCATTCGATGAGCACGCCGAGCGCCAGATCGTCGCTTTGGGCAAAGACAGCATCGATATCCGGCACGCGCTGCAACAGGCGGGCAAACAACTCCCGGCCAAGGCCGGTGCTGCTGCTTCCCTCATCTCCGCCAATGGCGAGATCGGGATCGAAACGGCCGGCTTCCCGCATCGCGGCCTGATAGCCTTCCTTCCGCCGGCGCGAGCGAATATCCGTGCCGCGGCCGATGAAGCCGATCCTCTCATAGCCTCTCGACAGCAGGAAGCGGGTGGGTTCGGCGCCTGCCGCATGATGATCAAGGCCGACGACCAGCCTTGCAGGCTCCTGGTTGAGATCGGTGATATGGGCGATCGGACAGGTGGCATTCTCGATCAGCGGCAGGAGATCACCATAGGCTTCGGCGCCGGCGATGATGACGCCGGCCGGCTTCTGCGTCAGGAAGGATCTGAGCTCGCCGGCCTCGCCGTCGGCATTGTGGAGCGTACTGGAATATTGCACGCGGAATTCGGTGGCGCGCAGGCAATCCTCGATGCCGATCATCAAGCCGGCAAAGCCATGCTGGTGCAAAGCGGGCGTGATGACGCCGATGATGCCGTTATGGCGGCCGGCCAGAGCCCGGGCGGCGAGATTGGGGATGTACCCCATCTCGTCCACCGTGCGCAGGATGGTCTGGCGCAAATCCTCAGAGACAATTTCGGGATTGCGAAGCGCGCGCGAAATCGTGATCGGGCTGACCCCCACCTTCTTCGCCACATCGCTCAACTTCACATGCGCGCCGCGCCTGGCTTTCCGCCCCCGCTCCACTGCTGCCCTCATCCCCCCTTATACGTCGCCCGCGAGACTCGCCTGCCCTCGAATCGCGGCCTTTACTTCTTGAAGAAGAAATAATTTAGAGTCTACTAACATTTTATATTCGCAATGGAATCTGGAATACAATTCCAGAAAGAGCACAGGATCGTCTGCCGGCAAATTACGGACGCATGCGGCGATCGGATCACCGCCTCCAGGAATAAGTCCATTTATTGTCGAATAAAAACATCGCGGCGGCCGCCAAGCGAGGCAAAATCAAGCCGGAATTTTCGAGAAGCTCAAACGCTGCATGAGCGAAGATTAAATTCCGATCATATCTTACAAATCGGCAATATAAACATGATCAAACTTTAATTTGTAAATCTGCTTGGTGGGATCATATGAATCCCGGGCGCCATTTCTTCTCTCCCCCCGGTCGCCGCCCCTCGACGACTGCGCGTTTCCAGAAGGAATTGGCGCCGAACGCCGTCCGACGCCAGGTCCCAGGACATGGAACCACGACGCCATCCAAAGCCAACGCTCTCGCCAGGGACCACCGCCCAAGGATCACCACCATGTCACACATCCTCCGCAACCATCGCACCGCAGCCCTTGTCGGGGCCGCCATCATCGCCGGCGCGGCATGCCTGCCCGTTGCGATCAACGCCTCCAATGCCGTTGCCGCGCCTTCGGATACCGGCGGCGTTCTCGCCCCCAGCGGCTCCTTCGCCTCCATCGTCGATGCCGACAAACCTGCCGTCGTCACCATCACCACGACTGTCAAGACGACCGATGTCAGCGTAGACCAGCAGGAGTCGCCGATGGACGAGCAGTTCCGCCAGTTCTTCGAGGACCAGGGCATCCCG
The DNA here is from genome assembly GCF_052871115.1 of Rhizobium sp. LARHSG275. Taxonomy (NCBI): domain Bacteria; kingdom Pseudomonadati; phylum Pseudomonadota; class Alphaproteobacteria; order Hyphomicrobiales; family Rhizobiaceae; genus Rhizobium; species Rhizobium sp. LARHSG275. The sequence goes on along the minus strand of NZ_JBIXJN010000013.1, from coordinate 203,488 downwards.
CTGCCGCGCCAGGCGCCGAAAAACCGGCCGTCGCAGCAGGCAATGGCGCTCGGCTCCGGCTTCATCATCAGCCCCGACGGGGTGATCGTCACCAACAACCATGTCATCGACAATGCCGTCGACATCAAGGTGACGCTGGATGACGGCACCGAATTGCCGGCCAAGCTGATCGGCACCGACCCGAAATCCGATGTCGCCGTGCTGAAGATAGAGGCGGGCAAGCCGCTGCAGACCATTGGCTGGGGCGATTCCGACAGGCTGAAGCTCGGCGACCAGATCCTGGCGATCGGCAACCCCTTCGGCATCGGCACCACAGTAACGGCCGGCATCGTCTCGGCGCGCGGCCGCGACCTGCACAGCGGACCCTATGACGATTTCATCCAGATCGACGCGCCGATCAACCATGGCAATTCCGGTGGCCCGCTGGTCGACCGCAGCGGCAATGTCGTCGGCATCAACACCGCCATCTATTCGCCGAACGGCGGCAGCGTCGGCGTCGGCTTCGCCATTCCCTCCGATGAGGCGAAGGCGATCGTCGCCAGGCTGCAGAAGGATGGCTCGATCAGTCACGGCTATCTCGGCGTGCAGATCCAGCCGGTCACCAAAGATGTCGCCGATGCCGTCGGCCTCGACAAGACCGGCGGCGCGCTGGTCGCCGCCATCACTGCCGATACGCCAGCCGCCCATGCCGGCCTGAAGCCCGGCGATATCGTCACCTCAGTCGGCGGCGAGAGCGTCAAGACACCGAAGGACCTGTCGCGCCTGGTGGCGGACCTTTCGCCGGGTGCCAAGGAAGCTCTCGGCGTCTGGCGCGACGGCAAGAGCATCGATCTCAACGTCACCGTCGGCACCAATCAGGACGGCCAGAAACAGGCCGCGGCCGAAAGTCCGGACACCCAAGGCCAAAGCACCGGCCAGCCGAGCCTCGGCATCGGCCTTGCCGACCTGACACCCGACGTGCGCCAGCAGCTCAACCTGCCGCGCTCGATCAGTGGCGCGGTGGTCGCCAAGGTCGCCCCGGACAAGTCGGCGGCTGCCGCCGGCATCCAGTCCGGCGATGTCATCGTCTCGGTGAATGACAGACCGGTCCATAACGCCCGTGACGTCAAGGCCGCAATCGCCGATGCCGGCAAGGCCGGCCGCAAGTCGGTGCTGCTGCTCGTCGAACGCGACGGCAACAAGACCTTCGTCGCCGTGCCGTTTGGGGCAGCCTGACGGTCGCCCGAGCTTTTGCCGCAAACAGGAAAAGCCTGCCTAAGGCGGGCTTTTCGACGGACCGGAGCGGAAAGGCCTTGGAGCCAGGCATCGCTCGGTCGGCAAGAAAACTTTAGGACGCCATCCGCTCCTCTCTTTGCTGCTCAGGGAGATTTCAGCTTCGTGCTCTTTGCGCGCATGCGGAATCTGCCGCTTTGGCGGTTTGCTTCCTGCTGTTTTACCGCATCGGATTGGCTGCGTTGCGCAGCCTCCAATTGCTGCCGCGTCGGGAGATCATGGTCGTAGGTGGAAGCGCTGAATGCCGTCGCGTTATCGAACGGACCTTTGTGTGGACGCGCCAGGCCATAGGCTTGCTTGTCGGCACTATCGATCCCCTGCTCCGCCGACGATGACCGCGCTTGACGCGCCTGCGCTATGAGATCGTCTGCAGTCGGGCTTAAGGTTGCGATTTTCCGCAAGAAGGCGATGATTTTGCTTTTCCTGGCCCTCTCCTTTTGATCGGCGGGAATCCCAGACATGTCTTCTTCCTTGTCCGTCATGTCATCGCGACGATTGATCGAGGAGTATCGGCGACATCGCCGCAGGCCCGTTCACGGGATCTCGGACATTCGTTCAGGCAGTCTGGTTTTGGGAAAACGATAGCCTGACGACCGCAGCGATGCGTCCGCACGCCCGGACGCCGTATACCGCGCGATCCGGTAGGCTTTCACCGGGGCGCCGCCGTCATCCTGCCATCGGGCAAAGGAGGCGTCTTCCGTTGCCTGCGGAAGCGGGCCGGAACTCAACTGTGTCGCGAGATACATTTTCAGCGACGACCTCAACGCGGCCTCATCGACGATGCCCATCTGGAAACAATCAATGAGGAAACTTGTGGCGGTGATCTCACCCTCATCGGCCGCATGGGTTTCGCCGCCGCGAAAGCCGGCCTTTCGGAGGATGCGGTCCAGCATCCTCAAATTGTCGACACCGAAAAACTGATCTGATGTGGAAGACATGGCGTCCTCCTTCGTTGGGGCTAGGGTTCACTGGCGCTAGCGTCACTGGCGCGCCCCAAGCAGCGGTGCCCGTATTGTGCCCGCCGATGAATCAGCTTGCGCTTATTGCCAGCTGACCGCAACCTCATTCGGCGGCAGCCATTGATAATGGCGTGGCGGAACCCATTTTAGTGACAGGAGGATTCGCATCATGCAGTTCAACGATGAAGCGACCCTCGCGAAGCCGTCGGCACTGCCGATGGAAAGGCGTGCACTGGTCGAACACCTGAGAGAGGCGATCGCGCGTTTGACGCACGGGCTGGCAGCCGCCGGATTGGTGGAATTCGTGCCGCCACTGCTGGAGATCAACAAAGTTCTCCGCGATATGACGGACGAAATTTCCCGTGCGGATTCGCTCTATTCCGATGAGGTTATCACGGGTACGATGCGCTTGATCAAGACATCGGAAGCTTTGCTTGAAAACCGGGTCATCGTGCAGACCATCCACTGATATCTGGCGACGCTCGGACATGCAGGCAGGCTGATCGCCAACCATTTGGCATCAAGCTGCTCGCTCCCTCGTGCATCCATCATCATCACCGGTGCCCGAGTTCCGCAGGTCGGCCGCGCCCACTTCCAAGGATAACCGCAATGACACTTATTTTCCCCAACAGAAGCCGCAGCTTCGACGAAGCGCGAAAAGGTGTCCGCTTCACCGGCTATGACGGCATGTTCGAAGTCAGGTTTCTGGTCGAAGAAGCAGCCCTCGGCAACGCGATTACCCACAATTCTTCCGAAGCCGCCTATCTCAATGCCTTTGATGCAGCGCGTTCTTCGATTCAGGAAGCCGCATCGCGGGCCTATCAACATCGGCGCGGAAACAACTTCACGCTCACGGCCGCAGATTTTCGCTGACCGCTGGCAGGCGTGCGGTCGGCGAACTGAACCGGCGATCATCTTGCTACTGCCGGATGAGACAGGGGGAGAAAAGCATATGGTTTCGACACGATACCGCCCGAAAGACCTGAAGCTGGCACGTCGCCATATCGCGAAGGCGGCGCATCGCGTTGCCGATCAGGAAATGGTGATCAAGAAATTATTGCGCAAAGGCAGACCATCCGGATCGGCCTATGCGCTGCTCAGCAGGCTCTACGACGATCAACGGCGGAAGCTCGATCGGCTGAAACTGATCGAAGCGATGGTTGAGGTAGAAGGGCAATTGTGTGTGGACGTGCCCAGCAATCCTGGCCCCTCCGCGCCACCCTTTGCGATCGTGCACAGCAGCGGGATCTCTCTGCCGGACCGGCAACCCGCCACGCCTTGTAGCGCAGATGTTTGGCGCCCATATCTGGTGTAGTGGCAGCTTGTGAACGGGTACTGCTTCCCGGGGTGATCAGAGTTCCCCGGCCCCAACCAAAGGAGGGCATGATGTCTTCCACGGTAAACATCCATTCGTGGAAACGCCTCGCTCAGCATATCGGCAAGTTCCGGTACATCGACTTTCTGGTGAAATCGACACCGGCAATCTGTCTCGCCTTTATCGTCTATATCATCTTCAAGGATGTCTTCTGGTAGGCGCTGCAAGACTGTTGCGGCGAGCCAAGACGCTCTGCTGCCGATCAAATGAAGGACTGAAACGCTGACGGAATTGGATAGTGCGATGCAACTGCGAGAAATGGGTGAACAAGATTGCCTCGCCTTTCTGGCAGGCCACACCCGTGGCCACTTGGCATGTCTCGGCGAAAAATATCCCTATATCGTTCCCATTCAGTATGCCTATGAAAAAGACCGGCTTTTCATATTTTCCATGCCGGGCCTGAAGATTGATCTATTGCGGGCCCATTCACCCGCCTGTGTTCAGGTTGAAGAATTCGGCGAAAACCGAACGTGGAAGAGCGTGCTTGTTCAGGGCACCTATGATGAGCTGACCGATACGCCGGCCCGGCATGACGAACGCCTCCACGCCTGGTCTCTGCTGCAGAAGCAACCGTTTTGGTGGGAACCCGGATCGCTTGCTCTAAACTCGGAGAGCGAAGACAAGCCTGCTCCCTCCATATTCTTCGGCATTTCGATTGACGTGGTATCGGGACGCCAAGTGGTTTAAGGTGCCGTCTTCAGACCTGCCGCGCCTCTACCATCGATTCTTAGCGCGGCTTTGCTGCACGATATATGGAACTCCAGACAGACACGGCTAAGCGCTGTCCGATACCAGCCTTCCCATAGGGGCGCGGATTGCTTGATGCATCTTACCAACGCGGCTTGCTGAACCAGCATCGCGTTCAATGCCACACGACCACCCACAGGGAAAACGATGACAGACACACCCGAGAATGAAGCCCTTTTCAACATCACCGGACACTATGTGCAGGAATTGAAGGCCGTTCTTCAAAGCGAGAGCATTGTCGAAGGCTCCGACTATGAAAACAGCGCCTTCGACGAAAAACGACGCAATGAAGGACTTCACCTGCTGCGCTTCCACAAGACCGGGATCGCAGCGCAGGCGACGCAGATCTGGGAAAAACACAAGACCGCCCGGGCGCATCGATAAAACGGCATTCGACCAATGCCGGATTGAGGGTGACGGTTCTCCGATCCTCGTTCCGGAGAGAATAGGCGCTGACATGACCTGATGTCCGGCGCCACATTGCCTTGAAAGGAAAAATCATGACCAATGACACAACGAAAAAGGCCCAGCCGGCCAAAGCGGCCGCGACTGACGGGCCCTACGACGTCATCTACTTCGCGAAGAAACACCGCATTTCCAACGAGGATGCCAAAGGCATCATCGAAAAGCACGGCGCCAATCGCAAAGAGGCTGATAAAGCCGGCCGGCGCATCAGCGTCTGAAGCCATACAGGCGTTCATGCATACCTTCGTCCTAAGACACAGTTTTGAGGGACATGCATGACAGCGCCGCGCGTCTTTTCAGCCGCGCGGCGCTGTAACACTTTGGATCGACGCATCGTGCTTCCGAAGATCGATTCCGATTTGCGGGCCGATGCATTAGCCGCGGCTGGCCTGCATCTGCTTTCGATGCCACGATGCAACATCAGCGGACGAATTAACCCTACTGGCTTACCTTAATATCAGCATGCGCTTGAATACATCGGGGCCTATGCCATCGTAGCTTCAGGAAAACACTTCTGGTTCCTGAAGCAGCTCGCCGGAATTGTTGCCTGCCTTTTCGTGGAAAGGCCGGCTTCCATGCATAGGGGCCGAGCTCAATCAAAATGGAGGGTATGTCATGAACAATGTCTTGGAATTTCGTGCAAAATGCCCGCATGTCGAAAGTCTGTGCGACTGTCGGGAAGCGCTTGAGCCGGCCGTCATGAAAATCGTCAGCGACGCCATCGGCAAAGGATATACGGCCGCTGAAGCCGCCATGGTGATTGCCGATATCGCCGACGACTACATCCTCATGCTGTCGCGGCGCCCACGGCATTGATTCCTGGCCCGCACCTGTGCCTTCGTGTGCCAGCGCAGGTGCTGAGGTCGGGGCGTCTTCGACGGTGGGAACTTTCAACATCAAGGTGACGAGTGACTGCTGCATAGCCCACCGGCAACAGCCGGGAGCAAAGCGCCTATCATCGCGCTTGCATCAGTGGATCGCGCAGCAACTGCAGGGGTAGCAGTGGTACAGGAGACGAGACCTGCCGCGCGATCCGCCGCCAAAACCCCTGATCTTGTCGGAAGTTCCCCGGCAAAAATGCGACGCCACGATCCATCAACAACCTGCCCGGGCACGTTGCGACCGTCACACCGATAAACTCCCGCGGGGCGAAAACCGACAGGCGCATCGCAACGCCAACGAAAACCCCCGCTGGAGCGGGGCCTTCAGCGAATCCAGATGGAGCAAGCCGAGCAGTTATGTCCAGGTCTCAAACAAAATCGATTGTTGAAAATCCGGGCAACAGAAGCTCTTTCACCCGCCTTCGCGGCACCTTCCGTTTCGCTCAATCTTTGAGTCATTGCCGTAATGCGGCGTGAAGCACTCATATGCTCCGCCTGTCGCACCCCCCCCACAAACGAGAGCGGTTCAGCTTTCATGGACCGAACCGCTCTCACCTTTTGTTTGATGCATTCCTGGAGAACCGCGTCGCACGTCTCCTGGCCTAACGCCACTTGGGTTGGCGCGGCGGAGCGTTCGCGTGGATTTCATGGAGCGGCGCCCGGGGACCGAGAAGCTTCTTCAGCTTCTTCTCCTCCGCCGGGCCGATCCCGAACTTGCGGCAATGTTCGGCAACATCATGCTCTCGCGGTCCGGGAATGCGAACTTGGCGATTGTTCATGGTCTTCATGACTGTTTCCTCCTTGAGAGGAAAACCGACACGCCGCCATTTTGTTCGTTAGCAGATGCTAAATTTGATCTTTACAGAAGGTGGCAAGAGTTTCGTGCGGCCAGGTTCCGTTTGCTCCGTCTCGTGAAAGCTCGTGGGCTTCGCCGCTTTCTGGAAAATTTCAGAGATTGTATCGGTAGCTGGAACTTTTCCGCCGCCGCCGAGTTACGCGCGAGGATGATGGGAATGCACGCCCCAATCCGCCTTTCCATCCTTGCCCCGCTCACGCGGGGCTTTTTTTGCGCCGGCGCGACGCCAGGCGACAATTGCTGACGTCGGTGCGCCGGAGATCGGCAGCCTGCAAATCGTTGAGGCTATCCCCGGTGCATTTGCCGGCGGCAGCAGAACGATTGCTGCGATGAATGGAAAAATGCGGTCGGCCGGGAACAAGAGCCTTTCGCCGGCGTAAGGGCGCCGGGTCGTGCGGAGGAAGGTTTAACGACCATGCACTTCGATTTCTCCGTGCGGCCCGCCAACTCCCAAGAAAACCCAACTCGCCCCGCTTTGGTGGGGCGTTTTTTGTAACAACGCTCGGTCCCCTGGGGTGGCGCTCGTCTGAAGATCGGGAGGAACAATTTGTCGCAAGCGGAGTTAGGCGGGCCATCTCAATTGATGGAGGAACACAAGTTGCCAAGATATTTTTTCCACGTCCGCAGGAATGATGTCTTCGAGGAAGATTCGGAAGGCATTGACCTCGCTTCACCTGAACTTGCTTGCGAGGAAGCAACCCTTTCCGCCCGCGAGATCATTGCGGAGAGGATCCGTACCGGCGATCCGGCAGACGGAGGTGCGTTCGAGATCATGACTGAGGACGGCTCGCTGGTCGCGACAGTCCCCTTCCGATCCGCCATCCGCCTGGACTAAATCACACAAACGCGCGGCAGCGGGCATCGCGCTGCAGGAGATTGGCTCGGTGTCGCGCTGCGGCTCTCCAAGACATCGTCGGTCGTTGCAATTGTCAAAACCGCACAGAATGTGAAATCCCTGAACCAAGGGATTAACCTCGCGTTTGTCATTCAGCAGGCGGTGTGGAATCATGACGATGATGATGCAGAGCGGAGTGAAGAACAGGCTGTTGCGCTCCTTTCCGAGGGATGCATTCGAGCGTCTCGCGCCGCTTCTCGAGCCCATCGACCTTCCCGTCAACCATTCGCTCGTGCGGCCGCGCCAGCCGATCGAGCATGTCTGTTTTCTTGAAAGCGGCCTCGCCTCGATGGTTGTGGAAAGCGCCGACGGCAAAAGCGTTGAAATCCGCCACATCGGACGCGAGGGCATCGCCGGCTACCCCGTCGTCCTCGGCGTCGAGCGAACGCCGAACAAGACCTTCATGCAGGTGGCCGGTCACGGGCTTCAGGTGGCGACGGAGAATTTTCTTCCGGTCCTTGACCATCCCGACGTGCGGCAACTGCTGCTGCGCTATGTGCATACCTGCGAGCTGCAGCTTGCCCACAGCGCGCTGGCAGCGGCGAAATTCAACATGCATCAGCGGCTGGCCCGCTGGCTGCTGATGTGCCACGACCGCATTGACGGCAATGATCTGCCGCTGACGCACGAATTCCTGGCGCTGATGCTCGGCGTCAGGCGGGCGAGCGTCACCGATGAGCTGCACATTCTTGAAGGCATGCACGCGATCAGATCGACACGCGGCAACGTCCGCATCACGGACCGCAGCAAGCTGATCGAGATCGCAGGCGGCTGCTACGGCGTGCCGGAGCAGGAATACGAGCGGCTGATCGAAGGCCACGGCAAGCAGCTGGTTCATTCCCTCGAGCTGAATTTGAAGGGGGGGGGACAGAATCGGGGATCGCATCTAGCAAACTCCGCTGAGCAGGCTTCGCCCGCTGATTGATGAGGTGGCTGCTGGCGCGGCTTTGAACCGCCTCGCAATCTTTAGATTGCTCCTCTCGCTTCAGTCTTTGTTTTTACAGCTGTCGTTGTCGCAAAACCGACGGCCGCGGTTCAATTGATCTTCAACCAGTGCCTGAGCGCCGCTACCGCGCCGTCGCTCGCATAGGCGATCACGCCGCCAACGGTCAGGCCAGCAAAGGCGATCAGCCCCGAAATGCCGTAGCCGATCGTCTTCATCCGCTTCCACTCGTCAAGCGCCGGCGCGACCGCCTCCTGGTTTTTCTCAACAGTCTCCTTCAGGCTTTTGATTTCCTCACGGATCTGCGCGTCCGCACCGCCGCTGATCGCCACCCTTGTATCGAGCTGGGCGATCTGCCTGGCCTGCTCGTCGAGCCGCTTGTGGAGCACGGCGCGGCTGTCGTGGGCACTCACCTTTTCGTCGCTGACCTCCTTGCGCAGAAGCGCGACGTTGTCCTCGATGCCGGTCAGCCTTCCCTCGACACGCCCGAGGGCGCGGAGAATATCGTCATTGGATGTCATCTATCTCCCCTCTGGGGATGGAACGTTTTCAACCGGAGAATGTTGAATCCTAGGATTTTGCGTAGAAGTTTACATGCCGCAAGACAGCGTCGATCGGTATGGCGCGAGGCAAGGCCATGAGAATGTTATTGATGATCATCATCGGGGTAATGGTCGCGTCGATCCTGAGCATTCCGGTGATCAAGCCGTTCATTCAAGGCAGCGGCAAGAGCGAGACACCGCCGCCGGTCATCCAGCAGCCGGAGCCGAAGTGACGAGGCGAAAAGCATCTTTCGCTTGCCCGCTCAAGGATTGAGTTTCAGCTTTTCGGATTGGGGAATGCCGTTGACGACACGGTCGATCACCGCGCCGTAGGGATGGACGCCATCCGGCGTGACACTCGGGCGGACGATGGAGCCGACCGGCAGGACCGTGGAGCGCGGAATCGAGATGGTCAGGGTGTTGCCGGAGATGCTGCCGATCGACGTGGTCGACAGGCGGGTGATACCATCCGGCCCGGCATAGGTGTTGATCTCCTGCTCCGGCGCGAAGATGCCGGCATCCGCCACCTCGATCGTCGTGTAGGTAGCAACCCCGTCCGTTCCCGACTGCACGGTCACCGCTGTGCTCGGCAGCTCGAGCATGCCGGGCCAGACGCCGTCCCTTTCAGCGGAGACCCAGGCCGCATAGGTATCGATCGCATCGTCGCAGCAGGCCGAGGTCTTCGCCAGGATATCGGCGCGCAGCCGCCATTTGCCCGAGGCATCCGTGCCGTCCGCCGGCCAGGTGTTGTTGGCCGAGAAGCTCTGGTAGGACGCCCTGAGATAGAGGTCGTTGGCGGTGATCGTGCCGGTCGCGGGCGATGTCGCCGATCCGGCAAAATTATAGGTGAAGCTGTTCGGCCCGGTGACCGTGATCACCACATTGCCGTTATACTCCGTCTGCGCAGCGCCGGAGATCGACACCGTCTGGCCGGTCGCAAGCCCGTTGATGCCCGAGGCGATCGTTGCCGTGACGGTGGTGCCGACCGATGTCAGGGTAACCGTGCGCGTGGACACCGTGCGGCCGAGCGGCGGCAAGGCGACGATCTTGACGCCGGGGTAGCGCGCCCGAAGCCTGGTGATCAGGCTTCTGTAATTGGTGTTGAAAAACTGCGTGTAGGTGGCGGCCGTATCGTTCTGTCCCATCTGGTTGGCGATGACGGTGAACGGACTCTGATTGTTGTTGAAGGCGGTGATCTCGTCGAGAATGGCCCAGCGCCGGGTCGCAATCGCAGCACCGGTGCCGGTGAGCTCGCGCACGGAGCCGTTTCCCGGCATGCCGATCAGCAGATGCGGAATGCGGCCGATGCCGCCATCCCTATCGAGCCAGCGGCGAAACCAGCCGAGATTGCCGCGCGCATCGGCGGCGGCGGAAAACTGCTGGCGCGCTTCCCCCAGGCTGTCGACAACAGCAAGGGCGACCGGCCTTCCATCCCAGTCGCCCTTGGCGACCATGAAGTCGGGCCCGTAATATTGCGGCTGGGTAACGGTCGCGTAATTGCTATCGAGGGCGACCGTGCTGTCAGCAAGCGGGGTGTCCTTGAAGGCGAGCAGCGTGGCGAGATCGCCCGCACCCCAGACGCGCTCGCCGCGGTGCTTCTGGATGCGGTAGACCGGCCAGATCTTCTCGCCGACGGCGGTATGATAAAACAGCCAGATTTCGATCTCGCTTTCCGGTGCGACATCGGGAATGGTCAGCTCGTCCGTCCAGGCGCCGTTCGTCTGGTCAGCGACGGTCACCGTGTTCAGGCCGGCGAAGGTGCATTGGTAGAAGACGTCGGCTGCCCGGATGAACATTGCGTCGGCGACCACGGCATTGCCCGGCGTGCCGATCGTGCCGGTGACGACCGTTTCCTGCGGCGAATTTCCGCCTTCCGTCGAGGCGAAGCCCGAGAGGTGAAAGCGGAAGGTCCTGGTCTTATACTGCGGCGTGTTGACGACGATCTTGCTGCAGACATAATTCGTGCCGGATGCGGCGGTGACGATGTTTCCGGACGGCATGCGGTTGCGGGTCGCGAAGAACATGTAGCGATCGGGGTCGCCGCCCGCCCCGCCCCCACCGCTCAGCATCGGATTCGCAAGGGCAAGCGAAATGGCGTTCATCATCGGTGTGTTCCATATCTGTTGGTAAGGTCGTCGTAGAATTGCACGATGCGCCCCTGGCGGGCATTGGCGCGGTCGAGCGCCTGGCGCTCGCGGGCGAGGATCGCGATGACAGGCTCGCCTTCGACAACAGGCGCATGCGCTTCCTGCCGACGCAGATCGTCCGGCAGCGGCGGCAGAGTAATGCCGGCCGCCGCCTGCCCCTTCGTCACCGCCGCCTTGTTCAATCGCTCAGTGGCGGAGCAGCCACTGACGATCAGCAGCAGTGACAGCGCAAGCGCGGTTCTTTTCCGAAAGCTGAAGCTCATAGGATTGGATCTCGATTTCGAGTGTGTCTCTGGCGGCTTGCTCGGCGGCTTCTGCGGCCGCAAGGCGCTTGCGGTGCTCTTCGCCGGCCTTAGCCGCCGCATTGCGCTGGCGCTCCATCTCGGCAGCCTGGGCCTCGGCTGCGCTCTTTTCGGCAACAAGGACATAGCCGGCGCGCGCCTGCCTTGCCGCCGAGGGATAGCCGATCGAGACGGCGTAGAGGTGATAGAGCATCAGGCCGGCGGCGATGCCGGCGCCCATCTTGAGCGTGTCGAGGATAGAGAACATCAGATGCCCTCGAGGCAGAACTGGCGCTCTTTCTGCCGGCGCCGCGTCAGGCCCGGGAAGACGATGCCGGCGGCGCGGTTCCACTTCAAAAGCGCCTCGCAGCCCTCGGCCGCCCTGCCCGCATTGATGAGCTTGATGGCGCTCGAACGGCAGGCCGCCTTGACCCCGACATTATAGGCAAAGGAGGTCAGCGCCACGAAGCGGGCATCCGGCAGGGCCACGCGCACGCAGCTTTCGATGCCCCCGGCATAGGTCCTGAGCTCCAGCGCCAGGAGCGCCCTGCACTGCTCCACCGTCTTGTGATCCCCCGGCTTCACACCGTTGGTGCTGCCGTAGCAGATCGTCCAAGGCTGCCCTTGGGTCGCGGGATCGGGATAGGCATTCTGGCGCAGCCCCTCAAAACTTCCAACGAGCGCCACAGCCATGGCCGCGGCGGCACTACCCTTCTGCAGGCGGTTTGCCATTCAAGTCTCCTGAGATTTTTTGCTGGACGAAAATGCGGGCGATGATCGCCGCAACGGCAAGAAGCCCTGTCGCCACCGACATGGCGAGCTGGATGTAGATGTTGCGCGACACCCAGGTGGCGGCGACGAAGGTGTAGACGGGCTCGATGATGATGAAGAGCAGCGCCAGCGCCATGAGGCGCACCGACCAGGCATGCTTCAGCACCCCGCGCCAGTTATGGACGAGCATGGAACGTCTCCGATGTTTGAAGGGGTTAAGCCGTGATCAGGTTCCGAAGGCGACGAAGAGCAACAGCCGCAGCGGCGTGCCGTCGATGTTCATGAAATCGCCTCGTTAAGGTGGATAAGTTTTGTGGAAGGTTGCAAATCTCCGCAGCCGGAGTCATTCATGCGGCGCTGGTCGAGCGGCAAGCCCCGCTAAAGCATTTGCGAATATTCTGCCCAGAACCACGAGGCCTTCCGAAGGAGGAAAGCGAATGCGTGTCTTCGTTCTGACTTTTGTTCGTCTCGGACCTGCTTTGGTCTATGCCATCGGTGCGCTATTTGCCGCCAGCATGCTACTGCTGGCCATGTATCCATCACGCCCGTTTGCTTGGGCGCTGTACCTGACGATGCTGCCGGTGTTGCGCTTACCCCTTATGTTACTTAGCGCGGCGGGGATGGGGGCGTGGGAACTTCTCATTGCGTTTGCGTCAATGGCGATTTTCGGCGTCTATCTTGCTTTTCATCCGAAACGGTTTCTTAGGACACGCTTCGTTCATGCCCATGTTGCGCTGCTTGGGCTGGTGCTTGCCAATGCCGCTGCAAGCACAGCCGAAGCAGGTCGCAGTGGGGCGTCACTCCCCGCCGGTTATATCGACTGGTCGCTGCCGTTGCCTACAGCGCTGCTCGGAACCGCGTTGATCGTCGTGGCCGCCCTCGCCTGCCTTTTCACTCACGCCGAGATCATCCGCCGCATCCGCATCCGGGCCAGAATTGATCGGCTGGCGCATCGCGTGTCGTTGCATTGACAGACGCCGACGGCGGCGCGTCGGTGTAAGTTACATCCCCAATAGTTGGTATTCACCAAATTTGCCGGTTGCGATTGCCATTTTCCGCAACCGTGCGAAGATGCGTTCAAATAACGCGGGGGCACCAATGAGCAATCGACACTTGATTATTGCAGATGTCATCGGCCGGATTGGCATTTGTTCCTATTCAATACTAGTTGTGTGGACCAAGATTGCGCGGACGATGACGACCGGCGACTATCCGTCCCGGGGCGTCGTATTCCTGGTAGCTGAGATCGCTGCGGTCTTATTTATCGGCATGATGTGTGTCGTGACCTTAACGAGAATGCCCCAAGTACGATCTGCGCGCGGCGTTGAACCATACCTGACGGCGATCGCAGGCACCTTCCTCTTCCTGCTGATCGCCTTCCTGCCTCCGCCAATGGTGTTGCCAGATACTGCGCGCCTTGCCGCAATGGTTTTGATGATCATTGGCTTCTTTTCATCGGCATATATGCTTGCGATCCTCGGCCGCAGTTTCAGCATAGCACCGGGTGCAAGAGCTCTGGTCACAACGGGGCCGTATTCCATCGTCCGGCACCCGCTCTATCTGACCGAGGAGATATTCATTATCGGAATGATCCTATTCAGCTTTTCTCAGTGGACGGTACTTCTTGGAATCGTGCATTGGTGCCTGCAACTTCGCCGGATGAGTAACGAAGAGACGGTGCTCCGGGCGGCATTTCCAGACTACCGGTCATATGCCGAGCGCGTCCCAAAGGTGATTCCGTTTTTGCCCATGCGCGGCAAACGCGCCACGGCCACTGTTTGATTTCCTCGCCAGGTTCCGGCCGAGAGGCGACAACGCCAGAATGGAGATGATCAGCCGTCATGGCGGCAAAGGCCGGGGCGTCATCGGTCACACCATCCCCGGTCGCTCCATAATCATCTGGTTGTAAATCGTCATGGGTCTTTATCCTCTCTGCGGGTATTGGTAAGAGCTAGCTTAGGGTTGGATCGCATCAGTCATCATCACGCTTGCAATTCTCTACCTGCGCGCGCCGGACATTTGGCCGATACGGTTTTGGGTTGAGGATTTGCTTGCATTTTTGTCGCAGGCTTAGCACGGCGGAATTTCAGTCCTCTTCAAAACGTATGCTGGCTATCTGCACACCGTTCCGAGGGTTATCAGCTTGCGTCTCTATGTTTCTCTGCAACCTATTCGCCGGAAGTGTTCTTGTTTTTGTACTGTTCATAACTGGCTGGGCCGCATTCGGAGGATGGATCGGTGTTTGGGCCGGTGCATCCCTGGTCGTGACGCCCGCCGCCTGCCCCTTCGTCACCGCCGCCTTGTTCAATCGCTCAGTGGCGGAGCAGCCACTGACGATCAGCAGCAGTGACAGCGCAAGCGCGGTTCTTTTCCGAAAGCTGAAGCTCATAGGATTGGATCTCGATTTCGAGTGTGTCTCTGGCGGCTTGCTCGGCGGCTTCTGCGGCCGCAAGGCGCTTGCGGTGCTCTTCGCCGGCCTTAGCCGCCGCATTGCGCTGGCGCTCCATCTCGGCAGCCTGGGCCTCGGCTGCGCTCTTTTCGGCAACAAGGACATAGCCGGCGCGCGCCTGCCTTGCCGCCGAGGGATAGCCGATCGAGACGGCGTAGAGGTGATAGAGCATCAGGCCGGCGGCGATGCCGGCGCCCATCTTGAGCGTGTCGAGGATAGAGAACATCAGATGCCCTCAAGGCAGAACTGGCGCTCTTTCTGCCGGCGCCGCGTCAGGCCCGGAAAGACGATGCCGGCGGCGCGATTCCACTTCAAAAGCGCCTCGCAGCCCTCGGCCGCCCTGCCCGCATTGATGAGCTTGACCGCGCTCGAGCCGCAGGCCGCCTTGACGCCGACATTATAGGCAAAGGAGGTCAGCGCTACGAAACGGGCATCCGGCAGGGCCACGCGCACGCAGCTTTCGATGCCGCTTGCATAAGTCTTAAGCTCCAGCGCCAGCAGCGTCTTGCACTGCTCCACCGTCTTATGGTCCCCGGGCTTCACACCATTGGTGCTGCCATAGCAGATCGTCCACGGCTGCCCTCCGGTTGCCGGATCGGGATAGGCGCGCTGCCGGAGCCCCTCGAAGCTTCCGACGAATGCAACGGCCATCGCAGCTACGGCGCTGCCCCTCTTGAGCCTATTCATCTTTAAGATTCTCCTGGTGGATGATGCGCGCGATCGGGGACATCAGAAGGATACCGATGGATGGCCATTTCGGGATGAGGTCATCGAGGTACGGCACGACATTCGGCAGTAGCTCAAACAAGCCGGCCAAATAGACGCACCACATCGAGAGCGACCACGTGAGCACGCGGCGCTTATTGCGGATCAACTTCATTGGATTTTTTGTCTCCAGATCGGCACTTTAATAAAGTACCAGCAAGTACACTATTAGTTGTCTCTTGATAAGTTTTCGCGCCGTGGTTACTTGGCCGCATGCGTTCACTTCAAAATTTAGTCGAAGTCGAGAACGCTGAAGCCTACGGGCCACAACTCGCTTCCTCAGTTCGCCAAAAATGAAACTTTCGATCGTCACCACACTGTATCGCTCAGAGATTTTTCTGGACCGTTTCGTCTTTGAGTCGGTTGAAGCCGCAGAAAAGTTGGGTGACGATTTTGAAATCGTCTTAGTCGATGACGGCTCCCCCGACACATCGGCGGCGAGGGCGCGGGTTATCGCGGAGGCCAATCCGCGTGTGGTGGTGGTCGAGCTATCAAGGAACTTTGGACATCATGCAGCAGCCCTTTGTGCGATAGAATACGCCAAGGGAGATCTGATTTTTCTGATAGATAGTGACCTTGAGGTTGACCCCGGGCGGCTGTCTGATTTCTTCGAGCTTATGACGCGAACGGATGCTGATGTCGTGTATGGCGTTCAGGAGTCTCGCAAAGGTAGCTTCGCATCCAGGCATTTGGGCAGCGCATTCTGGAAGATTTTTAATGCGGTCTCAGACGTTTCGGTCCCCAACAATGTGATGACCGAACGGCTTATGACTCGCCGATATGTCGATGCGCTGCTGCAGCTTGGCGATAAGAACCTCTTCATGGGGGGCATGTTTTATTGGCCTGGGTATCGGCAAGTACCTCTGCATTTAACGAAAAAAGCGAGAACTACGAAGAGTACATATTCGCTTCGAAAGCGAACTCTCTTGTTGGTGCAGGCGATAAGCTCCTTCTCCAGCGTTCCGCTCTTGATAATTTTCTGGCTTGGCATCGGGATATTTGCCGCCGCGAGCATTTATTCACTTGTCCTTGTCGCCACGAAACTTTTCTTCCCGGCAACCATCGTCACAGGCTTCACGTTTCTGGCGGTGCTATCGCTGGTTTCGTTTGGAGTTAATCTGATGGCGCTTGGCGTGGTCGGCCTGTATATTCACCGGATTTTCCGGCAGGTGCAGGACAGGCCGCGCTACATCATAAAACAGGTAACGAGGTATAAATGAGCGGCGAAATCAAAGAAAACCTGGACAATTACATCACTGCCTATGGACAGAGTTTTCCTTTTCACGACGACAATATCGGCGTACTCCGAGCCTATGCAAAGAAATTTGTCGAGGCCTGCAAAGACCGGCGTGGCATCAGATTGTGCAGTTTAGGCATCGGCTATGAGATTGTCAGCATGACGATCGGCAATGAGCTTTCCGAAGCAATTGACAAGTATGTCATCGTTGAAGGATCGCCTGCCATCATCGACAAGTTCAAAACTTCGATGTCATTTCCTTTCGAAGCCGAGATGATTGAAGCGTATTTCGAGGAGTACGTTCCCTCCGAAGGCTTTGATGTGATCGAAATGGGGTTCGTGCTAGAGCATGTCGATGATCCAGCATTGATCGTTCGGCGCTTTGCAGCATTTCTGAAGCCCGGCGGGATGATAATCGCTGCGGTCCCAAACGCGCGTTCCCTACATCGGGAGCTTGGTCACCGCGCGGGCTTGCTTCAAGACATGTATGCACTTTCGAAGTGGGACTTGGAGCTGGGGCACAAGCGCTACTTTGATAGCTCTACCTTTCGCGAACTCTTCGAACGGGAAGATTTGAACGTGGAAAAAGAGCTGGGTCTGATGCTGAAGCCGCTCTCAACAGCGCAGCTCCAGTCGCTCAATTTCCCCAAAGAGGTTTGGGAAACCCTTTATTTCAGTGGTGATATCGCTCCCCAATACGCCTACAGCCTGTACATCGAGGCGACCACCAAGAAATGAACGGCGTGGCTCTAGTCATTGGCGGCGGCGGGCTGCAAGGCCTTCCTGTGCTACGTGCAGCCAAAGCTGCTGGTTGGAAAGCGATTGTCGCAGATTCCATATCGGACAACATAAACAGGTACGAGGCTGACAAATATTTCGTCGCGCCTCCGGTCGCAAACTTGCCCGAGTTCACTGCCTTTTTGCGTCACCTAATTTCCACAGAGAACGTCCAGGCTGTCTTTCCCACCACCATGTACGACCTCCCGGTACTCGCCGAATTGCGACCGGCCTTGGAGGTGCTGGGGGTCCAAGTCTATGCGTCTTCACCCGAACTGGTGGCGATACTGGAAGACAAAAATTCAACGGCGACCGAGGCTGGCGTCACATTGCCGATGCTGCCCTCTGTCCAACCGGAACAGCATGATTTTTCTTACCCGCTCATAGGAAAACCTAGGCGCGGATGGGGCGGCCGGGATATTTTGCATCTGAATGATCGAAGCGAATTTGATTATGCCACAACACACTATTGTTTAGACGATTACGTTTGGCAGAGACGGATTGTAGCCTTCCGTGAATGGTCGGTCGACTTTGCTATAAGACCTGACGGAAGCGTCTCGCCATTGGTCGAGCGGCTTAGAGTTCGCTCCTCGGGCGGATACGCCGTCATATCTGACATAATCAAGGGCGCCGGTCCCACAGATGCTGCCATCGCGACCGCGAACTGGTTGGCGAGTAAAGGCGGGTTGGGCCTCTTCAACATTCAGTTTCTGGAGGATGGAGACCATTTTTGGCTGACGGATATTAATCCACGGCCCGGAACTTCCTCCGTCTCTGCCTTAGCGGCTGGAGCCAACTTGGTTTCCTACCTCCTCTCTGGGACAGGACCGCAATTCTCCATTGGCGAGGGCATTTTAGTTCGCACTCTCAACGATACTTTCATCGGAAAGAGCATTTGCGGCGCGAAAGGTGTGATTTTCGATCTCGACGAGACTATCATTGATCAGAAGTGCTGGATGCTGCGGAAGCTCGAGATGATGATCGAGAGCACGACCCATCTGCTTGGTGACAAGGTTTCGTCATTTCGAAGCGCTGCGGTTCAGATCATTGATGAGGGACCTTGGGATCGACTTATCGATGTAGCGATGGCCCGCGCGGATGTCTCGGGAAGTGTCGCGCCCGATTTGATCGGTGCCTGGCGGCTTGCTTGGCCTGAGAGCATATCCGTGCATTCCGATGCACAAGGCCTTGCAGAGGATTTTGTTCAAAAGGGAATCCCTTTTGCAATCGTCAGCGACAACCCCGCCTCCTCGCAGCAGCAGAAGCTTCGTCGATTACCCGCGCCATGGAGTTCCGCAACCGCCATTCTCACGGATGAACTCAAAGCAGTGAAGCCTGACCCAGCAGGCTTCCTCCTTGCAGCAGAGAAGCTAGAAGTTCCGGTCGATGATCTGATCTTTATTGGCGACAGCCCCTGGCGGGACGCGTTAGGAGCCTTACGGGCGGGCTATCGCAGCGCTCTAATCGTCCAGCGTGAAGGAGCAATGCACAATGCTCGAAGGCCACTTTTTGAGCAATATTATCCCGAGTTTGCTCAGCGGGTAAGTTGGGTGAAAAGCCTTGCCGGTCTCGGTCATTTGGTGAAGCGCGCTACATAAGCGGGTGAGGGTAATCGAAAACCCGTCATCCGCTTGGAAAGCTACTGCTCTACCATTGAGCTACACCCGCGATGATACGAGATTTCAAACAGATGCGGTCGCTGTCAAGTCTGCTGAACGCAACCCGAAAACACGTCAGCGATTTCCATATCTTTAAAGGCGCACAACTCTCCGGTTTCGTAAAACACTTTATCTCGGTGTCCACGAAACCGGCAGCAGGCCAAGAGGCTTTGGCAGGTCACCTTGGATCACATGCCTAACGCGTGCCAGCGATAATTCCCATGAAGATCAACACAATAGCGAGAAGCCGCATGGCTGTTACCGGCTCGGCAAAGAAGACCATGCCTCCAACCGTCACAGAAGCAAACATCACACCGATGAAGATCGGATAGGCCAATGACAGTTCATAGCGTTCAAGCACGGCGAACCACGCGAACGACGCAATAAATGTCATCGCATACGATGAAAGAACAAGTGGATCGCTCAGGTAGCGAACGATCCTTGTCAGGGCCGTGGCAGACCCGACCTGGTCGGCCAGCACACCAATGCGCCATTTTATTACGAATTGACTGTATAGTGTAAGAAGGACGGTCGGAACGACCGCCAGAAGCAACTTCATGGCGTTGCGCTCCGGTCGTAAATAATATGAGGGACAGGCTGCCACGCGCAAAGGAAAGTCAAACGGCTCAACATCCTGCTGATCTCTGTTGCTGTCCGGGCATGGCCGCAAATCCAGCCCCGTGCCCATTCAGAATGGGATCTATGATGCTGACCTGCCCCTCAAAAACACCATGAAGCTGAGTGTATTCCGGATACGGGCCATAACTCATCCATTCCACCGTGACCCCTGCATCCCGAAACATCGTTTCGTCCAAATACACCTTCGCGGACGGACCCGACAAATAATGCGTTGCTCCAGCCGCGAGGCAAGTCGCAAGGACGCGCTCGCTTCGCGCCCCGCGCGGAGAGTAGATCCTGTCGCGCGTGATCGGAACATTCAGCTTCAACATTTCGACGAAACGTCTGAGGAACAACTCATTGACCTCAGTCAGAAATTGCAACTTCTCGGCCTGACTGTAGAGCGCTTCGATAACAGGAAGAAAGTCGTTGGCGGCCGGTGCAGCTTTATAGGCCTGACGGATCTGGTCTAAATGCGCCTCGGCCCAATCGCCCTTAATTTCAACGTCCTGGATGGGCTGCCCCAACCTGCCGCTGGTCATCACAGGAATGGTGATCCAGCGCGTGCCTGTCGCGGTCTTGATCTTGTTCCGATTGTGCCAGTGGCCCTTGCTGTAGGCGACCTGATCATAAATGACATATTCATCGCAGCGGCTGATCAGGTCGAAGAAGCCACGCCAAGGAAGATAAGATGACTGTATGATCGCCACGCGTTTCATGCCTGCGCACCTGCCGTCTTTCGTGCCACCACGAAACGCGATCCGCCGGCCGGCAGGCGCACTCCGAGGCGGATAAGCTGTCGTTCGCCATCCAGCAACATCTCGAACGGCCTGTCCACGAACCACGGCAGTTGCAGCTCCCGCGCCGGATCATGAACCTTGGAGCGGCTGCGCGTGGAGCGTTGGAGCGCGAAAACCGGCAACAGGCTCGTCACAAATGATGTCGAGAAAATCACGTCGAGACCGGCGGCAGCACACTTTTGCTCCAGTTCGCCGCGCCGATAACGGCGTTTGTGGAACGCCAGATCATCGTTGCGGCTCCAAAGGCCGGGGTGTTGCGGAACAGCCAGCAACACCCCGCCGCCCGCCCGCAGGGCTTGGGCCATTTGCCGCAAGACGAGCTCGTCCTCTTCGATATGCTCAAGCACATCGAATGCACAAAGCAAATCGAACTCATCACGGAAAGGGATGTCGCGCGCATCCATCTGGTAGAGTTGCCCCGCCCCTTTCAATCGCGCGCGTGCGTGAGGCAGGCCGTTCAGATAGATCTCGCTGCCGCACAGGACCGCATGCGGAAGAGCCTCGCGCAAAGCAGTGAGGACGAAGCCTGTGCCGCATCCCACTTCCAGCACCCGTTGGCTGTTGACAAAATACCGTCGTATAAGATCTGTGATCAGTCGGTTTCTGGCTCGAAACCAGAAGCTGCCATGCTGCAAGGCCTGAAGCTGTTCATGTGAACTGCTCGCAAAACCGTCGTTGTCACGGGCAAGTGCGGGCGCAAAAGACAGAAAACCATCTTCCAGAGGCACGAGCGTGTCACATTTGGGGCATTGCCAGATCTCCGCCTCATACGCGGCATCGCACACCAAACAACGTTTCATTGCGCAAGTTCCAGAACCCGGCTCGCGACATGGGCAATATCTGCCTCGGTGAGCCCGCCATGTAGAGGCAGCCGGAGCAGGGTATCGGCCGCCTCGTTGGTAACCGCCATCGACGACGCTGTTAGTCCATATCGTTCACCGGCTGGCGAAGAATGCAGAGGAACATAATGAGTAACGCCCCCTATGCCTTCCGCCACCAATTTGCGGCGTGTCTCTTCGCGACGTTCAAGATTAGTGAAGCGCACATGATAGATATGTCCATTATGTGCAGCGTCGGCGGGAATTTCAGGAAGGCGCAACCCGTTATGGCCGGCCGCTTTGAATATTTCATCATAGGCATGCCACAGCGAAAGCCGATGCCGCGTCAGCTCCTCGGCGTACTCAAGCTGAGCCAGAAGCACGGCAGCCACCAAATCGGACGGCAGGAAAGAGGACCCCATATCCTGCCAGTCGTATTTGGCCACTTCGCCGCGAATGAACTGAGAGCGATTGGTGCCCTTCTCCCGGATGATTTGCGCTCGCTCGACCAGGGCGGGATCATTGATGATCAAGGCTCCACCTTCACCGGCGACAATATTCTTGGTCTGATGAAAGCTTAAAGTGGCCAACTGGCCGAATGTTCCGAGAGCACGACCTTTCCAGAGTGCCCCGTAAGCCTGGGCCGCATCCTCCACCACAGCCAGTCCATGGCGCGTGGCGATAGCCAGAATAGGCTCCATCTCGCATCCCACTCCGGCGTAGTGAACGACGAAGATTGCTTTGGTTCTCGGCGTGATGGCAGCCTCAATCAGCGTTTCGTCGATATTGAGCGTATCGCTGCGAATATCGACGAATACCGGCACAGCCCCGCGCAGCACCACCGCATTGGCCGTCGACACGAAGGTGAACGACGGCATAATAACCTCATCCCCCGGCCCGAGGCGGAGAAGCATTGCGGCCATTTCCAAGGCGGCGGTACACGAGTGGCACAAAAGCGTGCTGGCACCGTACTGCGATTCTAAATGTGCATGACATCGCTTGGTGAAGCTTGCATCGCCTCCCCACTGGCCCGAGAGAAGGCATTCGTTGAGATAGAGCGCCTCCTTCCCGATCAGGTGGGGCAATGCAAAGGAGATACGATTCATTCACGAACATCCGAAACAGCATAGTGTCAAAGGCTC
This sequence comes from Rhizobium sp. LARHSG275, assembly GCF_052871115.1. Classification (NCBI taxonomy): domain Bacteria; kingdom Pseudomonadati; phylum Pseudomonadota; class Alphaproteobacteria; order Hyphomicrobiales; family Rhizobiaceae; genus Rhizobium; species Rhizobium sp. LARHSG275. The sequence continues at coordinate 181,090 of NZ_JBIXJN010000013.1, read as the reverse complement.
GATAGCAAAAAAGCCCCCGCTTTGCGCCCCTACTTAAATTATAATCCACATAAGACAAGCGATATTCCGCCAGGACGGCGATCATGGGCCATAACGCTCGCGGCGATAGATTCTTCTATTAAAAGAACCGCTTGGTTTGCAAATGGTGGCTTAACCAAGGCCACTTACTAACTGTGCACATCCGGCACCGAATCACACTCGTTGCTATTGCACCTGTCTGCCGATTCCATTCATTGGATTAACCGTCATTTTCGATGGCTCGTTCGACTTTGACATTGGCTAGAAACACAAACAATGACAGAGCCGACAAACGCAATATCGAAACTTTCTACAAAAATGGATGTCCCGTTTGCACAAGGAAGGCCGTGAGATGCCCGACATTAAAGGACTTTTCAAAAGAGCTGAATTGCAAATATTTCTCGTTTATATGGGCGCCCATCTTCCCATCTTTCTTTTATCGGAAGCACGATATTGGGATGACTGGAGCCTTTCTGGCGCCAGCAAAGAAATGCTTGTTTCTGTTTTTACGCAGGCCGGATTTCCCCTTCTCGGATATTACCATTACGCCGTTCAATTGATCGGCTGGTGGTTTTACGCTTTCTCAACCTTCGCGCTCGGCTACCTCATCATTCACGTATTCTATCTTATCCTGAAGTCTTTCGATTTCTCAAAATCTGACGCAACAGCGCTATCGTTTCTCGCGGCAGCTTCACCTGTTTACTTTGCAAGAATTGCGGCCATAAACAATCCAGGACTATTTTTTCTGTTGGCATTTGTTTTTGCTTTATATCTTTTTATAGTTTCAGTTATTAACAAAAATCTATATATAGAGTATCTCTCTTACGCTTTATTTATGTTTTCTTTTCAGTTCAACGCTCTTATACCGTCGTTTCTTCTGGTGTTTTTTATTGCTTCCTTCCTGTTTTATAAGAAGGCCGATGCTTCGAAAGGCTCAATTCAATATGGAAACTATTTGAACAAATTCAAATATATCATAAAGAGAACGGCTGCAATTGTGCTTTTGCCTTTCCTTTACGCCATAGTACAACATTTTTTATTCAAAAAAAGCGGCATGTTTGCCGCCAGCTACAATGTCATTGACATCAATTTTGACGCAATACTATCGGAAATCAAAGTCGTAATTTTATATTTATTTCCATATGATGGAATATATATTGGTAAGCCAGTCGCCCTGACGATATTTTTGGCTGCCTTGTTGATTGTTTACTTGAGCAGATCCAATCCCGCGGGGAGCGGCACGGAGGCCGAATGCAATGGAAAAGGATTGATAGGCATCGGTGTCGTGCTGCTAGGTCTGGGAGCCTCGGCCTATGTATTGGTTGGGAAGGAACCCGCCTATGAGCCCTGGATGACGACCCGCTTTCAAGTGCTGCTTCCGTTTGGCGCCGCCCTTTCTACCCTGGGTCTTTTAAAGATCATATTTGCCGTTTTTCCGGCGAAGAACCCCGATATGCGTCATCGGTTGAACGTGGCCTCATTTGCCGGCTTGATGGCGGTGTTCATTGTGAATTGGTGGTTTGTTTATGCCACTTTTTATGTCGACCACCTGCGTCAGGAGGCTTTTGCCGATACCATCAGGAACACCCCTTCCCTGCAAAGCCGCAATTACGTGATCCTTGATAGATCTGGCCTGAACGCATTCGATACAATGCCCGGTTTGGGAGAATATGCCGGGTTGCATGAGGCCGCGACCGGGAAACACGATGCATTGATCCTGGATTATGACTCCATGACTTCGTATGGCGGCTGGTCGGGATTTGTTGACAATTTCAAGCGGTTCTTGGGACCATGGTCGAAAGTCGAAGACGCGGCGCTGGACGTTCCAGGATGCCTCTACATCGTTAATCGCGAACGCGACGTGCAAAGCAAGTGGGCCTATGCGGTGAGTGCTTTTATCGTCAAGATAAGAGATCCTGAACACTATACGGCAAGGCATCTCTTGAGTCTTGATGGCCCCTACTGCCAATCGCCTCGGTGAATGTGACGTGCTCTTCGTAAATCAGCTAGTTACCGCTGACTGCGACTCTTGAACGAATGGCAAGCGTTATCCATGAGGTCGGGCTCAAGACGGAGCCAAACCTGAAACCACGTGGGACGACTGTATCGATAAAGCCCAGGCACGCATGATGCGCTCGAAACAGCGACAGAACTGGCGCGTCAAAAATTCGACATCAACTTACGCCCCGGATGCGATTTAAGTGCGGTATTTGACGACTTTCGCTGGCGAGCCAACCGCGATTGCATAGTCAGGAATATCAGCAGTGACGACGGAATTTGCTCCGATTACGGCGCCTGTCCCTATTGTGACGTTCATCAGTATTTTGGCACCCGCGCCAATCCAGACGTCATCACCAATTTCAATAAAGCCGATTTCGGCCTTCTGAAGTCTGATCGGTACGTCTCTTCTCATACCGTGGCCGTGATCGATGATCTGGACATCCGAGCCGATCAGTACATCATTACCTATGGAGATACGGTTTTTCGCGGTGATGACATTGCGTCGGCCAATTACCGTATTGTTGCCGATGAAGACCTTCGGCTCCGGCATTGTCAGTTGAAAGAACGCTTCGTCCTGTATTGTGACGCCAGAGCCGACTTCGAGGACAGCGTGCTTCACCATGCGGAACTCTGCGCTGCGCTTTACCACGAGATCGTTACCGGCCGCTGTGAAGTAGCGAAAGCGCTTATAGGCGGTAGTGATCCGCTGGATTAGTCCGCCTCTGTTTCGATATGATGCCTTGTCGATCTTCATGCGGCAGCTCTACTACGAAATCCTTCCGCATGGGAAGTGGAAGCACCAGTCCATATCCAGAGGCTACCTGTGGACCCACCCGACACAGACCTCAATTAAAGCGACCGCGCGTGTCGAAATACGCCTGGGTCGAAATGGTGTAGAAGTTGAATGAGGTGGAAGAGGCGACATTGTAGATTTGACCGGCAGAATTGGTCCGAATATCCATTTCTCGTGAGAATGCCTGCGACACAGGGTTGTTGACGAAGTTCTGGCTAAACCCGGTTGCCGCGGACGGTAAGCTCGTCCCCAATGCTGGATCCCAATGGTTGATATTCGCGATCGCTCCGCCAGTGTTGGCTATTTGAGCCACGATGCGAGCCATTACCGGGAATGCTGGGGGCACTTTCAACGTTCTCAAGGCGGCGGATGTGGCAATCGTACTTACGTCAGTCGTCGGCACCTTGTATGCGAAGAAATCCCCATCTTGGACGAAACTCACCCATGCCCCGGATACCCGCAGGAGAGCTCCAATACGGCGCTTTCTGTCATAACTTCCAGGCATAGTGGGGGACGTTGCGCTTGCGGAAAGAAGCGAGTCGACAACACCTGTGTCCGACCGAGCGATGATATAGGGGTAGTACCATCCATCCGCGATTGCCCCGGTATCAAGCCAGCCATTGCCGGAGCCCACGGCCCATGCGACGTTTCCGACTTTGATCAACGTACTTGCAAGGCTCATGAGAACTGGGGTTGCACCATCGCTTGCTGCCGCGCCGGCTGCGATATCGATCGAGTTTGTTGGATCGCCGGCATTGTTCGAAAGAGTCAGCCCGTAGATGTGCCCAGCGGGTGCGGACGCCGCTACTGTCTTGAGCGTTGACGCCATCTTGTCGGTGGAGAACGCCGATCCGCTGCAGATGATGAATGCCGAATAGCCGTTCGGAATGACGAGCGATGCCGCCCCGTCGATCGTCTCCGACCCGTTGGGATCGATGGTCACGTTTGCGCCATCGGCAATGACGGTATAGTGCCAGTTCGCGCCCAAGGTCGCCGCGGCTGTCAAGGTGACGGTGGCGACTGCTGTGAAGCGATGGACAGCGTTGTCGTCGGACGCAAGCGCAGTGTAATCGCCCGACTTGGCCGCATAGAGCAAGGCTTTATCGAACGAGACGTCGACGCCATTCTGCGTGAAGCCGAGCACGCCGCCACCCTTCAGATAGAGGCCAGTCTGCGGGATCGAGGCGAAGCCGAGGCCCGGGGCGGACACAGTTCCGCCTGCGGCCTTCAGGGGTGCGACCATCGGCGCCGAGCCGTCGCGCGGCAGCGAATTGGTGATTTCGTTGCCGAGGTCGGTGGTCAGCGCGTTCCACGGCGCCGGGTCGATGACCTGGCCGACGAAGGGTGTCGTGCCGGCGGGTTTAGAATAGACGCCGGTTGATGGGTTTCTGGGCATTCACCTTCTCCGAAGAAAAGCCCCCGCGCATCGCGAGGCCATTGATGTGTGCTGCAAAATCTTAGGATTGTTTAGATGCGTTCCTACCAGAGGCCACTTTGCTGCCGAGCAAGTAGCGCGCGTACGAGCGCGGCCGATTTGCCAAAGTCGGCCGGCGGCCCGTTCTGTCCGCGGCGATCGTCCTTCGCGCCCCGCGGGTCAAGATCCGGCCTCGGCGTGGGAATGGGCATGGCCGGCGGCGAAGGGACGGCATGCGCGGTCGCTTTGGGCTGTGCCGCGATCGCCGCTTCAATCATGCTATCCGGATAAAGATCGCCCGATGTTCCCTGCTCTTGAGTGATGAGGGCGCGAAGAAACTTCTTTGCCATGACCGGGTCAGTCAAGCGAAGATCGTCGTCAGGGTCGATGCCCATCGATCGCGCGATGTTAGCGGCCGCTTCGAAAGCGCCGGGTGTCCAGCCGCCGTCTCCAGCGATGATCTGATTCGGCGTCAGCATGCCTTTTCGATACTTCCTCATGACCTGCCAGAAATTGTGCTCCATGCCAGCTTCCGGCGTGGCATAGACGACTTGTCGATCGCCCTGGTCGGTGTTCTCGGAAGGGCCGATGATCCCTGGTCTATGCTGGCCGGCGTATTTGAGATTGGTGGGATTGTTGTTGCGCATGCCTGCCGGCAACTCGGCGCGACGAGGGGGATCGGCCAGAATGGTCTTAAGCTCTGCCCCATCATTTGCGGACACGGCAGCACCACCACCGGCGACCGGCGCAGCGGGCTGCCCCCGACGATCTTCCGTCGTCACCTGTGGATCGCGATATCCCGGTCTCAGTGTCGGAATGGGACCGTTATCAGGCAGCGGAGCGAACGTATCGCCACCAGGCTGTTCGGGCGCCATTGGCTGGTCTTGACGATAATCCGTCGTCACCATCGGGTCGCGATAGGGTCTGGGCGTCGGAACGGGTATGTTGGCCGGCGGAGCGAAAGGATCGGCGTCAGGCGTGGCGATGAACGACGGATCGGCGCCTGCGGTCATGAACTGCGGCAGAAAGGCCTCTGCTCGCGCGCGCCGCTTGGCAGCCTCGCCCACCGGCTGATCGTAGCCTTTAAATTGCCAGGCTCTGTTCATCAGGCTCTGCGCCTCCTCGACCGATCTTGCGCTGTTCAGCCTGGTGATCAGCCGAGGGTCCTCCTGCAGGAAGAACTCGGCCTGCGTCTGCGGGCTGATTGCTCCTGGCTTTTCGCCTTTGGTGGCAGCAAAGTTGTAGAGCTTTTGCAGGCGGGTATCGCGCCACGACATGATGCCGCCGGAGGTGCCTTGCTTCCCGCTCTCACTCGGGTCGGACCAGGAGCTGTTGGCTCTCTTGGCCGAGAAGCTGCTTTCGGACTGGCCGGTCGAGGCGATAGCGGCCAGGGCATAGGGGTTCGAGACCTTGGTCTTCACCGTGCGCATGAAGCCGTCATAGACATTGCCGTCGACGGGTTGGGGGGCCGATGCCGCGGGGGCGCGGTACGCCGGTCTCGGCGTCGGAGCGGGCCCGTTATCAGGCAGCGGAGCGAACGGATTGTCACCAGGCTGAGCGGCCGGTGCCATCGGCTGTTCAGCGCGATCATCGGTCGTGATCATCGGGTCACGATAGGGTTTCTGCGTCGGGATGGGCACGTTGTCAGGCAGCGGACCGAAGACATCGTCGCCAGGCTGAGCGGCTGGCGCCATCGGCTGTCCGCGGCGATCGTCTGCCGCTGCCAACGGATCGAGATAGGGTCTTTGTGTCGGAACAGGCCCGTTGTCGGGCAGCGGCGCGAAGGGATAATAACCTGGATCGCCAGCCGGCGCCGCGCTACCGTCGCCGCTTGCCTGCTGCTCCTGCCGGCGGATCGCCAGTCCGCCCATGAGTGCCTGGACAAGACGCGCAGCCCCTTGCCAGGGGGATTGTACGGGACCCGACTCCATGCCCTGCTGCAGCATGGCGTAGGCCAGCCGCTTGCGCTGGTCGCTGATGTCGTCCTGTGTCTGGCCGGTATCGCCGCCTGATATGAATGACTTTAATGACATGAGCCCACTGCCCTTTCGTAATCGACGCGGTCGAAACCGTCTGCATGTTCGAACACTGCGTCGGGATGAATCTTGCGCACATCGTCGGATATCGGCCAATCTGGTCGGGCCGCCGTCCTTGTATCGGAAGGATAGACTGGCAGGCCGTTATCCAGCGTGCCAACGCGCCTATTGCTTCAGCTGCCGGTCCGGCGCACTGGTCCGCTGCCGAAGAGCAACGACAGGAAGCCGGGAGAGGTCGCCGCCGGGGTCGAAAGCGCAGCCGCCGGAGCGGCGGTCCCTGCTGCGCCAACCGCCTGCTGCTCCTGCCGCTGCTGGCGGATCGCCAAACCGCCGAGCCCGCCCTCGGCAAGCCGCGCGACCCCTTCCCACGGAGACTGGATCGGGCTCGTAGCCGTGCCCTGCTGCAGCATGGCGTAAGCCAGCCGCTTGCGCTGGTCGCTCAGGTCGCCCTGCGTCTTGCCGGTATTGCCGCCGAAGAGGAAGCCCATTACACCACCGCTTTTTCATAATCGACGCGATCGAACCCATCGGCATCTTCGAACACGGATTCCGGGTGAACCTCGCGCACTTCATCCGACATGAGGCCGATCTGCACCGGGCCGCCCTTCTTGTACCGGAAGGAATAGACCGGCAGGCCGTTATCAAGCGTGCCGACACACCTGATGTTCTCCTTCAACCGCCGGTCGGACCCCATCGCCCAGCCGCCAAGCAGCGACGAGCCAAGGCCGAACAGACCGCCCATCGCCGCATTCGACTTGGCTAGCTGCTGATTGTACTGGCCCATCTTCTGATTGTAGTTCTCGTTGATCAGCCCAGCCTGATCCACAGTGGGCAGTTGCGTCGTCGGTGTGTTGACATAGCTCGGCTGGTGGACCTGCGAGCCCGACATCAGCGCCGAAATCTCGTTCAGCGGCTGGTTTCGCTCGGTCAGGATCGAATTCTGGGCATTCGAATACATGTCGCCGAGATACTGGTCGGATGCGGCCTGCTTGTGCGTCGAAAAATCGCGCAGCGCATTGTCGTAGGCGGCCGAACCCATCGAGATGCCCTTGTCGGCGAGGCTCTGGTCGAGGCTCGCCTGATCGCGGTCCCACTGGTTGTTGAAGCCGGACTGCCAGTGATCGTTGACATATTTGTCGACATTGCCGGCGCTGAGATCGACATTGGTGCCGAGCACACCCGAAATCTTGCCGGTCTGGTCGTTGGCGAGCCTGGCAAGGCCGAGCTGCGTCTGCTGCGTCTGGTCGTAGATCGCCTGGTTCTCAGGCGAATAGGTCTGATAGGCCGAATAGGTCGGCAGCCGGTAGGTCTTGCCGTTCTGGTCGGTCATCGTCTGGTAGCCGCTGACCTTGTATTCCAGCGCGCCATCCGGCGTGTACTGGTTGGTGTGGCTGAGCCCCGCATTGGCGATCGCGGTGTCGACGTTGGTGGCCGTCTGCGCCGCTGCGGTCTGTGTCGGATCAGGCGCCTTTGGGGCCTTCGGCGTGGAGACCATAGGGAAAATCCTCTTTCATGATTGCGTAAAGCAGCGCGTCGCAGTCGCCGAAATAGGCCTGCTGGCGGCCTTCCAGGCGTGCGCCGAGCCTTGCCAGAACGTGCTGGGCTCCGGCATTGTCGGCGCGGGTCCTTGCGGTTGCGCGGCCGCAGCCGAGCTGATGCACGACATAGCGAAAGACCGATCGCATCAGCGTCAGCGTCAGCCGGTCGGCGGCAAGCGAGACCTCGACATCGTGCTCGGTCCAGACGTTGAAGACGAAGCCGGCGATGATCCGGCCGCGGTCGATATGGGCAAGCGTGGTGTAAGGCGGATGAAAGCTCACGCCGATCCTGTTGCCGACCCAGGTCGCGATCTCCTCGCGCGGTTCGGAGACGATCAAATCGGCGCGCCCTTTTCGTAAAGCACCGAGCCGCCGACGACGGCCGCTTCGGAGACGGAGCCTGATGAGCCCGAGATCAGCGCCCGGATCGTCGGCGCCAGGGCCGACCCGGCGCCGCCGGCGGAGGCGAATTTGCGGACGAGCGAAATGCCGGGGAATTTCGCGACACCCCAGACCGCCGTTCCCCACTTCGCCGCCGCATTGTTCTCGATCGAGGAGAGAAGGACTGTCGGAATCTTGGTCTGATAGTCCACCGAGATCCCGGCATACATCAGCGTCGACACCCCGATCTGCGCCGTCACCCCGATCAGCTTCGAGAGCTTGGTCGAGAGGCCGTCGCCATAGCGGCTCCAGGCGCCGACCATCAGCGCGTCGATCGCCACGCCGTTGTCATTGGCCCCGACTTCGGCCTCATAAACCGTGCCGTCGCCAGCCCCGAAGAACAGCCGGTCCTGCCATGTCGCCCAGCAGGAGGCCGGCATGCCGACGAAGCGGCACCAGGCCCCGGTTTCGGTGTTCATCACATATTGATAGGGGCCGAAGGAGGACGGCAGGTTGACGATCGCCATCTGCCGTGCCGGAAAACTTGAAAGCTGCCACTCCTCAGAGGTCGTGCCGGTCGCCGCAACGGTCTCGCGCCAGGTCGGGCCGATCTTGGCGGTGATCGCCCCGAGGCTGGTGGCGCCCCGGTCGAGCTGCACGGCCTTGGTGATCGGCACGATCCCATCCGTCGTCATGATGGCGAGATCGGCGCCGACCGACAGCAGGCATCGATCGGTGCCGAGCGGCCGGCCGAGCTTGAAGGTGCCGATCAGGCCCCAATTGGCAGCACTCGAAGGATCGGACCCTTGAAAGACGATCACTTCGCCTTCCGAGGAGATCAGCACCAGGCATTGCTGCAGGCCCGTCGAAACCGGGATGGTCCAGACATTGATCGCAATCAGCGTGCCGCCATATTTCATGTTGCCGCCGACCGGCAGCACCGTCGCCGTGCCGCTGACGGCGTCGGTGGCGAGATACCAGACATTGGTCGAGTTCTTTTCGATGAACTATGCGGCCGCTGCAACAATATCAAAGCTGCCACGACGGACAGGCTTTTGGCACGCAAGCAAACCTCAGGCGGCGGCTGCAAAAGTTAACCGCTTGAAGGTGCTGTTTTCCTGGTACTGCAGTTCCTGAACGATGGTGCGGCCGCCGGAGATGGGCTTCTTGCGGCCGCGGCTGTTCAGACGGGTGAGAAGACCGTTGTTCTTCGTCACGTCGTCGGCGACCGTGCCGCTGCGGTTGCGCAGCGTCGTGGTCACGATTTCAGAGAGATTGGGCGAGATGGGCATTGATCATTCCTTTGATCAGACTTGACCGCGCGAAAAACGCATGGCGTCGCGCAGCGAGTCTCGGATTGAGGTGGGCTGGCCTCTTGCCGCATCGCGGGTCGGGCCCGGCGCGGAAGAACCAGAGATGGATCGCGAGGCGCGGCGGGCTTGATCTGCCGCTGCTGCCCTCTGGGCTTGCTGTTCTCGGACGGGTGCCTGCGCAGTCTGACTGATCAACTGCCGGCGAATGTCCGGGCGCATCCAGCATGCGGCGTCGTAGGCGTCCTGAAGCGATGATGCCCGCCCTGCATTGATAAGGGCGATCATGTCGTCAAGCACGTCATCGGCGTGCGCGTTTGCCGGGTCGGAAAGGAAGGCATCGACTTGAGTTTCGGTGTCCCTTTTCCGCAGAACGTGTTCGACCGTCGCCTCGACATTGACGTGTCGCGGCTGCGGTCCTCCTTGCTGTAGTCCGGGCTGTGGTCCGACCTGCTGCGCGTTGCGCTGCAGGACCTGTTCCATCTGGCCATTGACCAGGGCGTGAAGATTGACCCCGGCCATCCTGGCGACATGAACGACGGTGTTGACGGGATCGTGGATGAGCGCCTTTTCCCAGTCGATCGCCCGGCGCATGACATCGGCATGGGTCATGCCGGCCTGGCGGATGAGCGGCGTGAACTCCTCGAGCCCCTTGTAATCCTGGAGGACGCGGAAGCCGTTATCGACCTCCTGTTCCCGCTTGGTAATGGCCGCCTGCACTTCTCCGGGAAGGGTCGCGAATTGCGTCTTGGCTTCCGCCGACCAGCCGGGCGGAACCCGGCTGCCGATGCCTGCCGGCTGTTCCCGGGTCTGCATCTGGGCCTGTGCCTGGGGTGTCTGCTGAGCGGCGTTTGCCGCGGGCGCCTGCCCTGCCCTCGCCGCTGCGGCTTGCTCCTGTCCCTTGGCCAGGAAGCGGCCGTTTTCCCCGTCGCGCGGCTGGCCGGCGATATCGCCCGGTCCATTGCCCTCGGCGGTGTCGATCGCCGCCTTCAGGCTGTCGCGGATGCTCACCGGCCTGTCATTCAGGGGCTTGTCGTCGAACGCGCCAAAATCTTCGCTGCCGTTGCCAGCCTCGTTCAAGTCTTCCATATCCATGTCGGAAACTTCCTTTGTCGGGGATTGATGCCCGTAAAACAAAAGGTTAGAGCGTTTTGTTCTAGGCGTTATATTCGGCGTGAACTCGCCGCAATTCGTTTCGGATCGCCTTTCGATCCGTCTTCGGCGTCTCGATCGGCTGCGGCTTTTCGTTGCCGATCTCGACCACGCCGGCCGCCCGGTAGGCGGAGCGCAGCTTTGCTTTCGAGGTGTAGTGCCTGCCGTCATGCATCGACTGGATATCGATGCTGTCGCTGACGAAATGCGGCGCCGGCAGATCGGACTGCGCCTCGCTCTTTACCGGCATGCAGTTGCGCGGCCACTCGTCGAGTTGGTGCCAGCCGCCGCAGACGCGGCAATAGCGTTCTCTCATCTTTCACTCCGTTCACTGATAGGCGGGCTGCTGCGCCTGCAACTGCTGCAGGGCCTGCGCCGCCGCCTCACCGCGCGCCTGCTCCACCACGGCGCGATGCTCGATCTCGGCCTGCGCCACCCCGAGCTCGGCTTTCCGCTGTTCCGCACCCGCCTTCACTTCAGCCGTTTTCAGCTTGATCATCTGTTCGGCCGGTGGCTCCGGCGGTTGCTTCGGCGCGGTTGCGGCCTCGGAGAGCTGGGCGCCGACCTGCTCCAGCGCGCTTTCGAGCTGGCGCCCGGCCCTGAAGCCGCGGGCGGCAAAGAGCAGCGTCTCGACCATGACAGGCACCAGCATCGGGTTCTGCTGCGCCATGGCGCCCGCCTGCTGCAGGAAACCGCCGATCATCTGCACGAATTCCATGCGGCGCTGCTTTTCGGCGTCCTCGTCGGGCTCGATGGTCGAATCCGTTTCGATATCGATCTGGAAGCCGCGAATGCTGTCATTACGCAGGAGCTGCACGACCTCGTCGATCGTCGGCTGCTGCATCATCTGCTCAAGCTGCGGCGGCATCTGCGGCGGCGGCGGTGCGGGTTGCCCCATCTGCTCGGCGCGCGCCGCTGCCTGCTGGGCGGCGATCTGCATCTGCTGCATCTGCATTTGGACCTGCTGCTTCTCGGCCATGCTCGGCAGCTTGATGCCGCTGACCAGCATCAGCGTTTCCGGCTGGAACTGGTCGCAGATGATTTCGCCGGCAAGGCGGATGATGTCGCGGGCGAAGCGGGCAAGCTCGGCCTGGCGGTCGCGGATGCGGATCGAGCCCCACTGGCTCTTGATCCGCTGCGCCGTCGCCGTCTCCGACGCCTGGGTGTCACCGCGGACGATGTCGGAGATGCCGGTGATCTGGTAGACGTCCTCGATCAGCTGCTTGCGGGCCTGGATGCAGGCGATGATGACCTTCTGCACCTCGTCGATCGGCAAAGTCACGATGGCTTTCGAGCCGCCCTTGTAGGTGAAGGCAGCCCATTCCGGGATCGGCACCATGACGGTATCGTTTTCCGGCCGCATCGCCTTCTCGATCGCCGGCGAGATCGCGCCGTCGCCGGAGGGATAGAACACTTTCAGCCGCAGCTGATCGGTCAGCTTGTTGACACGCTTCGTCAGCAGATCGATCTCGTCGCATTGCTGCTGATAATAGACATAGTCGGGAACCGGGATCAGCGAGCTGGTCGACATCGTGCCGTAGGCTGGGCGCGGGCAAGGCCAGAAATGCGTCAGATCAAGCGGCGGCTCCGACACTTCGAGCGCCACCGGCGCGCCATCGGCGATCCAGACGGTATAGTTTTCGCTCTTGCACCAGATCTCCCAGACATGGGTCTTGCCCTCGTTCTCGGCGCGCTCCGTCTGGTTGCTGCCCTTGTTGCTGCCGGCAGCTTGCGCCTGGAGCGATGTCATGGCGTCAGGGCCGAAGCGCTTCTCCATCTCCTCGTCGGTCATCGGCACGCGGCGCGCAACCCATGTCACATCCTTCCAGCGGCGGGCCGGCGAATGCAGGAAATCGGACCAGTGCACATAATCGATGCAGACACGCTCGTCGCTGATCACCTCGGGCGGGGCTGCGCCGTCATCGCCCATGCCGCCGCCGAGCAAACTGGCGGGAAAGCCGCTGGGCAGACCCTCGGAAAAGCCACCAATCGCCGGCGGGTCGGAAGGCTGGACGCCCATGTCGAGCGGCTCGAAATCGGCTTCATAACGCAGCCATACCGTGCCGCGGGCGCAGAGCAGGAAATCGTCGCGCACCGCCCGCATGATCGAATCGATATCGGCTTCGTCGCCCATATAGGCGAGGTTGCGTTCGACCAGCTCCGAGGCCATGCGCGCCACCGGCTGAGCATCCTTGAAGCGACGCTCGACGACGGGCTGCGGCACCCGGGCGTAGACCGCCGGCTGCAGCACCGAGGTGTTGGCCCAAAGCAGCGGAAACCTTCGCTTGGCCGCATTCGGTTGGTCGGACTGCTGGTCGAGATAAATCTTCTCGATCTTGACGCAGCGGTCATGCCAGGACCTGAAATAACGCTGGGCGCGCTCGAGCTCCTGCTGCCAGCGGGCGCCGACCTTTGCCAGGTCCCATTGCTGCCCGCCCGCCAAAGCCGTTGTTTCGTCTTCCATCAAACACGCTCGCTATATGCAGGGGTTGCTGCGACGAAGTCGTTGAACGTCGTCGTCTGTAACGTCGGCAGTCGCCTGGGTTCCGGCTTCAGCGGCTCTGGAGCGAGACCGGTGAAGATGATCGCCAGACCGCCGAAAGCGTCGGCACCGTGCGAGGCCCAGTTGTGCAGTGGCTCGTCGCGGAAGACGCTCAGATCCTCGTCCCAGTCCTTGCGGTAGTTCCGCAGGCATTTGATGCCCTGGATGCAGCCGGCCTGATCGAACTCGATCTTCGCCAGAATGCGCCTGGTGCCGTTGATCCGGTCATGGACATAGGCGCGCTCGATCTTGCGGACCGTGCCGAGATCGCGGGCCTTGACCTCTCGCAGCATGACTTCGATGCGGGTCATGCCGCCGCGCGTCCATTCCCTGACCTTGATGTCATGCGGCATGTTGTGGACGCCATAGACATAGCCGTGCTCGGCGCCGCGCCGCTCCAGCTCGTCGAGCATGCCGTCCATCCCGGTGCCGGTATGCTCGAAATAGCCGATCATCCGGACACGGCCGGGCAGCACCTGAAACAGCCAGACGCTGTTGGTATCGTCCATGCCGATGTCGGAGATGGTGTGGACGGGATAACCGTCGACATGCGGGAAGACCCCGATCCGCTCTTCGGCGTCGGCCACCGCCATCTGGTCGGCGTAATAGGCGCCCTCGACGCTCGCCTCGAACGCTTCGGCCGGCGTCGAGGGATATTCGCGCTTCATGTCGCCGAGCTGGGTTTCGGCCTTCTTGACGTACCAGGCCTTCTGCCCGTCAGTCAGCGTGATGCCCTGGTCGGCCAGGTTGCCGAAATATTTTGCGAAAGCATCGGTGATGATGACGCCTTGAGGCGCGATCGCATATTGCGGTTCCTTCCACCAGGGGAAGAAATGGAACTTGAAGTCCAGTTCGGTCAGCTCCAGTGCCTGGCGCTGCTTGACCTGGCCATCTTCGCAAAGCGTGTAGAAATGCCCTTCCTGGCCCTCCGCCGTGCTTTCGACGAAGACCAGCTGGCCGGCCTGCACCGTATTCAAAGCACCGGTGCGGACCTCCCTCGCCTTGTCGGGATATTTCGCGCAGAGCTTTCCATATTCGGAAATATGCAGATATTGCAGCGTTCCCGAGCGCAGCGAGGTGCCGACACGAATGCTCGAATTATTGCCGAGCAGCAGCTCGGTCTGGTTGGCCCTGACAACAGGCACGGCGTTGCGGATACGATCGGGCAGATTGTCATAGGGGTATTTGATCTTGTCCCTAAAGATCGTCTGCACGTCGCCCAGCGTATGGGCGATCGTGCCGGCGCGGATATCCCGGTTGAAGACGCAGGCATCGAGCATGAAGATCTGAATGAAGGTCGTGAGACCCAGCTGGCGGGCCTTCAGCAGCACGTTGAGATAATGCATCTCTTCGAAAAAGGTCATCTGCGTCCAGTTCATCTCGAACCTGACGCGTTTGCCCGATTTGTCGGTGATCCAATAGAGGTTGTTCAGACGCCAGCACCAGTCGGAAAACTGGTCAACCGCCGTTTGGAAGTCCGCGCGTCTTGCCATTGATATCTTCCAGCAACTGCGAAACCTCGCTCGCGACGACGCCACGGTCAGGCTCGACCTTGGAACCGTATTTCTTCGGCTTCAGCTTCTCGGCGACCCACTGACGGGTGGCGATGCGAAGCTGCGAACGCCTTATGGCCTCGCCATTCTCCTGCCAGCCGGTGGTCTCGCCGGCGGCGTTCTTCTTTTCGATCCAGTCGTCGGCGCGGTCATCGGCAATCTCGACCATCTCGTCGACGAAGCCATCCGCCTGGATCTCGCGCGCCAGGGCGTATTTGGCTCGAAACGCGGCCTTGTTCTCATCAGCGAGCCAGGAGAGCACACTCGACATCGCCGGCATCCCTTCATCCCGGCAGATCGACCGCAGGCTTTCCCTGTCGGCAATGCGCTCGCAAATCCTGTCGGCAACCGCCTGGGTGAACTTGATGGGTCTGCCCATGAGGCCCGCTTCTGAAGGCTTCTAGAACAGCGCGACGATGTTGGATGCCGTGGTCCCGGTCAGCGCCACGATGGCGGCGTGAACCGGCAGGATCGTCCCGGCCGGCACGTTTCTGAAGATGACCGGATCCACGTCCCGACGCGGCGCAATGGCAACATCGCCCGTCGTGCCGATATAAAGCGCGCGCGCACCGACAATGGCACTATCGTTCGGCGTCACCACTGCGGCCCTGGAGGCCGGAGCAATCGAAGGGTCCATTGCAGTTCTCCTTGTGAGAGGCGAGCGCTGCCCGGCTCGATCCCGATGTGATCGAAGATGAGAGGTCAGGCGGAAAGGGATGGGGGATCAATGATGATCTGGAAGCTGGCCGGACGGTGACAGACACACCGATCAGAGCGCGGCGCCGACTTGGTCGACATCACCTTCTGGATTCAAATTTCGCAGCTTGGATTTACGGTAGTCTTAACTGATTTGCCGGGGGGTGATCAACGGCTAATCGTGGGTCGCGCGTCAGTTTCGAATCAAAACTGCCCGACCAAGCGGGCGCCAGAAATACCATCCGCTCTCCGGCAAGTTTGGCAAAAAGCGCTCCCCACCCTCCGTCATCCTCGGCCTTGAGCCGAGGATCTATGCCCGCTGCTGTTGGAGGCCAAGGTGGATCCTCGGGACAAGCCCGAGGATGACGGAGCAAGGGGTGAGCTCAGTGGCAAATCCATGGTGGTGGCTCAGTGACACTGTTGGCTTGGTCTTCATGGCATTGGGCGGCCCGACTTGGGTCGACATCACCTCTGAATTCAAATCTCGCAGCTTGGATTTACGGTAGTCATAAATGATCCGCCAGGGGGTGATCAAGTGGTTTTGATTGAGGTTATTCGTCGGTTTGAAATCGCCCGATCGGCAGACCCCTGACCGCTTTTCGAGCCTACAGCTCCGGCGTACAATGAGCAGGCTGTTGAACAAACGGTGGAGAAGTTCAGTGAGAACCACGAGACTTTTTCTTTGCCTCGTCGCTTTTCTCAGCGCCACGCTCGCTGGAAACCCAGCTGATGCCGACGAATTGGTGCGGTTCGAAAGCGCGCCCGTCAAGCTCAGCCCGTTTCGAATCCGCAAGGCCAATGAACAGGGAGAGAGCCTCCCTCAGCCGCAAGGCACCCCCCTGCTGGGATATCTGTCCCACCCCCAAGGTGACGGTCCCTTCCCGGCGGTCGTCATGCTGCATGGGTGCGAGGGTATGCGTTTGAGCGTCAAAGACCTTTGGCCGAAGCGGCTGGTCTCATGGGGTTACGTCGTGCTCGTCGTCGATAGCTTCACCACCCGCAATATCAAGGACACGTGCCAAAGCACTCTGCCCGATCGCGTCTTCGACGCCTATGGCGCTTTGAATTTTTTATCGAAACAAAGCTTTGTCGATATCAGGCGCGTGGCCCTGATGGGCTTTTCAGCGGGCGGCACTGCGACGCTGGAGGGAACAAAAATCGAAGGCAACGAACAGCTGATGGACCAAAAATTCCGGGCAGCGGTTGCCTATTATCCCCTCTGCGCGGCAACTCAGGGCGATGCCACGGTGCCGATTCTGATCTTGACCGGCGAACGAGACAATTGGAGCCCGGCTGACCGATGCCGGAAGAGGCTTGCCGGTCTGAGCGACGATAGCCCGCCCATCGAGCTCAATATCTACAAGGGGACCTACCACGATTTTGATGCCCCGGAGTTTAAGGTGGGACGGAGGGTGTTTGGCCATATCGAAAAATACAATACAGACGCCGCCGAAAAGTCCATCCGCAGCGTTCACGCATTCCTTCAGAAGTACCTCTCGAACTAACGCGCGAACTCGATGCGTGCCGTCTGTCTGATGCCGGCCCGCCGCCCGTGTCGTCCGCGAAGATGTCATCACGCGCGGCGGCGGCCTGCTGGTTGTGCGCCCGTTCGTCCCGATATCAGATGGTGCTCGGCCGCGCGGAGGTGGTGGATTGGCTGGCGGAAGACATAAACTCTTCGGCGGTCGGCAGTTTTCCCTGTGGGGTCAGGTCGTCGACGGCCTTGGGAAGATCGCGGCTCAGCCGATCCAGAATCTGCTGATGTGAAAGGCCGGTATTCGAAGCAATCTCGTTCAGAACGTCCGGGCCCAGTGCTTCGGCGAGTTGGCCGTCATTGATGTCGGCATTCTGGCCCGGTTGTACCCATGAGTCGATCTTGTCACCGTGTCCGTTCTGCTGAAACGTCTTCAGCAGATCGCCCAGACCGCCGCTGACGATGCCGCCGGAGGTCAGCCCGCCGAGCAGGCCGCCGAGACCGCCCGAACCACCCAGTCCGCCAAGGATGCCCCCAAGCCCACCCGGCTGCTGGTTTCCCGCGCCAGACTGCTGAGGGTTCTGGATGCCCCGCAGCAGCTCCCCGATCTTGTCCCTGTTCTGGTAGCCGGCAACGGCAAGGACGGCGAGAAGCGCCTTCAATTGACCGCTCATCATGATGAATCCTCCAATGGTGCTTCAACGATGCAGGCGGCCCAAAGCAGCGCGCTGCATGGGCAGCAATGTTCGGATTGCTCAAAGGTTCCGCGCCGGCTGCATTCGGTCGACGATCGCGAAGGCCGGCCGACTTATTGCTCACGCCGCGGCTCAGATTTCCGGGCAGCCTCGCTGGTTGGCGAAGGTCATTCGCTCCGGTCCCCGGCGCGTCATCCCCTGGACAACGATGCTGCGGGGAGACATGCGTATGATCTGCGCCCTGCGAAGTCCTTCGCTGCGTGCGATGTCGAGAGCATCGTCCGGATCGCAGCCTCGCCGTCCGCGCCGGTCATATCGATCATATCGGTCATATCGGTCATATCGGTCAGGGTCGCGATCACGATCGTAGACGCCCAGTCCGCCGGGGCCGACACGCAACTCCAAGTCCTGCGCCGCGGCGATCGTCGGCGCGATTGTCAGCCCGCTTATCGCGGCCAGGCCGACCAGGACAAACTGAAGAGATTGATGCATAACTTCCTCCCACGGTGCTATCACCATTGGAGTAGCAACATCGGCATGCGCGTTTTGTTCCTCATGGCACGAGGGCGTTGGATCATTCCGTAAGAACAGCCGAACGCGCCGCCACCTGAGCGGCGTTGCGACCGGGCGTCGATCAAACAGATTAGTGTTGACTCATCAATTAGCATACGCTATTGGTTTCTTCATGACCGAAGCCGTTTCCATCACCGCCGTCATGCGCGCGCTTGCCGATCCCACACGGCGGGCCGTGTTTGAGCAGATCGTCAACGCCGATGAAATCACCGTCGTCGAACTGACGCGGGCAAGCAGCGTCACGCAGGGCGCCATTTCGCAGCACCTCAAAGCCCTGAAACAGGCGGGCCTCGTCACTGAGCGCCCCGAAGGGCGGAAGGTCTATTACCGCGCCGAGCCGGAAGGCCTGGAGCCGCTTGTCGACTGGATGAGCCATTACGGCGTCTTCTGGCGCGAACGTTTTGCCAATCTCAGAACATTGCTGAAGGAAATCGATCCATGAACGACGCCGAATTGAAGCCCGACACGCAGGAGATCGTGGTCGACGAGGTTTTCCCGCATCGGCCGGAGACGCTCTGGAAAACGCTGACCACGGCCAATCTGATGGGCCGCTGGCTGATGATGCCGGCGGGCTTCGAGCCGGTGGAAGGCAAACGCTTCACCTACCAGACGACGCCCGCCGGCGCCTGGGACGGCACCATTCACTGCCAGGTGCTGGAGGTGAAGCCGAACAAGCGTCTCTCCTATGCCTGGAAAGGCGGGCATGAGGGAAACGCCGGCTACGGCTCCCCGCTCGACACTGTCGTCACCTTCATCCTGTCCGAGGTCGAAGCCGGCACGCGGCTTCGCCTCATCCATTCCGGCTTCATCCTGCCCAGGAATGAAACGGCCTTCCAGAAGATGGGCGAAGGCTGGAAGAAGGTCGTGAAGAACATCGGCGCCATCAGCGACGCAAAGAATTGAAACGACCGAACGCGGTCGCCAGTACAGCATTTCATCAGGAGACAGACATGAGCAAGCCTTACACCGGCGGATGCGCCTGCGGTGCGATCCACTATGAAATTTCAGCCGAGCCGATTGCGATGAACGACTGCCAATGCCGCGACTGTCAGGCTTCAAGCGGCACCGGGCACGGATCCTATCTGACTTTCCCGAGCCGGCAGGCGGTGAAGCTGGAAGGCCAGGCGACGCATTGGCAAATGGTCGCCGACAACGGCAACGTCAAGACGCGCGGCTTCTGCCCCGCCTGCGGCGCACCCGTCTACATGACCTTCTCCTACATGCCTGACTTTTTCACCATCCACGCCGCAAGCCTCGACGAGCCCGGCCGATACCAGCCGCAGATGGTGACCTACACCGCGCGCGGCCTTGCCTGGGACAGGGTCGATCCGGCGGCGCAGACATTCGAAGGAATGCCGCCGCTGTGACGCTCCTGCATAAATTCGGTGCAGTCGCCCGTAGATCGTCATGCGGGCGATTGTCTCACCAATGAACATGATCCGGCGCATGGTGAAAAGGCGCCGCGCAGCAGCACGGCGCCGGTGCAACAGGCGAGTGTCATGCGGCGATGGAGGGATAGTCGGTATAACCTTCGGCGCCGCCGCCATAGATGGTCGCCGGGTTCACCTCTGCCAGCGGAGCAGCGGTCTTCAGTCTCTCGACGAGATCAGGATTGGCGATGAATGGCCGGCCGAACGAGAAGAGATCCGCCGCGCCCTCCGTCAATCGCAACGTTGCGCGGTCGAGGTCGTAGCCGTTATTGGCGATGTAGGTGTTTGCGAACTTGGCCCTGAGCTCGGCGTAGTCAAAGGCAGCAGCCTCATTCGGCCCGCCGCGCCCAGCTTCGACGACATGGAGATAGGCAATCCCCATCTGGCCAAGCTTCTCGGCGATATAGTTGAATTGCGCCTGCGGATCACTCGAGGTGATGCTGTTGACCGGCGAAATCCGCACCCCCGTGCGCTCCGCGCCGACCTCGGCAGCCACGGCGGCAGCGACTTCCAATATCATCCGGGCGCGATGTTCGACCGAGCCGCCATAGGCGTCGGTGCGGCTGTTGGAGCCGTCCTTGGCAAACTGTTCCAGCAGATAACCGTTGGCGCCATGGACTTCGACGCCATCGAAGCCCGCGGCAATCGCGTTGGCGGCCGCGCGGCGGAAATCGGCGATGATCGTCTGGATCTCATCCAGTTTGAGCGCGCGAGGTTCGGAGACGTCGACGAAGGCATTGTTCACGAAGACCTTGGTCTCGGCCTTGATGGCCGATGGCGCGACCGGCGCCTGCGCATTCGGCTGCAGATCGACATGCGAAATACGACCGACATGCCAGAGCTGCAGGAAGATATGTCCGCCTTTGGCATGCACCGCGTCGGTGACTTTCCGCCAGCCGTCGATCTGGGCTTGCGTATAAATTCCCGGTGTATCCTGGTAGCCCTGCCCTTCCTGCGAAATCTGCGCGCCCTCCGAGATGATCAGGCCGGCTGTCGCCCGCTGGGCATAATATGTCGCGGCGATATTGCCCGGCACGAAGCCGGCGCCGGCTCTGTTGCGGGTCAAGGGCGCCATCACGATCCGGTTCGCCAGCGTCAGCTTGCCGAGTTTGTAGGGTTCAAAAATTGCGTTGTCCGTCATTGCGTTTCTTTCGTCTGATTTCATGGATCTCTGTCAGGTCTCGGAGTTTCGCGCCGAAACCCGGCACAGGCCGGCCTTGCGACACAGCCTGTGTTGGTGCAGCGCGTTTCTTCGGGGAGCGCTAGGAGGCGGCGCGATAACGCTCTGCAGGCTCAGCCTGCGAAAAGCCCGGGATCATCGCCTGGCGCGCGCCCTGATAGGCATCCCATTGGGCGGCATCGTGCAGCGGCGGGATGGTGATGGGCTCGCGCTTGTCGAAGCCTGCCAGGGCGGCGTCCACGAGTTCGCCCACTTCCATCACGCCGGAGAGCGTGTTGACGTCGATGCCGGAAAGCTCCCAGATCTCCGTGCGCGTTGCCGCCGGCAGGACCGCCTGGACGTAGACGCCTTTGGGACCGAGTTCGAGGCTGAGCCCCTGGGAAAGAAAGGTCACGAAGGCCTTTGTGGCGCCGTAGACCGTCATTCCGAATTCCGGGACGAGCCCGACGACCGAGGAGACGTTGACGATGGCGCCCGAGCCCGCTTCGACGAAGCGTGGCGCAACGGCGCTGGAAAGGCGGGCAACGGCCGTCGCGTTGAGCGCGATCAGCTGGGCGATATCATTGACGGGCTGATTGACGAACGTGCCTTCGAGGCTGGTACCGGCATTGTTGACGAGAATTCCGATCCGATGGTCGTCGCGCAGACGGCTTTCCACCGCAGCAAGCTCATCGGATTTGGTGACATCGGCCTGCAGGATGTCGATCGTTACGCCGGTTTCTTCGCGAAGTCGTGCCGAGAGAGCCTCCAGCCTTGCCTTATTGCGCGCAACCAGTACGAGATTGTGCCCACGACGGGCGAAACGGTCTGCATATGTCGCTCCAATGCCCGAGGAGGCGCCGGTGATGAGGACGGTGGGAGTGTCAGTCATTGTCTTGTTCTCTTTCGAATGAGCGTTATGATAATTATGATGACGATCCTAATTACTGATTTAAAGTGATGGCTATCATAAAAAAGTCAATGGCAGAGAGGGAGAAATCTCAACATGAAAATCAGCCGTGAGCAGATGGCCGAAAACCGCCAAAGGATCCTGGAAGTCGCAAGCCGGCTGTTTCGGGAGAGAGGATTCGAGGCCGTCGGCGTTGCCGAGGTGATGAAGGCTGCGGGCCTGACGCATGGCAGCTTCTACGGTCATTTCAGCTCGAAGGACGAGTTGATCGTCCAGGCGCTGGCGCATGCGCTTGGCCAGCGCAATGGCGCGTCACTGCCGCTTGGCGACTACATGGAGGAGTATCTGTCGCCGCGCCATCGCGACAACAGGGCCGGTGGCTGCCCGATTTCCGGACTTGCCGCCGACACGCTGCGCCAGACCCCTGAGGCCCGTGCGGCGGTGACGGAGGGTGTGCGGGCGCAGATCGACTGGATGAGCGAGAAGGTCGAAGGGCCGGACGCCGACCGCCGACGCCGGGCAATCGCCAACTGGTCGGCGATGGTCGGAGCAACGATCCTCGCTCGCGTCATAGTCGATCCTGCCCTGTCGAAGGAAATATTGACGGAGACGCTGGCCTGGATCGATGACGGAGCCGACCGACCTGCTTCGGCACCGGCAAAAGCCGAATGAGGAAATGCGACGGCCAGCGGCCGCGTCGCGCCGCAGCTGTCATACCATCGCCGGATCCAAGAGGAGCGAATCCGAAAGGTCGCGACGCGTTTTAGTCTCGATCGTAGCTCGGCCGCCAGCCGCGGGTCATGCCGCCGCCCATGGCGCCTTCTGCCAAATATCAACTGCAGCGCAAATGGCGGACGTCCTCCAGCAGCGTGCCGATTGCGGCCCGCATATCGCCCCCGCATATCGCCATTGTGATAGGCGAACACCTCGGCAAGCTCATTTTCGACCGGCGGTGACGATGTTTCGGCTTCCATGGCGGCGCTCAGGGGAAGATGCCGGCCATTTTGAGCTTGCCGCAGAAGCTCGCTATGGCTTTCGCGACGCCCTCACCGCAGGGAAACTTGAACGGTCGCGTGGCTTCCTGGGTCAGAATCGGCTCGCCGGTTGCGGCGTCGCGGCCGGTCACATGCATCGTCAGCAGGATACCGCAGGCCTCGCCGGCGGCCTCGTCGATCGCCATCTGGACATCGCCCAGATAGGCATCGCTGGGGATGTCGATCACGAAGGCCGTGAAAAATCGCACACCGCGGCTCCCCGCCACCGCCTTGGCCAGGCTTGCATGCACCTCGGAGACCCCAATCTCCTTCTCCGGCGGCCACATCACATCACTTGCAGGCCAGGCATCATCTTCCACGGCTTCGCCGATCGGCTGCTCACGCATATCCGCTCTCCATATCTTCGGTTTTCAGATGGCGGCCGCCGCGCCGATGTTCTTATTATGTTCTGATAACGAAGAGAGTCAAGACGGGTATTTTGCTGTGAGCAACCTTTCAGTGCAACCGCCGGAGCGTGCGGCATGATCAAGAGATATGCACCCCGCTCCGGCCTTGTCTTGTTGCCTTAACGCTTGAGCACGACCTTGACCCGGGGGAACCGAACCATGCTTGCCTCGAGCCGGCTTGATGCGAGGCTGATCCGGGCGTAATCCAGAACGCAGCCACCCTCTCCTTCGACACCGATTTGAAACGACCCCCATGGCGCACTCTCTCAACACAGCCCTATCGCCCGCCGGCGGCCCCAACCAGCCGAAACTTGATACGGACGACATCTGGCAGGCCCGCGTCGATCTGGCGGCCTGCTTCCGGATGGCGGCAAGGCTCGGCATGGAGGAAGGGATCTGCAACCATTTCTCGGCCGTCGTTCCCGGCTATGACGACCTGTTCATCGTCAACCCTTACGGCTACGCTTTCGCCGAACTGACGGCCTCGATGTTGTTGATCTGCGACTTTCACGGCAATGTCGTGTCGGGCAGCGGGCAGCCTGAGGCCACCGCTTTTTACATCCACGCCAGGATTCACAAGAACGTTCCCCGTGCCAAGGCGGCGTTCCACACCCATATGCCTTATGCCACCGCCCTTTCGATGACGGAGGGCGATCCTCTGATTTTTGCCGGGCAGACCGCATTGAAATTCTATGGACGCACGGCCGTCGACCGCAACTATAACGGCCTGGCGCTCGACGCGCGCGAGGGCGATCGGATTGCGGCTGCGATCGGCGATGCCGACATCGTCTTCATGAAGCACCACGGCGTGATGGTCTGTGCACCGAATATCGCCGAGGCCTGGGACGACCTCTATTACCTCGAGCGCGCCTGCGAAGTGCAGACGCTCGCCCTGTCCACCGGGCGTGAAGTCCTTGCCGTCGCGCCTGAGATTGCGGAGGCGGCATACCGGCAAATGCGCGAAGGAGACCCGGAGTCGGCCCGGCTCCATCTGGAGTCGGTGAAGCGCGCGCTCGATCGCAGCGAGCCGGAATACAAGCGCTGAGCCGCAGACCGTAGTTTAGGCGTGCGCCGGTCGCCAATGTGGATAGGTGACATAGGCGGTGAGCGCGCCTTCGTCATGCGAGCGGATGGTCACCGCTTCGCCCTTGGGCATGTAGACGATCTCGCCTGGCCCGGCGGTAACTGTTCCCAAATCCGTCGAGACCGATAGCCGCCCTTCCAGAACGATCATGACGTCGTCGACTTCAATCGTCTCGGTGAGGCTCTGGCCGGGCGCGTAGCGTCCATAGCCGATGGTGATCGGCCCGCCCTGCCGCTCGTCGACCAGATTGCCGACGAAGATGTCCGCCTGCTGCCCGGGGGAACGCTCCAACGCCACATCGGTAATCGTGAACTTACGGATTTTCATCGTCTTCCTCCATTGCCGCGTGCAGAGGTAGCGCGGAAATCCCGCGCGCCAAGAGCGCTCGTTTATCTCAACGACGAACGTGCCGATGACTGCTTTGCGGGCTGCGATGGCGCTCATCATCGCGACCGTGAGTTCTTCAGCGATTTAGTGAAGATACAACCGTACATATTTGCCTTTGGTTTATAATTTCGCGGTCAGTCCCACCGAAGGTATTGAAGAGGCCATGGAGGCCTTGTTCCGGAAGATCGTCAGCGCACCTCGGATGACCAGCTAAAACATGTCGCGCGCTGTGCCGCGGTTTGCGATAACGACATGCGTAAAAACAACGACCGAAAGCGCGAGGAGCGAATCTGAAAGATCGTGACGCGCTTTAGCTCAGGCGCTATACCTAACCGTGATCGTCACCCGTTTCGCCGAGGTGGCGCTGGACCCACTTGATCTCTTCCGATGCGGTACGCCCGAAATGCCGCTTGAAGTCGCGGCTGAACTGCGCCGGGCTGGCGTAGCCCACCGAAACCGCGACCTCGGCGATCGTTCTCGTCCGGCGGGCGATCATCAATCTTGCTTCGTGAAGCCGCATTGCTTTGACGTGTTGCATCGGACTGTTGCCGGTCAGAGCCTTGAAATGGACATGGTAGGAGGGAACGCTCATGCCCACCTCCCTTGCCAGATCGGTGATCGCGATCACCGGATCGAATTCCGGCTTCGGGCTCGCCATTGCGTCTGCGGCTCTTCAGGCCGGCCACAGGGTGATTGGCACCGTGCGCTCGCAAGCGTCGCTGACAGCGCTCGCCAAAACCCTGCCTGGCCTGCGGCCGGTCCTCTGCGACGTCACGGAGTTCGACCGGATCGACGATGTCGTCGCCCACGCAGAGGAGGAGCATGGGCCGGTCGACGTGCTGATCAACAATGCCGGCTACGGCCATGAGGGCGTGCTCGAGGAGTCGCCGATCGAAGAGATGCGGCGGCAGTTCGAGGTGAATGTCTTCGGCGCCGTCGCCGTTGCCAAGGCATTTCTGCCGAGGTTTCGCCAGCGACGCCAAGGGTTCATCGTCAACGTCACGTCGATGGGCGGCATGATCACCATGCCCGGCATCGCCTATTACTGCGGCAGCAAATTTGCGCTTCAGGGGATATCGGAAGTGATGCGGGCGGAAATGGCGCCGTTCGGCGTGCATGTGACGACCCTTTGCCCCGGCTCCTTCCGGACGGACTGGGCCGGACGATCGATGGTCCGCACGGAGCGGTCGATCGCCGATTATGATGCCCTGTTCGATCCGATCCGTGAGGCGCGACAGGCCGTCAGCGGCAAGCAGCGCGGCGATCCCGCCAAACTGGCCGCCGCGGTTCTAGAGCTCATCGAATCCGATAATCCGCCGCCGCAGCTTCTGCTCGGCAGCGACGCCCTCAAGCACGTGTCGGACAGGATCGTTCGCCTCCAGCAGGAGATCGAGGCGTGGAAATCCGTCACCGTCTCGACCGACGGCTGACGGCGGAACATCAATCAGCCAGCCCTCATTGGATGATTTTCCCACCCTCGGCCGCCTCTTCCGCCTGAGTGCCTGTTCCTGTTCGTGTGATTTATGCGGGAAATGCTCAAAGCACCACCAGCGCGTTGGTACGGCCGGGGATGGGCTGTGGCCCCAGCCTCCCCATTCCTTGCAGCCTGTGCCGTCAGCAAGCCGGTGCTCGCAATAATGCTCAACGATCACATCGGCGCCCGGTGCACGCGAATGGCCTTCGATGCTCATGGGTGCGCCGTCCTGCGTTTCCCGCTCTTGATGCTCTCATAGATCATTTCGAGCCGCCTTGAGGCGACGTAGGCACTGTCCTCGTATCCAGCCGACGGCCAATCCAGTCGATGGCTGCCGTCTGTCGCCACGATCCAGAACCATCGATTATCGATCCCTCCGCCTGCCTGTGACCGGAATATCCTTCCGATCTGGGTATCGCCGTCGAAAGCGACGTAATCGTCGCCGGGTTTCTCCCTCCAGGCGTGCCGCCATTTGTATTTGATGTCCCGGCCGCTGACATATTCCCACGATTTCCATGTGATTTGTTCTGGCATGCGTCGTCCTGCCCTCTCGCGAGGTATCTCTTTGACCGCACGGTTGATGGATGGCTCCCGCCCGAGCCAGTGAATTCAGAGCAGCGTCGGTTCCGGATCGGGGTCGATCGGATCGATGATGTCAGCCGTGTCGTTCTTGGGCGAACCCACATTGCGGCCGATCGGCCACATGGTCATCAGTTCAGCCGGGAACGGCTTCATCAAATCGGCCGGATCAGGCTCCGGCGATAGCCAGCGCTCGTAATCTTCGCGGTGCAGGACGACCGGCATGCGGTCATGGATCTGCGCCATCATCGCATTCGGCTCACAGGTCACGATGGCGAAGCTCCGGGTCTCTATGTCATTGTCGCGCCGCGTCTCCCAGATGCCGGCGAGCGCAAAGGGCGAGCCGTCAGCCATGGCGATCGCATAAGGCTGCTTGTTCTTGCCGGTGCCGAAAATATCCTTCCACTCGAAGAAGCCGTTGATCGGCACTAGGCAACGGCGCGACCTGTAGGCCGAGCGGAACAGGCCGTTGGTACCGATACCCTTGCAGCGCGCATTGATCGGCGGCGGCCGCCCTCCCGGGTTCATCCATGCCGGCATCAGACCCCAGCGAGCGCTGGCGAATACCGGCCCCATGATATCGGGCTCGCGGACCATGTCGCGAATGATGATCGGATAATCCAGCGTCGGCGCGCCGTTATAGCGCGGAAATCGGTTTCCGAGCGCATCGATCGCACCACGCTCCGCAAAGGCGAAATTGCGCACCAGTTCCTCAAGCGAGGTCTTGATATAGACGCGGCCGCACATCCAGAACTCCATCCCACATATTGGATGTTCCGATTATGTTCTGGTGGCTCGAGGCGAGTCAAGGCCGGTCGCCACAACCGACGCGTCATCACTTTCGCCCGCGTCAAGAGTGAAGCCGGTTACCACCTCAACGACGGCCGATGGCAGAAAACTACATTCCGCTTGACAGCCTTCCTACTGGAAGGTAGATAAGCGCCATGAGCAATCTTTCGACGACGTCCGACGAAATCCTGACTTCTGCCCGAGCATTGATCATGACCGGAGGCTATAACGGCTTCAGCTATGCCGATATTGCTGCCGTCGTCGGCATCCGCAAGGCGAGCATCCATCACCACTTTCCGAGCAAAACCGATCTGGTGCGCACGCTGGTCGTGCGCTATCGCGAAGATGCCGAGGCGGGTATTGCCGGCCTGGAGCAGCAGGTGCGGAATCCGCTGGCACTCCTCCAGGCCTATGCGGGCCACTGGGCCCAGTGCATCGAGGACGCCAGCCGGCCGTTTTGCGTGTGCGCCCTGCTGGCAAGCGAACTGCCGGCGCTGCCGCCGGAGGTCGCAGCCGAGGTCAAGGCTTTCTTCCGCTTTGCGTCGACATGGCTGACCTCGGTGATGGAGCGAGGCTTGAAGGATGGCAGTTTGACACTATCGAGCGTACCGCGTGTCGAGGCTGAAGCCTTCATGGCCTCCGTCCACGGCGCCATGCTGTCAGCCCGGGCCTACGGGACCCCGGAGATCTTCGCCACCATTCTCGCCCCCACCTTGCAGCGGCTCACTCCGACCGCCGCTCGATAAAGTTCCGGGCGGAATAAAGCCCGGAGCGACAACCACGTTCAGCGAGACTACCAACTAGTAGGAAGAACGACATGATCAAGACCATTCTCCCCGCCCTCTTGCTGGGGCTCAGCGCTATCGCGTCGACGGCACTTCCAGCGGCGCCCGTCCATGCCGAAGACCAGAAACCCGAGCAGATCCATATCAGGGGCAGCATCGTCAATTACAGCGGCTCCGCTCTCAAGGTGAAGACCCGCGAGGGAGAGACCGTCAATGTGACGCTTGCCGACGGCTGGAAACTGGCGAGCGTCGCAAATGCTGCGGTCACCGACATCAAGCCGGGCGACTTCGTCGGCATTGCATCGCTGCCGAGCGCAGGCGGCGGCGACGGCGCGCTTGAGGTGCTGATCTTCCCGCCGGCGATGAAGGGTGCCGGTGAAGGCAGCTACGGCTGGGACCTCAAGCCCAACAGCAGCATGACCAATGCGACCGTCGCCGACGCCGTCAAGGGCGTCGATGGCCGCACCGTCACCGTCTCCTATCACGGCAAGGAAAAGAAGATCGCCATTCCGGACGGCACGCCCGTCGTGACCATCGCTCCAGCCACCAAGGACGATCTCGTTCCCGGCGCCGTCGTCTTCATCCCCGCCGAAAAGGCTGCCTCGGGGCCTGTCGCCCATCAGGTGCTTGTCGGGAAAAATGGCGTGGTCCCGCCCATGTGACCACGTCGTCGCCGGTCGGTCGGGCCGCCCCCGGTTCGACCGGCGATTTGCCGGGAATGCCGCCTGGCCTGCAGACGATGGACCCGAACGGCGGAGAACGTCGCCTCGACAGCCGCCCGTCGGTGCCCAGCGGTTCGGGCAAACCAAGAAAATCCAATCCCCATGACGGACGACACCGCTCACGACGGTGAGCCGCCCCTATCAGACCAACACCATCACATTCAGGAAAGAGATCATCATGACCACCGATCAAACCACCGTCGTGTCTGGCGACAGGGAAGAGTGGCTGACGCGCTATTACTTCACGCGAGCAGCCTTTTCCGCCATCTGGGTGGCGACCGCCTTGACGGCAGGCCGCCAGTCGCTTGCCGTCGCGGCCGCCCTGCTGATCGTCTATCCCGCCTGGGATGCCGCCGCCAACCTGGTCGACGCAGCGCGGAACGGCGGCCGGGCAAACAACCGCAGCCAGGCAATCAACGTCGCCGTCAGCGCGGTGACGACAGCCGCGGTGATCGTCGCGCTGACGATGAGCATGAACTGGGTCCTCGGTGTCTTCGGCCTCTGGGCGATCTTTTCCGGCGTGCTGCAACTTGGAACCGCTGTGCGGCGCTGGAAGACCAATGGCGGCCAGTGGGCGATGATCCTCAGCGGTGGCCAATCTGCCGTCGCAGGCGGCTTCTTCATCGCCCAGGCGCAAATGCCGGAAGCGCCGTCCATTGCCAACATCGCTGGCTATGCCGGCCTCGGCGCCTTCTATTTCCTGGTGTCGGCCGTCTGGCGGAGCGTCACGCAGATGCGGCGGAAGCGGGTCTGAGGTGATCGAAGCGGGAGTCTCCAAGTTCGTGGCGGGCGGCGTCGGAATGGCTCGCCCGCCGCCCCTACTTCCTGTCATGTCATGATTAGTCGTGAGACGTCGTCGTGCTTCTAGGTATTTGCCTCTAATGATTCTCCTGATCTCCAAATTCATCCTATCAGGCGCATCGGAACGTCTTCCGCGCGGAAGCAACCGGATTCGCCGATCGACAGCGATGTCACGCCTAAACCTCGATCTTCGCCTTCGACCGAAGAAAAGGATGTTCACCGACGTATCGGCGGCCACCGGCAATTGCAGCCCTCCCTCCGTTGCTAGGCGCTTGATGAATGTCCGATTGCGCACAGACGGCGACAGAGCAGGAACTGCGACGCAGCAGGCAGGTTCGTTTGGTTGGCACGTAAGCAGCTAACAAGGGAGCTCATCATTTTGGAGAAGCTTATCGAAGGTGACTTCGACATCACATGGGCAGTTCCCGTGTTCGTTCGTATCGGCAACGGCTTCCGCGAGCGTATCGACGGACCCAGGGCTGCACTGGAAGCCTTAATATATCGTTGGCCGTCGCAAACGCAGGCGGAATACGCCATTGCCAAGTGCAGATGCTCAGACGCCATCATACACCATGGAAGCGCTGAGCTTGCTCGCAGGACATTCATAGATGCTGCTGTCGCTGCGGAGGTGTTCTCATGAGTGTTCCTCCAATAGATACCGCGCAATTGGCGATAATCCTGGGAGCGCTGACGCTCGTATGTTGGATGGCGGCGGGGTTGATGGCCGTCCTTGGCGCTGCCGAGGAAATCAAAGACGTTAAGATAGGCCGGACCTCTCAGCTTTTGATCTCCGCCTTCACGGGTGCGGGCGTTACTTCGGCGGTCGCGATGATCGCGGTGCTGGTATTCGTATGACCATAGCAGCCTCTGGCAGTCTGGATCCGTTGCGGTCGCCTGAAACGGCCCTTTCAGCAAAAAGCTTTCACGCGCCGGAACTTTTCATGGTCCGCAGGGTTGCGGTGTAAAATTGAGGGGAGCGCTATGTTTCGATACAAGAGGTCATTCATTCTCGCCGCGTGCTCGATCGGTGCCGGCTTCTGCGTGTTCGCCGTCGGCGCTTTTTCCGACCCGCTGCCGCCTGACACCACGTACCGACCGCTTCCAACGATGCCGTTTTCCGACGCCCGGCGAATTGACGAGGCGCAGAAGCCGGACGTCATGAAGCGCCAACAGGATCTCCTTCAGAGGCGGTACGATCTCTCTGATAAGCCCATGCCCGGCGCGATGATGTCAGGCGGCATGAAACCCGTTCAAGCTGACATCCGCGTCAGGTTGCCTGCGGGCGTGACATGGGGTGAGCTGGCCGAGATGAAGCCGGCGGAGATCAAGCAGAAAAATCTCCTGCCCGAAGGCTTTCTCCCTCTCCCCCATGTCAAGCAGGCGACTGGCGGACAGGTCTTTCCCAATCGGCAGATCGACGAAATCCACGCGCAGGAGATGCGCGACCTCCGCAGGTTCGACGTCGACTTTGACCTTCCCGACAACCTGACGCCCGAGTTTCCGCCTCCGATCTTCCTGACGACGCACCCAGAACTCGGCGACGTCTCACGCGGGCAGCTTCTGACGATCAAGAACTTTTATGAAATCATGAATGGCATCGTCACCCCCGTACAAATGGAGGGTCTGAGGCTCCTTCTGACGCCGTTCCCGCAGGAGGAATTCAATCAGACCGAGGATCGCAAAGTGGCGGACCAAAGCACCGGTGTCGCCTGCCTCGACTGTCATTCCAACTTCCATACCAATGCTGCCTTTCATCTCACGCCCGACATTCGTCCGCAGGCAGACCGCTTTCGCCTCGACAGCACCAGCCTGCGAGGTCTTTTCAACCAACAGATCCACGGTTCCAAACGTTCGCTTCGCTCCGTCGAAGACTTTTCCGAATTCGAGCAGCGCACCGCATACTTCAACGGCGACCATGTCAGCGCGACGAGGAAGGGCGCAAACCTTCCCGACCGCACCAACCAGGTCGCGATGATGGCGCAGATGCAGAACATCATCGATTTTCCACCCGCTCCCAAGCTCGACGTCTTCGGAAGACTCGATCCTGAACTTGCGACGCCGCAGGAACTGTCGGGCGAGCGAATATTCATGGGCAAGGGTCGTTGCGCCGACTGTCACGTGCCGCAGACCCAGTTCATGGACAACGACATGCACGACCTGAAGCTGGAGCGCTTCTATAAAATCGGGCAGGTCTTCAACGACTTCGTCGCCCTTCCCGACGGTCCGATCAAAACCTTCACCTTGCGCGACATCAAGGACTCGCCGCCCTATCTGCATGACGGCCGTCTGATGACCTTGGCCGACACCGTTGAATTCTTCAATCTCGTGCTCGGCGTCAAGCTTAATGAGCAGGAGAAGAAGGACCTGGTTGCTTATCTGGTGACGCTTTAGAGGGAGAGACGCCATGTTTCGCAGGGTGCTTTTTACCGTCGCTGTCGTTCTGGCCGGCTCGTCGGCGCTTGGCCAGATCGGCAATCCGGCCGGAATGGGCGTCGACACGCGAATGGCTCGGCCAGGCGTTCCAGCGCCACACCAGACCAACAATCAGGACCGGCTTTTTGCGCAGCTTGCAACCGCCGGGGGGCTTGCTGAAGTCGAGCTCGGAAATCTTGCAGGCGGCAAGGCGAAAGCGGATGCTGTCAAACAGTTTGCCGACATGATGGTCAGCGACCATTCCGACGCAAACAGGAAGCTCAAGGAGCTTGCAGACGCCGCTAAAATCCCACTGTCAGACCAGCTCGACCCCGAACATGCCCTGCTTCGCGAGCGGCTGCGGACGTTGGAGGCAGATGCCTTCGACGCCGCCTATATCAAGGCACAGATCGTTGACCATCAAAAGACCGCGCAACTTCTAGCCTGGGAGATATCGATGGGCGAGGACGGCGATCTGCAGCGGCTGGCCTCATCCCTGCTTCCGGTCGTCCTCGATCATCTGCGGCGAGCACAGGAGATCCATGGACTGCTGACCGGTGCCTCTGTTCGTCTCCCGCCGGAGACGCTGGCCGAGATGGAGCATAGGCAGTAGGCAATGCTTCGGGAGCGGCCTGGTGCAAGCATAGCGACAGTCGTAAATGGAACCATGGAACGACACGCGTCCATTTCGCCCCCACGCCTTCAAGAACGCAACGTTCGTTCGTGGCGCCTGACTGCCGAACGCCGGGCATCAGCGCCAGGAATTCGGGCTTTTGTCGGACATGCTGTATCTGAGGAATAGCATCAACCGGCACTGGAGCGAATTGTGCACGCACAAGTTAGAGCCGTTGAGCACGAGGGTCGTCAGTATGAAAATCCTTGTCATCGGCGCGACCGGACTTGTTGGCAGTGCCGTCTGCGCCCGGCTGGCGACAGGCGGACATGATATCATCCGCGCGGTTCGCCCTGGAAAACAGCTCGCAGGTGGGCTCGGCACCTGGGTCGAAGTCGACGTGGCGAGGGCGGTGGAGCCCTCTGATTGGCTGCGTCATCTCGAAGGAACAGATGCTGTCGTCAACTGTGCCGGCGCGTTGCAGGACGGAATGAGGCACAACATGACGGGCGTCCATGCGCAGGGACCGCGAGCGTTGTTCCGCGCTTGCGAGCAGTCTGGTGTACGCCGAATTATTCACTTCTCAGCAATTGGAGTGGATCGGCAGCAGCCGTCGGCGTTCTCGCGCACAAAGCTTTCCGGCGACATGGCTCTGATGGAGACGGATCTCGACTGGGTGATACTGCGTCCCGCCGTGATCCTAGGCGACGCCGCCTTCGGTTCCAGTGCATTGTTTCGCGGCCTTGCCGCGCTGCCGTTTCTGCCATTGATGCCGTCGACCGGCAAACTTCAGGTGGTGCAGGTCGATGACGTCGCCGAAACCGCCGTTCGCCTTGTCGACAAAACTGCCCCATCGAAAATCTCGCTCGAAATCGTCGGCCCGCAAGAGCTCGAATTCGACCAGATTGTAGCTCGATATCGGAGATGGCTTGGCTGGCCTCCCGCCAAGCGCTATCTGCTGCCCCGCCCCCTCGCCAACCTTCTCTATCGGCTCGGCGATTTCGCAGGACTGCTGGGATGGCGCCCGCCGGTTCGAAGCACTGCCGCAAGGGAGATCGTCCACGGCGCCGTGGGTGATCCAACGAATTGGAGTGCCGCTACGGGAATCCGGCCCTTATCGTTGGACGATGCTTTGGCGCGTCGCCCGGTTTCGGTTCAGGAGCGTTGGTTTGCTAAACTCTACTTTCTAAAGCCCGTCATTTTCGTGCTGCTGCCACTGTTTTGGATATCGACCGGAATAGTTTCTTTGACATCGGGTTTCGACCAGGGTGTCCAACTGATGTTGGCCGGCGGCGCAGGTCGTTTGGCGGCACCGAGCGTGATTGCCGGAGCTCTTGCAGACATTCTCGTCGGATGCGCCATCGCCTTTCGTCGCACTGCACGATGGGGGCTATATGCGGCCATCCTGTTGTCGCTCTTCTATGCGGCAGCCGGCACGGCAATATTGCCTCAGTTGTGGAATGAGCCCCTCGGCCCGCTGACAAAGATATGGCCGATCCTTGTGCTGCACCTGGTTGCTCTCGCGATTCTGGAGGAGCGATGATCTATTTCGTACTGAAATTCCTGCATATTATCGGCGCCACCGTTCTTCTCGGCACCGGCGCGGGGATCGCCTTCTTCATGTTGGTCGCGCATCGCTCCGGCAATGCGACGACCGTGGGCGCAGTAGCGCGGATCGTGGTGATCGCCGACTTCGTCTTTACCACAACGGCCGTGATTATTCAGCCGATCACCGGCGTAGCGCTTGCCTGGAATATCGGCTATTCCCTTTGGGAGCGGTGGATCCTTTGGTCGATCGTTCTCTATCTGTTCACCGGCGCTTTTTGGTTGCCGGTTGTTTGGATGCAGATGGAGATGCGAAACATTGCGACGGAAGCAGCGGCGAAAGGCGAGCCGCTGCCGGCGCGATACCATCGGCTATTTTGGACTTGGTTTTATTTCGGCTTTCCGGCTTTCGCTGCGGTGTTGGGAATTATCTGGCTGATGATTACGCGCCCGGTTTGATGATAGCGTGGCATTGTCTGGCTCTCGGCATCGGTATCTTTCCTTATGCATAGGCATTTCTATTTCGCCTCGGCAGCGTGAGGCTGAAATGGACATCCTCATTCAAACCCCGCCTTATCCTCGATCTTGCGAGGGCCCTTATAATTGGCATGTCCCGAACCTCCGCCATATCCAGCCCTGAGCCTGCTCCTCACGCGCGCGGCAGCGCGTACGGCGAGTCCTTCGACCGCGCGGCATTCTGGGTGAGAAGGAAACGGCGAGCGCGACCAGGCGCAAATGCCGGAAGCGCCGTCCATTGCCAACATCGCCGGATACGCCGAAGCGGGCCTGAGCTGATCGGAGCGCGAGTCTCCAAGTTCGTGGCGGTCGGCGTCCGCCGGCCCGCCCGCACGGCTTATCTCCCGTCGTCTCATGAATGGCGAGTGAGCCGACGTGCGCCAATTGCGATGTGACCCCGTCGATCAGCGGGGAGCAACTGCCCAGTCGGGGAATTTGTGATAGTTGCAGGCGTTCATTGAAAACAACGCCACATCATTACCGATTTCGTGGCGCGAAAGCTCCCGTTCGAAGGTGTCACGGTCATCGAGACCGTAAGATAACGCCATCGCGGTCAACTCCATGAAAGGCCCTGGGGGATACAGGATACCGTACACCGTCGCCTCCTTTCCCAGGGATTTGCCTTTGATAACTCTCTTGATCTCCAAATCTGCTCTCACCATCCGCGACGGAAAATTTTCTGTCAGAAGCAAACCGGATTCGCCGATCGATAGCGATTTCACGCGCGCCTCAACCACGATCTCCGCTTTCGCCAGCAGTTCATCCTGAGGAGGGCATCGCGGCAATCCGGCTGCTGGCCTGAGACCCATAACCAATAAAGCAAAAACTGCTGTGAAGCCCAGTCGCATGTGCGGATTCAGGAACGCTCTCGGCATCGGTATCTTTCCTTATGCACAGGCGTGTCTATTTCGTCTCGATTGCGCGAGGCTGAAACGAATCCTGGGGATCCGGCCAAGACGCCCCCACCCTCTGTCATTCCAGGCCTTGAGCCTGGAATCCATGCCGGCGGCTGAGCGAGGCCAGAGCGGATCCTCGGGTCAAGCCCGAGGAGGACGGAGCGCGGGGTGGCGTCTGCAGGGGGAACAGCGACGTATCCCAACATAATCGGGTGCCATCGACACCGGTTTTTGCCCCGCTATTTCGCCCGTGAAGGCCTCGCCGAGATTCGAACTCGCGCTCTCAATTTCCAGTCATCGCTTCTGCCACCGCAGCGTCGGAGACATCCTTTGCGACCTCTGATATCAATGACCTCAACCACCGATGCGCCGGATCGTTCCGATAGCGGATATGCCATGCCAGCTCCACCGGGAAGCTGCCGAGATCGACCGGTGCTGGCAGGACTTTGAGACGCGGGTCGCGGGCAAGGCGATGGCAGATCAGCCGTGGCAGCGTCGCGCAGTAGTCGGTGACGGCCACCATTTCTGGGACCGCCAGGAAATGGGTGACGGAGACCGAAACGTCGCGCCTGAGGCCGGCCTGCTGCAGCATCTGGAATAGGCCGACGCGCATCCGGCCGGGCGGAAGCACGTTGACATGCCGCAGCCGTTGATACTGTTCCTCGGAGATGCTTTCGGCGATCTCGGGATGGTCTTTGCGCACGACACAGGCCAATCCATCATCCATGAGATGCTGCACGACCATGTTATCCGGCGGCTCGACGATCCGGCCGAGCACCATTTCCGTCGCGCCTGATATCGCGCCGGTCTCGGCCAGATCATTGCCGAAGGGCGTCAGGCGCAGCCTGATCCCGGGAGCGCATTCGCGCAGCCGCGCCACGATCACCGGCATCAGGACGAACTCGACGTAGCTGTTGGGGGCGATGGTGAACTGCCGTGTCGCCCGGGCCGGATCGAACGCCTGCTGACCGAGAATGACGTCATCGAGGTTCGCCAAGGCCCCGCGGATCACCGGAGCAAGTGCCTCTGCCATCTCAGTCGGCTTCATGCCGTAGCGCTCGCGGATGAAGAGCGGATCGCGCAGCGTCTCGCGAAGGCGGTTCAAGGCGTTGGAGACGGCTGGCTGCGTCATGCCCAGTTGCCCGGCTGCGCGCGTGACATTGCGCTCTTCCATGAGCGCCAGGAAGACAGGCAGGAGGTTGAGGTCATACTTCATCCAGATATATTGCCAAACGCATATCTGAAATCAAAGAAATAAATTTCAGGAATGAGAGCGACCGAGTCATGATCGCCTCATCGAAAGTGACCGATCACATCCGCCTCGAAAGGATCTCCAGATGAAAATCCTCATGGTTCTCACCTCGCACGACCAACTGGGCAATACCGGCCGGAAGACCGGTTTCTGGCTCGAAGAGTTCGCCGCTCCCTATTATGCCTTCCTCGAAGCCGGCGCCGACATCACCGTCGCATCGCCGAAGGGCGGACAGCCGCCTCTCGATCCGAAAAGCGACGAACCGGACTTCCAGACTGACCAGACCCGCCGCTTTCATGCCGACCCGGATGGCCAAGCCGTGCTCGCCTCGACCGTAAAGCTCACTTCGGTCTCCCATGCCGACTACGACGCGGTGTTTTATCCGGGCGGCCATGGCCCGCTGTGGGATCTGGCCGAAGACAAGCATTCGATCGCCCTCATCCAATCGCTCTTTCAGGCCGGCAAGCCGGTCGCCTTTGTCTGCCACGCACCGGGTGTGCTGCGCCACGTCAAGGCTGCCGACGGCACGCCGCTGGTTCAGGGCAAAAAGGTCACCGGCTTCAAGAATTCCGAGGAAGACGGCGTCGGCCTCAGCCAGGTGGTGCCGTTCCTGGTCGAGGACATGTTGAAGGAGAATGGCGGCATCTACTCCAGCGGCGATGACTGGTCGTCCTATGCCGTGCGGGACGGCCTCCTGATCACCGGTCAGAACCCCGGTTCATCGGTGCAGACTGCCGGCATCCTGCTTGCCGCCGTGGCGGCGGCAAAGGCCGCCTGATCAACATGCCTGGCGGCGCCGGTGTTTCCGCGGCGCACGAATCGAAAAAAAGGCCCCGCCGAGACGGGGCAAGTTCATGGATCGCGCAGGAGGAACACCCGTGCTTTCCTACCGATCTAACGAGAAAGGGGCCGGCTAGGTTCCCGGTGCTCTTTCCGCACGGATCGCACCACTCATTGCTCGCCGCAGATCGAAAATGAGCCCCGCCGAAACGAGGCAGAGGCAATTGGGAAAGGTGGATCGCACAGGGCGAAAGAAGGGATGGCGGACGGCCCCGCATGGGGCCACCTGTGCGATCCTATATGCCTAACGGGAGATAGCCGGAAAAAGTTGCTGCGCGGTTCCGTACCGTTGGGTGGATAGATCTCCAATATGCTCGGTTAGCGGAGGTTCACCGAGCCAGAAAAAGAAAACCCCGCAAGAGCGGGGATCAGGAAGAGGGGTGGTTTTTAGGAATAACGCGTCGTGGCGTTGGAATGACTACTCGCACAACCTCAGGGTCCTTGCAATAAATATTACTTTTATGAAATTCGTTATGCACAGATTTGATATTTCAACTACAGGATACATTGTTCGATTTCGCACGAAAATAGAAATTTACTTCAACTTTGAGTCATATTTTGTATCATTGGGGCGGGCCGCTCAGCGATCACTTGCTATACCCCAAGCATTGCGTCTCCTGTACGTTGGGCGGCCACTCTGGATCTGACGAACAGCCGAACCAATCATTCCGCTGCTTTGATCTCCACTTGCTGGCGAACTCTTTCCAAAGCAACGTCTTTGATGCACTTCACAGGGTCGCGAGAAGCGGAGTGGCAGCCGGTTGAATGGGTTTCGAGGCGGTTTCAAAACGTCGCGAAATTCCGTGTCCGGGAGGTCACTTGCACATATTCGCTCGCCGGCGGAGCGCATGGCGAAAGGTCGTAGAAGGATTATATCGCCCGCTGGATAGAAGCCTACGCTCGCGAAGGCGCGAAAATCGGCTCAGGCAAAACTATCGAGAGCTTTCCAGGCGGCGATCGCCGCGCAGAAGGTTCAGCCAGGCCCCCGACACTTTCTCCGCGCCTGAGCCCCCGATATGACAATCGTCGTAGCGGTCTTCTCCATCGAGCAACGCGTCATAATTTACCCCCTCTCGGATACCGTGGCCGCTTTTTGACAGGGCCAGTTGCGCCCGCACGATCGCATTGTCTGGAATATGCTCCTTGAAGCCGCCGTTGCTCGGTTCGAGGCATTTCGATGCGATCGAAATGTAAACGGGCGCTTCGACGCCGTGCTGACGCAATGTGTCGACCATCGATATGAAATGTTCCTGATAGGCCTCCGCAGTGGTGCCCATGACGAGGTCCTTCTCTCCTTGCACCCAGAGGACGCTCGTTATCCGATAAGCGGAATTCTGAAGCTGTTTCAGCGTGTCGACCAGCACAGGATTGAGGTCACCGCCTGTCGCCCATCGTGCGACCTCAGATCCGGAATATGCAAGAGGTGCGAGGATGACGCTGTCATTTTGTCCCGATGCGATCAAATTGTTCCCAAGAAGCGTCCAGTACTCTCCCTTTGTATCGGTCGATCCAAGAAGTGGCGACGCCGCGACGAAGCACCGTTTGTCAAAGGCATTTACAACGCGGGTGCCATAATTTGACGTGTGCCGTTGCCCACCGTCGTTGGCCGCGTTCGATTGGCCAAGAATGAGTAAGACAGCCGTTCGGTCAGTCTGAGCCGGGCAGGTCACAGGCGTTTTTGATTCATCCCCGATGACTCGCGCCTTGTCGTCGAAAGTATAACGGCTTGGAGCCGCCGGCTTCTCTCCGCCAACCATTTTCTTCAGCGCGGAAAGTTGTGGCCAAGGAAAGATCTCATGTCTCGCGCTCATGCCGCCGAGAAAGTAAATGGCGATCAAGGCGGCCAGGCCGGCTGCCATCGTTTTGCGCATGTCGTTGCCCTTTAATCATCATCCGATGACATGGAGCCTATCGGAGCGCTCAAGGCTGCTCCAGCCATGAAGGTTCCTTTACGCCAGCCACATCTGCTTGCTTCCGGCGAGCCCCAATCGACGACAATTTCGCGTGGGCTCGCCGGAAACCTGCTCTAAACTATAGACCGTACGAGTGATTGCAATTCATCCGGTTGGGTGAGAGATCGTGTCTGCTATGCAGCTTGCAGCGCCATGGAGAAACTGCCGTTGCCCGTCCATGGAAAGGCGATCACCGATTGGGCAGCGAGACCCCCGTGGGAGCGGAAGACCGGTTACGAGGCATTTCCACTAATGTTGCGCAACCGCCAACCGATCTTGCGCGCTGGACCTGACGCATCTTTCGAAATCGGCCGCACCGTTTTGTGCGACGCGAGGCAGGGCGCCTCGTCAAGAGGCCACCCTGTTGTTTGTGGTTCCGGCGGCGTTCAGAGCTTTCCCTCTGCCAGCAGTTCGCGGGTCCGCTTGAGTGTCGATAGAAGGGCGGCCTTATAGCCCGTTTCGCCATCGAATTGTGCCTGCTCGGCCTGCTCTTCCGGGCCGTTCGGCCGTTTGCCGCGCAGGCCGAGATAGCAGTAGAACCGCAGTTGCAGCTGACCGTCTTCATCCTCGAACAGCTCGTTGACGATCGCTCCCTCGCGCGGTCCCGTTGCCTGGAAGAAGGTCACCTTGCTTTGCGGCTCCAGGGTGATGATCTCGCGCAGATCCTGCCCGGCAATCGTCGCCTCGCGCACGAAATGGGTCGGGCTTTCCTCGACGACATCGCAGCGGGTGCAGAGACCGACGGGAAGAAAGAGCCGGGCGTCGCGTGCCTTTCGTTCGAGACCTTGCCAGGCCTCGGCGCGTGTCAAAGGGGTTTCGCCGTGCGGGTTCACCGGAACTGTGGCTGTGGAATAAATCATGGTGATACTCCTTTTGGATTAGATCGCCGTTGCTGCCTCAGGAGGAGGCAGCGGTTTCCAACGCGAAGGCGCGATAGGAGCGCAGCGGCCGGCCGAGCAGCTTTGTCAGGCGCTCGACGTCGCCCGTCTCAGGCAGCATTCCGTCAGTCAGGAAGCGCTCGCCCATCAGGCGCATGTCGTAAGCCATCCAGGCGGGCATGAACTGCTTGAGGTTTTGCTCGAAGCCCTCGGTATTGTCGCCGCCGTAGGCGATGGGGCGAGCGAGCACATCAGACCAGATGGCGGCAATACCAGCCCCAGTCAGCGTCTCCGGACCGACGAGATTGAGCCGGTCGAGCGCCAGCGGCTCTGCAGCCTGTTCGCGGCGCAGCAGTTCAAGGGCGGCAATCTCGGCGATATCACGGACGTCGATCATGGCGAGACCCTTGGCGCCGACCGGCATCGGGTAGGCGCCGTAGCCGGTGATGACGTTTTTGACCGTCAGATCGTTCTGGATGAAGTAGGCCGGGCGCAGGATGGTCGCCTTGAAACCCATCTGCTCGATCATCCGCTCGACGCCGAACTTGCCGGCGAAATGCGGCACGTTGACGTAGAGGTCGGCGTGGATCACCGAGAGATAGACGATCCGCTCGATGGCGGCCGATCGGGCGACGTTCAGCGCAATCAAAGCCTGGGTGAATTCGTCCGGCACCACGGCGCTGAGCAGGAACAGCGTCGATACGCCCGACATGGCGTTGCGCAGCGAGTCGACGTCGAGGAACTCGCCCTGCACGACGCTGACACCAGCCGGGAAATCGGCTTTCGACGGGTCGCGGACAAGGGCACGGACATCGGCGCCGCGCTTGACGAGGTGTTCGACGACTTGGCGGCCAACATTGCCTGTGGCGCCGGTAACGAGAATGGTCATGGTCTTTCTCCGTGTTGGGTTGCTTGACACCCGGAATATGTATGGTTCACTGGCAGTCCGATAGACGGCGATTTTAGACAGACAGTCTCACTGGTGGAACGGATATGGATCTTCTCGCGCTTGCCGATTTCAATCTTGTTGCCCGCCATGGCGGCTTCGGCAAAGCCGCACGGGCGACGGGCCGGCCGAAGGCGACATTGTCGCGCCGCGTCGCCGAGCTGGAAAGCGATCTCGCTCTACGGCTGTTTGAACGGGGCGGGCGTAGCCTGAAGCTGACCGAAGAAGGGCGGGCGCTGTTCGAGCGGACGGCGGCGCTGCTCGCCGAACTGGACGAGACGGCTGCAGCGATTGCCTCAGGCGGTCAGAAACCCAAAGGGAGATTGCGGATCAGCGCACCTCTACATTTTTCCCAGACCGCGATGGGAAGGATCGCCGCCGGCTTTGCCCTCCAATATCCGGAGGTGAGGCTCGAGGTGACGAGTGAGGACCGGTCCGTCGATATGATCGAGGAAGGCTACGATCTAGTCATCCGGGTCAATCCCGATCCCGACGAAAGCCTGGTCGGACGAGCGTTTCTGCATGATCGGCTGGTGGTGGTGGCAAGCCCCGATCTACCCCGCCCGACCGGCGGACGCGCCGCTCCCGGGGTCGCGCGCGGGGCATCCGAAGCGCAGACATGGCAGGTGAAGACATCAGGCGGCCGGTCGACGATCAAAATCGAGCCGGTCCTCACCTTGTCAACGCTGATCACCATCCGCGATGCGGTGCGCGCCGGTGTCGGCGCAGGCCGTCTTCCGATTTCGTTGGTGAGCCACGACCTGGCTGACGGCACTTTGGTCAATTGGGGGGAGATCGACGCCCCCGAGGTCACCCTCTGGACGCTCTACCCCTCCCGGCGGCTGCTCAGCGCGCGCGTGTCGGCGTTCCTGGACTTCCTGAAACAGGCCTTCCCCAATGGAACGGCTGACGAGCTGGCCGCCTATATCGGCAGGTGATGACCGAACCCGCTTTCAGACGCAGGGAATCTGGCCCATAACCGACGAGATCGACATCCAGAGGAGAGCAGCGTGTTTCGTTACCTACTTGGCGCAATATTGGCGTCCGTGCCGCTCGCTGCCGCCAACGCAGAACCGCCAAATTTTTGCAGAACCAGTTTCAAACCTAACGAACCGATCGAGTCGCGTTTCATGGGAATCGACTACGCGCTGATTATGCATGTGCTTGCGGAGAGATATTGCGGGGCGGAACCGAAGCCGATGCGCCCGCGATTTTTACAATATGTCGAGAAACAAGGTTGTGGTCCTGGAACAGAGATCTATTCTGAGCTCGAGGCGGCGATTGCAAAGGTTGAGGGGGCGAGCCTAAAGCTTCTCGCTCAGATTGGAGACCCCGGTCTGGCGCTCTCCGAACCGCAGGTGCAGGAGTGGGCGTCGTCCGCGACGCAAGAGCTTGGAGGATGCGACGCGTTGAAAGCCGCGCATGATGCCGAGCTTCAGCAGTAGGCTTGATCAACCTGCGCCGATAACCGGGAGATGCTCCGGAGGGTGTGCGCCAGGTGCTTCCGGGCGATCGAGGCCCGCAAGCCGGATGCCGGCGAGGCACGGGCCGACGGCAAGACCCCTGCTTTGATGCACAACGCCGCTGAGACATTCCAGCCGGATGGAGTGCTCTATCGGCTTGCCCTCGGAACACTTGCGGCACCGGCCTCTCGCGACCCCCGCCGCCGACGAAAAGCTTTCCTGCATAATTCCTCGAATCAAAGCCGATTTTAGGGTAAAATCGATCAGTTTACCTAGAGGGCTGAAACGTCCTTGCGCGCCGTATGCGACGCGCGGTGCAGTAGAAGGAAAGATGAGCCAATGAAAAGGTTAGCAATCGTTACCCTATCGCTGGTGACGGCGCTGACAAGCGTCCCGCCGGCCATGGCGTTTCCCACCGTTTCCATACCGAAGATCGAAGCCGCAAAGGCGCAGCCGGTCCAGTACAGACATCACGGCGGCGGCTACGGCCATGGAGGCTACTACGGGCATGGCGGCTACTACGGGCATGGACACCACGGTAGTAACAACGGCTGGGCATGGGGGCTCGGCGGGCTCGCGGCCGGCGCAATCATC
Source organism: Rhizobium sp. LARHSG275 (assembly GCF_052871115.1). Taxonomy (NCBI): domain Bacteria; kingdom Pseudomonadati; phylum Pseudomonadota; class Alphaproteobacteria; order Hyphomicrobiales; family Rhizobiaceae; genus Rhizobium; species Rhizobium sp. LARHSG275. Next base: position 137,446 of record NZ_JBIXJN010000013.1, on the reverse strand, counting down.
GGCGGAATGCTGGCGCAGCCGTATTACGGCCAGGGCTACTACGGTCAGGGCTACTACAATCAGGGCTACTACGGCCAGGGCTACTACGGATCGCCCTATTACGGTGCGCCGCGCTACTACGGCTCGACCCTTTACCGTCCACGCTACTACGCGCCGCGCTATTACAGCCAGGTCTATAGTGGCGGCAACGGACATACGAGCTGGTGCTATGCGCGCTACCGTTCCTACAGGGCTTACGACAACACCTTCCAGCCCTATTACGGTCCGCGGCGTGCGTGCATCTCGCCCTACTGATGATTGCGGGCGTGCTTGGTGACCACCCGGCGCTTTTTCCGAAGCGCCGGTATCGGATTCTTCGCCTTTCCCAAGTGGGATTTGACCGCTGAAGTGTGTGCGAAACTCAGCAGCCTGGCGGTCTTCTGCGTCTGAAGCCGGTGACCACGGCGTGGGTTTGGATCGGGTTTAGATGAGCGAGTCCACGGCGCCGCCGTCGACTCTCGGCGCTGCACCGGTCGTGACAGACCACCAAGCATCGTCGCAAAAGCGCCGGACACTTTTTCGCGCCCTGCTATGTAGCTCCTCGCACTTCTGGAGGAAGCCCTCGCACAAGGCCGGTCAGTGGCCTAACCTGCATCTCGTCGTCGCCATCGTTCTACCGGCCATTGGTTCCGCCCAAGCTGTCCTTGCGATTTATGAAAGTTTCGGCTTCATCCACCACGCGTTCCTTGACGGCATCATGAGTATCGGACGCAACGTCCACAGCCTTTTGATAGACCTCCGACGCCACCTCTTTACCCTGCGCGGCGACGTCCTGCGCCTGATCGCTGAGGGTGTCTTTGGCGCTGTCTGCGGCTTCCCCGATCCATTCATCCTCAGTGTCAGTGTGCGGCAGCGCCGCGCCGATCGCCGCTCCGACTGCGAAAGCCAGGGCTCCGCCAACCAGCGGCTGGTCGCGGAAATGGGTGAGGATCGCCTCGTTGAGCTTGGTCGTTTGCTCCTGAAGACTGGTCGCCGCCGAAGAGGATCGGCTCGATAGCGAACTCGCCGCGCCAGACGCACGGGCGGTGAGGTCGCTCGCGGCGGTTTTCGCCTGCTCCCATTTCTCCGCCGCCCAGCCGGTTGCCGCGTCGAGCATTGCACCAGTCTCGTCGGCGATCTGACTGATCTGTTTTCCGCTGGCGTCGGCGAAGCCGCGATAGGTCTTGCCTGCCTCGTCGATGAAATGGCCGGCACGCCCCCCTGTTTCGTCGGTCAAGGCTTTCAGCCTCTTGCCGGATTCGTCGGCAAAGTGGCTGTAACGCGCTCCGTTTTCCATGGCCGGCGGACCGATCCTGCGGACCCGGCCGGTCGCCGGATAGAGCGGGTATTCGGCATCCTCCTCGCTCCAGGTCGCCATATCGCCTGAGGACGGGCTGCCTTTTGCCATGAGCCAGGCGAGGCTCACGCCCATCAGGGCTACCGGCAGAGGGTTCGCCTTGAGGGCGTGGCCAAGATTGCTGACATACTCTCCGCCGCCGCTTGCCTTGGTGTAGGCAATCACCTCGTCGACCAACTGGCCCGGCGACATCCGTTCCTGGATAGCGTCAATCCGGTCCCCGATGCGGCGGCGGTCCTGGTCGATCTCCCGCTGAAGCTCGGCCGATGTTTTCTCCATTGAGTTTTCCATCAGATTTTGTCCTTCACAACATCAACGTCGCGGCGAAGCGAGGTCGCAGTTCGATCCAGTGCCATGTTGTTGCCGCGAAGCGCGGAGAGGCCCCGGGAGACCATTGCCCACGCGATGCCGGCAATGATGATGCCGACGATCAGCGAGGCGAGTGCACCGGCGGTGGTTTCGGTAAAACCCTTTGTCACGAGGAAGGCCGCGAGACCGCCGACAAGGGCACTCAGCAGGACGCCGACCGCCCCGATTGCCAGGACCAAACCAAACAGGAGAATCTCCACGCCGCTGAGCGCCTGCGAAAGTTTTTCCGAAGCTTCCGTCTTGGCAAGATCGATTTCCTTGCGGAGCAGGCCCATGACATCACCAACGAGGCCACTGACGAGTTCGGAGAGAGGTATGTTCTCTGAAGATTTAGCCATTGTTCTCGCCTCCGGTCGTTGCGGTGCCGGGGCGAAGGCCAATCGATGGTTCGCGCGGCGCGGCAGCTGTTTGCCTTTTCGCGGACGCTGTCAGGAACCGGCTTGCGGCCAGGCCTGCAAGTGCGGCGATGCCGAGAAAGGCGAGCGGTTGTTTGCGCCCGAAATCCTCGGTCATGGTGGCGATCTCGCCGATGTCCTTGCCTTCCATCCGCCGAGCGACGGTCTGCACGCTCCGGCCGATTTGCTTGGCGAATCGTCCGACTTCCGCCTGACCGGAGTTTTGCATTTCGGCGCCAGCCTTCTCGAGCGCCATTGCAACTCCGCCGATCTGGCGAGCGGCAAAGTTGGTGCGCTCGGACATGACCTCCTTGGCTTTCTCGACGGCGGTGTCGGCGCCTTCCCTGATCGTTTCCCTGGCGGCGGAAACATCCTCGCTCACCTTCGCTTCCAGATCGGAAATGGACGTGCGCGTTCCCGGCGAGAAGCCGGAACCTGGGGATGAGGACGGGGTCTGCGCGGACGCGCTCCGCCCTGCCGAATCTGTAAAATCGTTTTGCATTTCGAACCTCCCAATTCGTGCCGGCAACTGCCGCAGCCCCGAACCATGGATGGCCCGCTTTGTTCCCCGGACGCGCCTGAAACGTTCCTCTTCGGCCCATGATGACATGATGGGGCTCAAAACTGCGATTGTGATGTTCTTAATCTTTGGCAGGCGTGACGATAGACGCCGCGATGTAACGCTCTTCCCTGTCGCCATCGTTGAAGTAGTAGACGGCGAGCAGGGATCCATCGCCGCGTTGTACGAGTTTGGGATAACCGAGATCAGCCGTGCCGCCGTCGCTCCGGATGACCGTCTCGGCGCCCCATGTCCGGCCATCATCGAAACTCATGCGCATCCTGATACCAAATGGCGGATCACGGTGGCCGTAAACGAGCACCAGAACGCCTTCGATCCGCCCGAGCGCCGGCGGGTTGCCATTGCTGCCGGTGTTTTCGACGATGCAGCCTTCCTGCGTCCAGGTCCTCCCTTGGTCACGGGAGGTGAAGGCCTCTATCCAACCCTTGCCACCGCCTCTGCCCATGCAGCGCGTCAGCGTCAGAATGGCGCCTCCGGACAGTGCCGTCGACGCCGGCATGATCGAATAGCCCTCAGGTTCCGGGCCGACAAAACCTTGAAGGATGAAGCTGCGCCCGCCGTCCACGGTGCGCGCGCAGAACACTCTGCCTTCCGTACCGTCGTCTTTGGACGTGCTGAGCATGAAGAGTGCATCGTTCCTGCCGAGAGGAACGATATCGGTGCGTGCCGAGATCGGAAGGTGCAAACCGGCGAAACGAAACGGACCCTGCCATGTCAGGCACCGATCCCGGCTGATATAGAACCAGCTGACAGCATTGCCCTCTACATCGGTTCTGGCGCACATGACGATCGTCTCGGAGTCGAGAAAGTTTATGGGATCGTCAATCGAGCAGAGGTCTTCACGGACCGACAGACGGGGACGGACCTTGAGCTCGACGTTCAGATGCTCGTCGGCCGAAAGCGAGAGCCCACCCGGCACGTGGCCGCAGAACGGCTCGTCCATCCATGTCAGTCCGCCGTCGAGGCTGCGTGCCTGCCAGGGTACGAAGGGGTAGTTACGGTCCAATTCGTGCAACTCGCCCTTCGCTCCGAGTTTGCCGCGCGCGAAGACGACGACCATTTCGTCACCCCACGACCAGAGGCCATAATTTGCCGGCCAGCCTGCGAACTCGCCGCGTCTGAGGTAGATTTCAAGATTGCGGAACTGCTTGTCCATGGAAGCTTCCAGACGGTCAGAGCGTTTCGACTGGAAGTGCCCGCACAAGCAATTCTTCCTGGGCGAGCAACTGTTCGAGTTTGCGCCGGTATTGGCGCCACCAGGCCCGATCGAGACTGTTCACCATCACTTCGATGACGATGACCGTATCTTCTTCAGTGCCCTCGCCATGGGACCAAAAGCCCTTTGCCGGGGAATTGAGGTATGAAGTCGCCCCGCCATGGCGCTCCGTCATCTCGCGCTGAATCATCGCGATAATGTCTTCGATGTCGATCGCCGCTTGCGGTGCTGCAGGAATAAACAACTGTATCAAATGCATCTGGAATTCTCCTCGTCCCGCAAACTTCGGAGGTCCGACGAGGTTCCGGCCCAGCTCGAAATCTGGAGCCGTGCCATGGGTGGCAGCTCCCCTCGCCGCCGAATTGACGGATATCCGGTTGGAGGACGAGGAAGTGGCGACGGGCGGTCGTTCTCTCGTTAACGGTGTGCACCGGACCGCCGCGGCAATTCATGCAAGGTCCACGAGGCGATGTCACCTATCTGCGGCGTGCCTTCGACGAACGCATCTGGGCAGCCGTCCGCGTTCTGCGAGCAGTTGGCGACCATTTTGCGATGCCTCGATTACCGTCGTCTCCGATGCCCTTGCGGCGCGGACGAAGAGCTGACCCAAGCAATCGGTGAGTTCCGCCCCTTCGTGAAACCCGGCAGACTTGATCGCGCGCGCCCTGTGAAGGCGCACGCACGACCAGAGCATGATGCCGAAACGTGTGAGCGGTTCTCTGATAACATCATGCTCCAGCTGTCTAATTCAGAACAGGATTCAGATTTGAGGCCGGCCCGGCCTCAAATCATCCTGCTTCAGCGAAAACCGCCGCTGGCAACCAGTCGCTCGCCGGTCAGCCAGCGGGCATCGTCTGAAGCGAGGAAGACGGCAATGTCGGCGATATCGTCCGGCTGGCCGATGCGGCCGAGCGGCGTCTGGGCAACCATGGTCTGCTGCAAATCCGAGCCGATGACGCCAGCCGAGTGGGCGCCCTCAGTCTCGACCATGCCCGGCAGAATGGCGTTGACGCGAATCTTGCGCGGGCCAAGCTCCTTGGCAAGCACGCTGTTGATGCCCTCCACGGCTCCCTTGGTGCCGGTGTAGACGGCCGAGGCCGGCAGCCCCAGGCTGGTGACCACCGAGGAGATGTTGATGACGCTGCCGCCCTCGCCGAGATGTTTGGCCGCCGCCTGGGTGGTCAGGAGAACGCCGAGAACATTGACGTCGAACATGCGGCGATAGTGCTCCTCGGTCACATCGCCGATCGGGGCGAATTCATAGACGCCGGAGTTGTTGACCAGCACGTCGAGCTTGCCGAATTCCTTGATCGCGGCATCGACCACGCCTTGCGCCTGTTCTGCCTTTGAAACATCGCCTTGCACCGCGATGGCCTTGCCGCCGGCTGCATCGATCGCCTGAACGACGGCGTCGGCTCCCGCCTTGCTCGAAGCATAGTTGACCACCACTTGCGCACCTTCCGCTGCGAGTGCCTTGGCAATCGCAGCGCCAATGCCTTTGGAGGCGCCCGTAACGACAGCGACCTTTCCTGTGAGCTTAGCCATTTCTCGTTCCTTCAGATCTGGATCGCCGCCGGGATTGGCAGGCTTGTTCCATAGTTCAGAAATTCGGAACTATTGATCTCGATGTCAAGGGACGCTATATAAAATTCATGAGACCGCTGTTTCACCCAGACCTGGAGGACATCAAGCCCGAAGCGATCCTCTATGCGCTGTCGGATCCGGAGCGCGTTGCCATTTATGCAAAGCTTGCCGGCGCCGCCGGTGGCGGAACATGTTCTGCGCTTGCCGATCTCGGCGACCGCGTCATTCCCAAATCGTCGCTGTCCAACCATTTCAAAGTGCTGCGCGAATCCGGGCTGATCCTGAGCGAGCGCCAGGGTGTGGAGATGCGCAACCAAACGCGCTGCACCGAGCTGGATGAGCGCTTCCCGGGCCTGATCAAGGCCATTCTGACGGCGTACGGCCAACTTCCCGGGGAGCCGAAGACGGACTGATGCCGCATCACCAAAATGCGGCGCATCCTGGCCCCTAGAGTTCGTCATCTTTGCAATCTTTAGCCGCAGTCTCGCGTTTCTGGAAACGCTAATCTCCGCCATGACGCTCGATCGATTGGGCGAGATCGATCCAATGCGGGCGATTGTCCCACCAGTGAACGTGATCGGGCGCAGGAAACGCTGGATCGGCGAATGTGCCGCCGGCGATAACAACGGTGCCGGGGAGGTATGTTCCGGACTTCGAGAAGCCGCCGCCACCGCAGACCCGGCAAAAGGCTTTCATCACATCAGGCGTCGTCTCGCCTTGCGGAAACCAAACGGAAGAGTCTCCGGAAACGACCCGCACATGTTCCTGCCGGAACCACACATTATGTGCCAGTGCGCTGCCGGATGCACGCTGGCAGCGCGTGCAGGTGCATGTGTGATTGTGGACCGGTTCACCATCGACCTCCAGGGCCAGGGCGCCGCAGCTGCATTTGGCATGAAAGACGGGCATTTGGCTCATTCCATGTTGATCAGGCTTTGTCGATCTTACGGTGCCGGAATCGACAGGGTCTATCAAAAATTCAGCATGGCAGCTCGCGGTCATAGAGGTCATTGTGGCCTCAGACCGAAAGCGGCCTGCTTTGACGCGGCGATCCGTGCGCCGGCACGAGCCGTGAAAGCGCCGGGCCTAAGATTCGCGTTGCGATGCGGCCGGCGTCACAGCCGCGTCCTCCATGACGTAGGTCGCATATCGATGGTCGCGGATCAGTGTTATCTTTTGGTCCCTCCATTCGAGCAGCATGAAGTAGGCAGGAGCAGCGGACGGCGCAGCCGAGACCAGCAATATTTCCCTGCCCTCCAGACAAGCCGGTTCGATCCAAACCCGCGGATAATCCGCATAATAGGAAAAGAATCGGCCAACATTCGCCGCACCGGAGACCTGCGGCCGTCGTGCCTGACGAAGCCGAACATCCTCGGCAAGCAGCCTGCGCAGGGCCGTCCAATCCCGCGCGTTGAAGAGCGCTGCGAAATTCAGAACCTCGGCGCTTGGGGGCAGCGGAACTTCGGACTCCCTCTCGGTGATGGATCGCAATCCTGCCCGACCACGTGAGAGATGGGCTTTGACAGCATCGATACTCAGGCCCAATAGCGCGGCGATGTCTGCGATGGGCTCTCCCAGCACATCCTTGAGGATCACCGCGCTACGCTGCGGCACCGGCAATTTGGCATAGTGAGCCAAGGCGATCCGCACCGTGTCCTGCCTTATCAGCGCATCCTCCGGATCAACAGCACTGGCATCCGCCAGATCAAAGGCCGTCTCCAGCGGCTCTGACGGATGGGTACTTCGCTGGCGCAGCGTATCGATGGCGCGATTGTGAACAATGCGAAACAGCCATGGTCGCAGCGGCGTGCCGGACGAGATCGAGCCGACCATCGCGAACGCATTGACCAACGCGTCCTGAATCACGTCCTCGCCGTCGATCACCGAGCCGACCAACCGGGCGGCATAGCGATGCAGTTCCGGGCGAACTGCATCCGCCTCCTTGGCCAGCGCCACGTAGAGTGTGCTCTTCGCTTCTCCTTCGAGGGCAGCTTCATCCATCATTGATGACCGTCACGCCCGTATCTCCCCGCACTGCGTAGATCATAGCCTCTTCCAGCGCCGTCTCGCCGATCAGTTCGGCTACCGTATCGCCAAAGCCGCGCGGTGTCATGTCCGGCCAGGCAGCTGCCTGTTCTGCGAATGTCCGGCCCGCCGCCGCAGCATAACCGGAGATTCCGGCGTTGCCCACGCCGGTTCCTGCGAACATCTGCCGGGGAACGATGACCCGGAAACGCAGGCCCAGGCCGAGCTGGGTCGACAAGCCCTCGGCATATTTTGCAATGAACCACTGCGCCCGTTTTGCTCCTGCATAGCCTCCCGATAGCGGCGAGCCTTGCACCGCGGCTCCGCTGGAAACGAGAACGACCAGCCCGCCCGGCGCCATCGGCAACGTCAGAGCGGCCTGGACCCAATGCAGGGCGGCCTTCACATCGACGTTCCAGTTGGTCGTGAACGCCTCCCAGCCAATACGGTCGATACGGTCCATGGGCGGTTCCGCGCCGGCGTTCATGATGACGACATCGGGTCGTGTCTCCGACATGATCCTCTTTGCCGCGTCGGCGCTGGTCGCATCGGCAGCCACAGTCGTGACGGCCAGTTGCTCTCCCACCGCTTGCAAAATCGTCGAGTCGCGCGCCACGACGGTCACATTAGCTGCGCGCGCTACAAAGGCCCCGACCATTCCGAAGCCCAAACCGCGGCTACCACCGACGACAACGATCCGTTTTCCATCCAAATCCATCTTCTTTTCCTCATTCGATCCGACCGCGCAAAGGCAGTCGCAACAAGGACGTTCGAATGAGCTGAAAAGAGTCATTATTTTCGCGCTTGGGCGTGGATAATGAAAAGCTTGACCCGGCGCGACCCAACTCAGACGGATTTCCATCTGTGCCGGCTGCAGTTGCAAATGTGAAATCCCAATTCCTCAACCATGCGGACGTTCGGCAGGCCGGCAGGTGCCTAACTTTGGCAGCGACTAATCTTGCTTCAGAAAGTACTGGATGGCGGGGTCGTTTCGGCACGTGGCCAACGGCAGCTGCTGAACTGAATAGATGCGGGTAATGGCTTCTTGATCAGCATCGACGTTCATGCATGCGCACGCGTAGCCGTGGATTGCGAACGTGTACACGTATTCACCTGCCGTCAGGTCCGGAATTTTATCGACGCCTTCAGCCCGGCTTCCGTCGCCTCCCAAAAACATGATCTGCCAGCCTCCCTTGGCATCGTACAGCTCCCACTTTCCCGTGGCCGGATTAGACAACCAACCGCAACGCCGTTCAGCCTGTGCAGCCGAAGCTGTACCCAACGCGAGAATGATAACTGATGTCAGAAGTTTCACAGACACTCCGGAGTCGCAAACTGTTAGCCTTGAAGCGGAAGGACAGCATCACAGGTTTCGATTGTGGATAAAAGTGTCGCTTTCACAAGCGTCGATCTGAAATTATCGCGATCCGCCCTTCGACAGCAATGCCAACTACAAGATCCTGTTTCGATCAACCTGGACCAGGTGCTGCAGGCGACACGAATGGTCGCAAGGATCCAGTTGCCCGTTCCACCGACGACGGAGCTGGCCCAGGCTTTGCCGATGATCGAGATCGAAATCGCTGGCCTTGACTTAATTCTTGATCACATTGAGAAACCAGCATTTTGTTTTGCGGCCGCCACCGCCTTCATGGCCTTCTCACCGCGGAAGCAGCCTGCCAGCAAAGCCCGATGGTACAGCGCCCATGCTCGATTTTAATCCGCTCTATTCGACCCCACAGGTTGCTGCCATCGAACGGTTCATCGATCAGCACTATCCGCTTGCGGGGCCGGTTTCCTGCCGGATGCTGCAACGCGGCTTGAATGATGTGTATCTTGCCCTCGGGAGCAACGGAGAAAGTTACGTGTTCCGGCTTTCTCATCGCCGCGCCCGTGGCCGGGCCGACGTCAAGACCGAAACGGCTTTCCTGGCGCATCTCTCGCAATCGGGCGTTCCGGTCGCAGCAGCCATCGCGACACGCGAGGGCAGCTTGTTCGTCGAGGGACAGGCGCCGGAGGGTGTGCGTCAGGCGGTGCTCTTCCGGGCGATCGAGGGCCGCAAGCCGGATGCGGCGGATTCCGGCGATGCAAGGGCCAACGGCAAGGCCCTTGCTCTGCTGCACAACGCCGCCGAGACCTTCCAGCCGGACGGAGCGCTCTATCGGCTCGACCTCGAACACTTGCTGCATCGGCCGCTCGCCCGCATATGCGATAGCGGCGTCGTGGAAGACGTCGACGTCCGCAGCGATCTTCAAGCCATCGCGGCGCGGACCGCACACGCGATTGAAGCCTCCACCAATTTGACGTCGACTTATTGCCATGGTGACTGTCACGGCTTCAACGCACGGATCAACGACGCCGGCGAAGCCGTATTTTTCGACTTCGATGACGGCGGTCCGGGATACCTCGCCTACGACTTGTCGGTGTTTTTGTGGGCGCAAACATCCTTCGGCCGGACGTCGACCGCCATGTGGGACGCCTTCGTCGATGCCTATCGAGCCGTCCGGCCGATCAGGCCTGACGACTTCGAAGCCGCCCACCGCTTCGTGATCGTCCGCCACATCTGGCTGATGGGCGAATACGCCAGCCGGGCACAGGAATGGGGAAGCGAGGCTGTCGGCTGGATTGCCCGGGAAGCAAATTTCCTCAAGACGTGGGAGACCGAGCGATGTGTCGACCGGCTGCTCTGAATTCAGGTCTGCTCGGCAGCCGGAGGATCGGCGGTGCGTCGGCGCAGTCGGCGATCGCTTCGACCTTCGCCCACCCTTGGGGCAGGGTAAAGGAACGCCCGAGAAGGTCGATATAGGGGAACTTGTCAGGGACATCAGCACTTAGGGCCACCGGCCCGTCGGCCCTAAGCGGACTTTTTTCGTTGTCGAAGGATAAGGTTGTTTTGCGCCTTCTCCTCGCTGTTCTCGGGCAAAGTGGGTCGTCCCAAAATCGGCCATCTATTCCAGATACGGCGTCAGCACATCTTCGATCCGCTTCATGAATGCGCGGACTCGGCGCGACAGATTGCTCCGATGTGCTACGATGAGGGATACGGGGAGCGCCCGGCGACGAAAATCGGGCATGATCTCCACAAGCGCTCCGCTCTTAAAGTATTGGCCAATCCCCAAGAGTGGCGCCTGAATCACGCCAAGGCCGGCGAGGGCAGCGGCGTCGTAAGTCTGCGCACTGTTGACGTGCAGCGCACCTGGCAACGGAAGCGTCGCGTAGCTGTCGCCGTCCGGATATTCCCATCCGGAGTATCCCCTCGATTTGAGGCCCGGAAGCCCGGGCCTCATCCTCTGATTTCAACTACGCCGGGTGCGCCGTTACATCTTGCTCATGCCCTTCTCGGCGTTTTCCATATGCGTCACACAAGTTTTGATCTTGTGCGCCTTCATGGCATCCTTCGCCATGGCCACCTGTTTGGTGGCGGCTGTTTTCTTCGTCTGATCGGCCATTGCGTCCACCTTGGTCTGCAAGGCCGTTATGGAAGCGTCGTCACATTTCGCCATAGATGCGGCATAGGCGGGCATAGTGCCCGCAGCCGCAAATACGGCCGCGATCAAAATCGATCTCAGCATGTGCATTTCCTCCGAAAGGGCATAATCGCCCCACCCGCAAACGCTTTGGTGGGGAGTGGGTTCCGACCTGCGACAATTAGACCGTGCTGGAGTACTGCGCTGCGTGCGAACGATGGTTCGGGCGGCGACAAGTCTAATCTGCCGAGCAATCGAGTCTGGAAGTCAAATGGTCCCAGAAGGGGTGCCGTAAGAGCAGCCATCAGGCCTGCACCTGCGAGCGCAGCCAGTCCTGAAGCTTGTCCACGGCTTCGGACTTCCGATATCGCGGCTTCACCAGATAGACGTGGGACTGCGCTCTGAGGGCGCCGTCGAAGACTTGCCTCAGCCTGCCCGCCTCGATGTCGGTCGAGACGAAGGCGCGGGTTGCCACAGCGATGCCCTGCCCGGCGATGGCAGCTTCGATCGCGTGCGATGTCTGTGAGAAGCTGATGCCCCGAAACAGCGAGGGGTCGCCGCCGCCGAGGAAACGATCGATATATTCGGGCCAGGAATTATGGGCATCGTGAAGGAGCGTGTAGTGCGAGAGTTCTTCGGCGTTCTGCGGCTCGGCTCCCTCGGCGACGAGGCTCGGATTGCAGATGGCAATGATCTCCTGCTCGAACAGCAGTTCGGCGGCAAGGCCTGGGCCGAAGGGAGGGCTGCCATATCGGACGGCGAGATCGACGCCGTCGACCTGGAAGCTGGAAATGCGGTCTGTCGCCAGGATGTGGAGATCGAGATCGGGATGCCTCGAGGTAAAGTCCGGAAGACGCGGGATCAGCCATCTCGAGGCGAAGGTCGGTGTCGTGCTGACCACCAGTTTGACCGGTTGAGGCTTCAGGTTTGCCGTCGCGTTTGCGAGCAATTCGAAGGCGCGCCTGACATCGGCGACGTAGCTTCGCCCCTCGCCCGTCAGCGCCAATGATTTCGGCAGGCGCTCGAACAATGTCACCCCGAGTTCCGCCTCAAGCCCGCGCACGTGCTGGGCGACGGCTCCCTGGGTGACGCCGAGCTCTTCGGCCGCAAGCCGGAAGTTCAGATGGCGCGCTGCCACGTCGAAGGCCTTGAGGCCGTTAAGAGAGGGAAGATTGCCGATCAGCATAGACGTTCGATAGTTTTTCTACTGGGACATTTCAGGAAAACTGGTTCGTTCCCGCTTGGGACCCATGATATCCCAGGGATCAATGCCCGGCAATGGGTGCAAACCGAGTAGGGAGAGCGGCGATGGCAGTAGAAAAGGTAGCAATCATTACGGCCGGCGGCAGCGGCATGGGTGCGGAAGCCGCGAGGCGGCTGGCGGCCGATGGCTTCAAGATCGCCATCCTATCCTCGTCGGGCAAGGGCGAGGCGCTTGCGAAAGAACTGGGCGGCATCGGCGTCACCGGCTCGAACCAATCCAACGACGACCTCAAGCGCCTGGTGGACGCATGCATGGAAAAGTGGGGCCGGATCGACGCTCTCGTCAACAGCGCCGGTCACGGTCCGCGTGCGCCGATCACCGAGATCACCGACGAACAGTGGCATACCGGCCTCGAGGTCTACCTGATGAACGTCATCCGCTCGGTTCGGCTGGTCACGCCGGTCATGCAGGCGCAGAAGTCGGGCGCAATCGTCAATATCTCCACCGCCTGGGTGTCCGAACCGTCCGCGATGTTCCCGACCTCGGCCGTCTTCCGCGCCGGGCTCGCGGCCTACACCAAGATTTACGCCGATACCTATGCTGGCGACGGCATTCGCATCAACAACGTGCTGCCGGGCTGGATCGACAGCCTGCCGCCGACGGAGGAGCGCCGCGACAGCGTGCCGATGAAGCGCTACGGCACCAGCGCCGAAGTGGCCGCAACGATTTCCTTCCTCATTTCCGAGGGAGCGGGCTATATCACCGGCCAGAGCCTCAGGATCGACGGCGGCCTTACCCGGTCCGTCTGACAGGATCTCTACGCCCAAGGAAAACAGCGATGTGCTTCAACTGGAACGTCAAGGCCGGTGAGATAAAGCACGCGGAGGCGACAGAGTGACCCTCGCCGAGGTCGATGCATCGGCCTGGGCCGAGCTCGAAGGGGCCGCCGCCGACCCGCAGTCGGCCTTCCGCTACCTGAACCTCTGTTCGGTCGACGCCGGCGGCCGGCCGCAAGCCCGCATGGTGGTGCTGAGGCGCGTCGATGCGGCGCGGCGCATGCTGGAAATCCATACGGATGTCAGAAGCCCTAAATGGCTGGAAATATCGGCCAATCCTCGGGTCACCATCCTCGGCTTCGGCCCGCAGCCGAAAGTGCAGCTTCGCCTTCAAGGATCGGCCGAACTCAACGGACCGTCGAGCGAACGCGCGGCCGAGGCCTGGAGCCTGCTGCCGCTGTCGACGCGCAGCACCTATATGGGCGGGCCGCCGGGCGACGACATCGGCGAGCGGCCAGCAAGCGAGGCGGCGGTCGCAGACGCCGATGGACAGGCCTTCTTCGGGGTGCTGATATTCCGGGCCGAGACGCTGGACTGGCTCCAGCTGCGCCACGCCGACAACCAACGCGCAGTCTTTGCCTACGATCATCTCGGCGCGCTGACCTCCTCCGGCTGGGTCAACCCCTGAACGCCGGACGACGTCGAAGCGCCATCGCTTTGTGATCGTCCGCCACATCCGGCTGATGGGCGAATACGCGGGGCACAGGAATGGGGAAGCCAGACTATCGGTTGGATTGCCAGGCTGGCGATTTTCCTCAAGACGTGGGAGACCGAGCAATGTGTCGACCACCTGTTTTAAAGCAACGCGCGGCTTAGCCGCTCAGCCTTCAAGCCGAACATGATGCTCCAGCCATGCGACAGCGAAGCTGCAGATCGCGGCCGCATCGACCAGCACCGATCCTGCGTCTCCGACTAGGCCCTGCGCACCCTGCCCGCTGGTGAGAAACGCGCCCACGATCCCGCCGAAATAATCGTCGTCAAGGCCCGGCACGACCGGGTCGCTTGTGTCGAATTCTTCCAGCATCCGCCACACCACGCCGGCCGATGTGGCAAAGGGCGCCTCGTAGCGGCGGAGGCGCTTGTTCGGAATTCGCGCCAGGTGTTCTGCATGGTGGAGCAGGGTCATGGTGTCGAGCGGAGCTCCGGCCATCAGAACCTTGCCGCCTGCCGCCACCAGCCTGCCGAGCGGCGATGTCTCTCCATAGCCGTAATCGAGCGGGTGGTCGGCGGTGAGCCAATCCGCGCGCGCGCCGATCGCCGCGACCGAGGCGCCCGGATTGCCGCTGCGTCTTGCCACTGATGTCGTTCGAATGAATTCGGCGAGCACGCCGTTATCGCGGGCAGCGCGGGAAACAGCCGGATCGAACGGCGCGATATGGGCGCGCCATTCCGGCGGGACGCGGCCATTTTCATCCAGCAACGCATCATAGTCACCGTTCCAGTCGGTATAGGCAACGATGGTGCCGGCGGGGCCCACGGCATCGCGAAGCGCTTCGATCAGTACATCAGGCCCGTTGAGCAGCCGCCCCACCCGCTTCATCGCGGCGTGGACCATGACCATGTCGCCGGCGCGAATGCCGAGACTGTCGAGATCCCTGGCCAGCGAGAGGCGAGTGTGAATGCGCGGAACGATCATCGGCAGATGATCATAGGGGTCGCATGCGAGAGTCAAGCGATCGCGACCCTGCCCTGATACTCACCTTCAGCCGACGACCGCGGTGCAACTGCGTTCGGCCTCGTTGCGGCAGGCGCTACGCACATCTTATTCTGGTGGTCCCGGGTCGCATATAGTCGCGGGGCGTGTGTCACGCTGATTTCACGCGATTTCGATGGTGGATTTTACTAGATTTCTTCACGGCTTCGCCGGCACGATTTGGTGGGACGCATGTCTTCTGGATCGCGTTTCGGACAGCGCCGGCCGCCGAAATGGCAAAGAGTTTTCGTGCCGATCAAGTATTGTCCTCGAGGGTGGGCGGCGGTCGGTCATTTTCATTGGTCATGCTGCAGTGCAGGAGGCAGCTGAAGATGCAATTTCTGGTCCATTCAAAGACGATCGCCGAACTTGAATATGATAGCGAGACCTGCGTCTTGCGGGTGCTCTACAAAGACGGACGAGTGAGCTCTGTTCCCGATGTCGCTCCCACGCTGGTGATGAAGATCGTCGCGCGGGTTCCCGTCGAGAAATCTCCTTATCTGATGCAGACCGCGATCT
This sequence comes from Rhizobium sp. LARHSG275, assembly GCF_052871115.1. Taxonomy (NCBI): domain Bacteria; kingdom Pseudomonadati; phylum Pseudomonadota; class Alphaproteobacteria; order Hyphomicrobiales; family Rhizobiaceae; genus Rhizobium; species Rhizobium sp. LARHSG275. Next base: position 122,186 of record NZ_JBIXJN010000013.1, on the reverse strand, counting down.
GAGACCTCTGCGAAAAGTCACGACCGTCGGAAAGGACGGGTAGCGCCGTTCTGATCCGCAATGAGCCGCCGGCCTGTTTGGAGCGTCGCCACCGCCCGCTTCTGCGGGCATCATGCTTTAGTAAAGTGTCCTTCGGTAGGCTTGTTCCAGGTCTTCGTCCATCTTTCGCATTTCATCCGCGTCCCTCGGCGCCCCTGTCGTCTCATCCAGAATGATCTTCATGAGCGAGGGCATCTCGGTGCGGTCCTGGAAATGATCCGGGCTCCACAAGCGGGACCGTCTGAATGCCTTGGCGCAATGCATGAAAACTTCGCTTACCGTCACGATAATAGCGAGTTTCGGGAGACGATCGGCAACGCTCATGCCAGCCAGCAGTTGAGGATCATTGGTCAGACTTGCTCGCCCGTTGACGCGCAATGTGTCGTCGAAACCGGGGACGAGAAACAACAGCCCGACATTCGGGTTGGCGATGATGTTGCTTAAGGTATCAAGACGATTGTTGCCGGGTCGATCCGGGATCGCCAGGGTGTGCTTGTCAAGAACCTTGACGAACCCCGGAGGGTCGCCGCGAGGACTGACGTCGGCCCTTCCCTCCGAACTCTGCGTGCCGATGCAGAAGAACGGCGAGCGCCGAATGAATTCCTGCGCGTGCTCGCCAAGCGAATTCTGACACTTCACGATTGCCAGGGCGTGGGTCGGCTCGAACAGCGCCCAAAGCGACTGCTCATCGGCGATGGCACATTCTGGATTGAGTTGTAAGGCCGTCATGCTCCCCTCCCGAAGTCCCTCTCATCGCATGGCCGAACTGCAGGTCTGGAATTCAGGCCTCGCAACGCTCGTCTCCGCCCGCAAGCCATGAATATGATGTACGTACCTCAGAAGGTATACATCAGTTGAGATGCAGGATCAATGCGGGATTGAATCGCCGTATTGCAAGGCAAGCCGCGCTGATAGGGGCGGAACAGGCGGAGAATATGAGGTTCGGCCAGCGGCGTGACGTCCGACGTCTGGAACACTTCTTCCATCTTTTCGGTCGACGACGACATCCCGATACCGGCGATCGCCCAGGGCCGACGCTTCGTGCTTCGTGAAGGTATCGTCCTTTCGGGTGAGAAGCGGAACCGCCGAACTCTCAGGCGATTTGAGAGCCGGTCGCTCGGCTGGTTTTCACCCCGAAAACCGCTGTCTCCTGTTAAGCCGGGCGGCCGCCACGGCTTGCAGGTCGACGGTGCTCTTGATCGATGTTGCGGATCCTCCAATTCAAAGAGGACGGCATCTCACCTGCTTCACCGATGCTTGCAGCGCCCGCGCCCGGCTTGCAAATCGATCATGGCTCGAGGCTATTTCTAAGAATTTCCGCCAATATTCTTTTTCCGTTCAACTCGCTGACAGACTTCGGGCCTGTCTTATTCCAGGTGTCACATACCGCCGTGCCCGCGTCCCTCCCACCCTTCCAGCTACTGCAGAACGTGTTGCCAGAAATGCGCCACATGCCATCAATTGAGATTACATCTCCGGAATCGAGTTTAACCTGACCATGTGCGGTGCCGTCCTTGAGTACAGAAAGCTCGCCACTATAACCCTCTTTTGGGCCGCCCAGCGCAATCACTTTGCCGTCTGAAAGCAGGGCCTGAAGCTCCTTTCCTATCATCGCGGTAGCAGCAATAGCTTGGGTTCCGAGAAACACCATAGATAGTCCAGTCAGTATAGTTCTGTGCATTTGCCGATTTCTCCCACCGCCGTCAAGCACAGTCTCCGTCCACCATATACGAACTACAAGTCATCTCTTATAATTAGCTATAGTTTGATAGTTTTCAGCAGATATCTTGGAAAGATTAGTCATAAATTATAGTTTTATTGAAAATTTATGATTTGTTGGGCGCCGGATTAGCTGCATCGCGCCTTAGGATGTCAGCGATGCATGGGAAAAGCTGCCACTTTTCCGAGGTCAAGTCCGCCTGATGGGGACCCCAATGAGCCGTTCATATTCGTGCTCTGGGACACCATAGGAGCCGCCGGCCAAGTCCTCCAGCTTGGGCCGGTCCAAAATCCGGATATTCCCCCGCGTCGCCTTGATCGCGTGCACGCCCTCGAGGATGTGGATTTCATTGGTGACGCCTGCACGTCGTACGCCGAGCATAAGCGAGAGGAACTCGTGGGTAAGAGGCAGATCTCTGTCGCGCAGCCGGTCGTGGCACATCAACAGCCATCGGGCCAGCCGCCCGGGCATGGTGTAACGGGCATTGGCAAGGGCGGAATGGGCAAGCTGCAACTCGCAGCAATGCACATATTTGAGCAGCAGGTCGTTGGCCGACGGAACTCGTTGCGCCATGGAAAGAAGTGCGGATACCGGCACCGAAATTCCGTGCCCCTCGACCTGCATGAAGGTCCTGTTTGGCGTTTGATCGACCTTCAGGAACACATGGGCTCCTGCCATGCCCTCATATCCGACATGCCCGACTTCGACGGACTCGTCATCGGAGTTGGTGGCAACAATTGATGCTAAGCCACTCTCAAGGAAGCAGGCGGTCTCACTTGGCACATCAGGCGCGACCAGTTCGAACTGCACCGGAAGCTCGCGCGGCTGCATCGTCGCCTGCAGCAGATCGAATGCTTCAGGCGCAAGTGCTCTGAGAAGAAGGTTTTGGATGTTTGACTGCGAAAAGTCGGACATGGCCCAGCCTCCGGCGGGATTGAGCCCGATCTCCTGTCGACGTACGGCGAAGCGCCGGCAATGTTTCGCTTATGTGCCAGACCATCTTCACAGGCCAAGAGGCGCCGGTCTTCTGTGCGGTTTTGACATTGCTACAATGCGCCGGATTCTTGCGTAGCAAGGTAGACCTGGTCCACGATCTGGACGGCGGCCGTGAAGGAAAGAACCATGACCGTGACCCCCTGCTCATCGGTGACGTTCATCAGCCATGCCGAGACGTCGGCCTTCTTCAACAGAGCGCCCCTCAGCCGCTCGGCTATGGTCTCAACAGCTTCGCTGCGGGCGCTTTGGAGGTCCGGGTGCTCTGAGCCCACCGTATCCTGAATGGAGATGCCGTCATGAACGTTGAAAAAGTAGCGAGCCATATCTGTTGCTCCTGTACAGGCAAGAGCAACTAATATCTCCCAGCCATCCGCGCCTGGGTCGATGGCGGATGATGATCGATTGTCGCATGTAATCACGTTTTAAAGAAGGCCCGTAAGCCCGAAAGTGCTCGCGCGGCGAGGCGGAGCGTTCATCGGCCGCGCCGGAACTTTTTTTGCTTCCATGCGTTCAGCGGGCGGATCTGAAGGTCTTTCCCCTAGCCTTCATTGAACCCCTTTCCATGTACGCTCACTAGCCCCGCGTCCAGCGCGGGGCTTTTTTTGACAGCCTGGCTGAACCGGGGGCGCGGGTATCCATTGCGCCTTGAATATCAGCGGTCGCGCAACTGGGTCCCTTTCTCCGCCCGCGCCGCGACGCAGCATTTTACCGATTCCACACGATGGCACAGCGCAGCAATTGCATTTTTTCGTTTTGGATGGCCGGCCCCTCTTGAACCGCTAATAGCCTGAATTAAATGATTTATGCTGGTAGCCCAATTGGGACCGGCAAAGTCCAGGAGACGCCGGTAGCTCTTGGCGTCTCCTTGTATCCATGTTGCTTCAAAGGAGGATATGGCTATGAGGACAAACCTCGATTTCTCTCCCCTGTTCCGGTCGAGCATCGGCTTTGACCGCATGTTAGGTGCGCTTCAAGCCGGCATCGACACCGTCGACAACTGGCCGCCCTACGACATCCTCAAGACGAGCGAGGATGAATACCGCATCGAAATGGCGGTGGCGGGATTCTCCCAGAATGAACTGACGATGACGCAGGAGCAGAACCTGCTCGTGGTTGCGGGCAAGAAGGCGGATAGCGATGACGACGTGCAATATCTTCATCGCAGCGTCGCTCAGCGAAGCTTCCAGCGCCGGTTCGAACTTGCCGACTATGTCAAGGTCGAAAGGGCTGAACTTGTCGACGGACTGTTGATCATCGATCTGAAGCGCGAGATCCCTGAAGAAATGAAGCCGCGCCAGATCGAAATCGGAACCGGCCAGGCCCTTCCGAAGTTCGAGCCCAAGCAGATCGAAGCTGAGACGCAAGCAGCGTAAGCCTCGAAAGGCGCATCGGCGCCGGGCACACCCGGCGCCGATGTGAATGCTTCGCTGCCAATCCAAGAGAAAGGAGAAAAGACATGAGTGTTCGTGATCTCATTCCCTGGAGCGGGAACAACGGCCATCAGGCTCCCAGCCTGTTGCGTGATGATGATCGTGATCCGTTCCTGTCCCTGCATCGCGAGGTGAACCGATTGTTCGACGAGGCATTCCGCGGATTCGGTTCCAACTTTCCGTCGTTGACTGGCCCCAGAGCCTTTGGTGGCGGATGGCCGAGCGTCGAGATCTCCGACAGCGAGAAGGAGATCAAGGTGACGGCCGAGGTGCCTGGCCTTGAGGAAAAGGACATAGAAGTCCTGCTCAATGACGGCGTGCTCACGCTGAAAGGCGAAAAGCAGTCCGAGACGGAGGACAAGGATCGCCAGTTCTCCGAGCGCTACTACGGTCGCTTCGAGCGTCGCATTCCGCTCGGTGCCGAGGTCAAGGAAGACGCTATCGACGCCCGCTTCAAAAACGGTGTGTTGACAGTGACCTTGCCGAAGAGTGAGCAGGCGCAGTCGCAAGTCAAGCGGATCGCCATCAAGAGCTAACCAATTGACCCAACCGACGGCCGGCCTTGTGGCGGCCGTCGGCATCCTTCGCCGATAGGGAGGGATATGATGATGGACGTTAACAGAGAGACGCACAACAGAGAGACGCAGAAACCACATACGGCTGTTTCGGATAGCTGGCCAGCAAACGACAACCAGCGGAAGCCTCTGTCATTCGGCCGCTCGGTATTTCCCGAGGATGCTGTCGCCCGAATCTTCAAGCCATCGCGCTCGGCGATGACGTCAGGCACCCGGCGAACGAAAGGCTGGCGGCTCGTCTTCCAGCGCCGTAGCGCACCGTTCATCGAGCCTTTGATGGGCTATACGGGCAGTACCGATACGCTCACGCAGGTTGAGCTGGAATTTCCAACCCTTGAATCAGCAATCCGATATGCGGAGCGCCAGGGGCTGACCTACAGAGTGCAGCGTCAGGCGAGTAGTGCCGCGGCGTCGACAAAGCAGAGAACCCGCCAGCAAACGCGCCGGACATCTCGTGCCTTCTCCGACGCTGCATTGCAACGGCTCGGTCCCGCCGCATGTCAGAAGATCTGCGGACAGGCACAAGGCCCCGCTTTGCAGACCCACGTCTATGAACCCGCAACATGGCCATCGCCTGCTGACGTTGTCCGAGATCGGACGCTGCAGGCACTGCTTGACCTCGAGCGCAACGTCGAGAGGCGAGATCTTCAGCCGACGATCAACCGAGATGCCGCGTGAGGTGGAGCCATGAACCCATCTATCGTCTTCGATTGCGAGAAGATCCTGCCCAACAGGTTCGCGCTGACTATGGCTGCGGCCGCACGAAGCCGCGCCCTTTATCGAGGGGCGGAGCCGAGGCTGGATCCTTCAGATGCCTGCGTCAGCGAACTCGCGCTGCAGGAGATTGCAAGAGGCTCGTTCACCAGCAGCGAGCTCGCACCTTTTCTGGGCGGACCGGCAGGGACAAAGCGACTTCACTCCGCCGATCCGGCCACTCGCCTTCGCGGCAACGGCGAACAATCGCCGCTGCAGCACCCGTCTCCACGCCACCGGAGGCGGTTCAATGATGATGCAAACAAGAAGGAGAAACGACAATGATGAAGTCTCAGTCTTCAAAGGACCGTGCAGCATTCGATATCATCAATATCGTTGCTGGGCTGGCTCTTTTCCTGTCACCCTGGCTCCTTGGTTTCGCAACCGAGGCATATGCACCGTGGAATGCCTGGATTGTCGGCGCTGCCATCACCGTGATCGCCGCCGCCGCGCTCTTCGCATTTTACGAGGCGGAAGAATGGATCAACCTGGTGCTCGGCGTCTGGTCTGTCGTGGCGCCATGGGTCCTGGGTTTCTCGGCCGTGGCCGCTGCAATGTGGGCACATCTGATTGCCGGCATCGTGGTCGCGGTTTTGGCCGCGGGCAGCATCTGGTTCACTCACAACCACCCGCTGTCGACCACTTGAGGCAAATGCGAGCGGGCCCGGAACTCCGGGCCCGCTTCTTAGTTTGCGTTGCGGCTGGGCGGCATTGACCTCCCGTCAAATCCAAGGAGCAAACCATGTTCGATATCCGCCAGGGATTTCACAGGATTGCCGCGTCAGTCGTGATCGCCTTTGCAGCAATCCTGCTTACGATAGCGCCGGTCACCTCGCAAACCCCGCAATCTGGCACCGCTTCGGCGTCACTTCCATCTCTGGCGCCGATGCTTGAACAAGTCACGCCGGCCGTCGTCAACATCGCGGTCGTCTCCCGCGCACCGCCGCGAGACAATCCTCTCTTCAGCGATCCCACTTTCCGCCGCTACTTCAATCTGCCGCAACAGCAACAACGACCGAGGATGAGCGCAGGATCCGGCGTCATCGTCGACGCCGCCAAAGGATATGTGCTTACCAATCATCACGTCGTCGACGAGGGCAGTGAGATTTCTGTAACGCTGAAGGATGGACGACAGCTTTCGGCCAAATTGATCGGCAGCGACAAGGACACGGACATCGCTCTGTTGCAGGTCAATGCTCCAAACCTTACCGCTATTCAGATCGGGGATTCTCATGCACTCAAAGTCGGTGACTACGTCGTAGCGATTGGCAATCCGTTCGGGCTTGGCCAGACTGTGACCTCAGGCATCGTCAGCGCATTGGGGCGAAGCGGTCTGAATATCGAAGGCTATGAGGACTTCATCCAGACAGATGCCTCGATCAACCCTGGAAACTCAGGTGGTGCCCTGGTGACGCTCGACGGCAAATTGGTCGGCATCAATACTGCAATTCTCAGCCCCGCCGGAGCCAGCGTCGGTATAGGCTTTGCCGTGCCAAGCAGCATGGCGGCGTCGGTCATGAACCAGTTGATCGCGCACGGCAAGGTGGAGCGCGGCGAGCTAGGCATCGGCATCCAGGATCTGACGCCGGAGTTGGCGGAGGCTCTCGGACTCGGTGACCTCCGCGGCGCACTGATCGCCAACGTCGAGTCGGGCTCGCCGGCTGAACAGGCCGGACTGAAGACCGGAGACGTGGTCACCGCAACTGACGGACGCCCGATCGGTGGTGCGACCGACCTCAGGAACCGCATCGGCCTCATGCCTGCCGGCAGCAAGCTAAGCCTCACGGTGAAGCGCGGCGACGAGGAGAAGGTGATCACGGCTACCATTGCGATGGACGATCGGTCATCCGCAACTCTCTCCGGCACGCCGCTCGAGGGCGCTACGATGAGGAATGCTTCTGGCGAAGAGGCGCAGCAAGCCGGAGGTTACGGCGTGGTGATCGAAAAGGTGGCTTCCGGCAGCGCGGCTGCCGGTGCCGGCCTTCAAGCAGGTGACATGATCGTCGCGCTCAATAGAGTTCCGGTCGCTTCCGTCACCGAGTTGCAGCGCAGGATCGCCGAAAAACCTAGCGTATTGGCGCTTGAACTGATCCGTGAGGGTGCGCGACTCCTTCTGGTAATCCGGTAGGAGTAGTCGGCCATGGAGATGAATAGGAAGACGCGGTTCAACATCTGGTACTGGATTATCGCTTTCCTGCTTCTTGCGGCATTTCAGTCCTTTTTCGCGACTACTCACCAGATTGCGCGGATTCCCTACAGCCAGTTCGAGACGGATCTCAAGGAGGGGAAGATCGCCGAGGTTGCCGTTTCCGACAATTTTATCCAAGGCCGGTATAAGGAGCCTCAGAATGAGCGCCCCTTTTTCGTCACGACACGCGTCGAGCCCAATCTGGCCGAGCAGCTCCGGCAATACGGAGTCGTCGTGACAGGTCAGATCGAGAGCACATTCCTGCGCGATCTGCTGTCCTGGCTCATCCCGGTGGCGCTCTTTATCGGAGTCTGGATGTTCATGATCAGGCGCATGGGCGGTGGGCTCGGCGGAGGCCTGATGCAGATCGGCAAATCGAAGGCGAAGATCTATGTCCAGACCGACACCGGCGTGACGTTCAAGGACGTCGCCGGCGTCGACGAGGCCAAGGACGAACTGAAGGAGATCGTTGATTTCCTGAAGGACCCGGCGGGTTACGGCCGCCTTGGCGGGCGTATGCCAAAGGGCGTGCTTTTAGTGGGTCCACCTGGAACCGGTAAGACGCTTTTGGCGCGCGCCGTCGCGGGCGAAGCCGGTGTGCCCTTTTTCTCGATCTCCGGGTCGGAGTTCGTGGAAATGTTTGTCGGTATCGGCGCAGCACGGGTCCGGGACCTGTTTGAGCAGGCGCGCGCCAAAGCACCCGCCATCATCTTTATCGATGAGCTTGATGCCCTCGGCCGCGCTCGTGGGATTGGTTCCATGGCTGGCGGGCACGACGAGAAGGAGCAGACGCTGAACCAGCTTCTAGTGGAGCTGGATGGCTTTGATCCCTCCACTGGCCTCGTCTTGCTAGCCGCGACCAACAGGCCAGAGATTCTTGATCCCGCTCTGCTGCGTGCCGGTCGTTTCGATCGGCAAGTGCTGGTGGATCGGCCGGACAAGTCGGGCCGACTCCAGATTCTCGGCGTCCACCTTCAGAAAGTGAAGCTCGCGGCGGATGTCTCACCGGAAAAGATCGCCGCGCTCACACCAGGGTTCACCGGCGCCGATCTCGCCAATCTCGTCAACGAGGCAGCCCTGCTCGCCACGCGCCGTCGGGCGGAGGCGGTAACGATGGCCGATTTCAATGACGCCGTCGAACGCATCGTCGCCGGTCTCGAAAAGCGCAATCGGCTGCTCAATCCAAGGGAGCGTGAAATCGTCGCCTATCATGAGATGGGACATGCGCTGGTCGCCATGGCGCTGCCCGGCGTCGATCCGGTGCACAAAGTATCCATCATTCCCAGAGGGGTCGGCGCCCTCGGCTATACCGTCCAGCGTCCACTCGAGGATCGCTTCCTGATGACGCGGGAGGAACTGGAGAACAAGATGGCTGTGCTGCTCGGTGGCCGCGCGGCGGAATGGATCGTCTTTGGCCATCTTTCAACCGGCGCTGCTGACGATCTCGTTAAAGTTGCCGACATTGCCCGCGCGATCGTCACACGCTACGGCATGACCGACAAGCTGGGACACGTGGCTCTGGAGAAAGACCGGCGCTCGTTACTGGAGGCTGATCGGCTGTATTACGGTCCGCAGGAACGCGACTATTCCGATGAGACTGCAGCGAGGGTCGACCAGGAGATCCGCCGGATCGTCGACCATGTCTTCGATGGAACGGTGGAGCTCCTCGGACAGCGACGAGAGATACTGGATCGGTCCGCAAGGCTTCTCCTTGAGAAGGAAACTCTCGATGAGCGTGAATTGCAGGCGTTTGTAGAGACCGTTGAACAGCCGGCACGCGGGCGCACAGCATGAATGGCGCCCCGCTTGCCGCGGCAGGATCCGGGTTGCACAGTCGCAACCGCCTCGTCTTTAGACTAAAGCAATTCCGGGAAAAGTGTGAAGCGGTTTTCCGTCCGGAATTGGGTAAAAACAGTCGGATAGAGCGGTTCAGCGCTTCGCTGAACCGCTCTAGGTTGCGCATTGGGGCGACGAATGCTTCAGACCACCGCAGTGGCGAGCGTTCTTATCGGCCAAGGCTCATCGTCGGACGATGACGTGAGTTCCGGGCTGGACCAATTCGTAAAGTTCCTCGACGTCTTGGCGATACATCCGAAAGCAGCCGCTCGATGCGTTGGTGCCGATGGATGAAGGGTCGTTGGTGCCGTGAATGCGCAGCAGTCCATCGGCGAGATAGATGGCCCGCGTTCCGAGTGGATTGGAGGGGCCGGGCCTTACGACAGTCGGAAGCTTCGGGTTCTTCTGGCGCATGCTCGCCGTTGGCCTCCATTCAGGATGCTCCTTTTTGGATACGACCCGCGTGGAGCCGAACCATTGCTTGCCTTCACGACCCACGGCGATCGGATACGCGTACTGCTCGCCCCATGAGGTCGTGTAGTAGAGCGTATGCTGACTCGTCACTATTAAGATCGTGCCTCCCGGGCTTTGTCTTGGCAGCGGCCCGCGATCGTGCAGGTAGTCACGATGGCGAGGAACCGGTTCATAATCTGGGATCGGTGGGTAGAGGCTGTATGGATCGTCATACACCTCGCCACCATAATCGTCATACCCGTCATAAGGTCCGTAAACCTGTGCTCTCGCCGCAAAGGCCGTCAGCAAGAGCGCTGCCACAAGAACCAGTACTCTCATTTCGTCGCTATCCGCTCGTTGTACAAGCGTGATTGGGCCCAATTCTGTGGCGGCACTAAGGCCGCGGTGTCCATGTCATGCGCGACCGTTTCTCAGCCCTGACTTCGTGTGAACACGTCGCGGAAGCTGCGGGGCGCTTCGGCCTGCGCAGCTCCACGGGGGCGGCGCAACCAATCACGGTCGCTTTCGACGGATACGGCAGGAGCGCAACGCGCCCCATCGGCCGCTCTGGCCGGCGCCCATCGCCTTCGGTCCTAAATACCCGAGACATTTCGATCGCTGAACCGCCGCAGGTGCAGGGGCACATCTTCTATGTCTGCAAGCTTGCCATGCTTTTTGAGAAAGCGGCTGAAATTCCCCGCCACGACCGACGCGGGAAGCTGGCGATTGGCTGCTTTCCGGCAGGCCTCCAACATTACCTCGTAGGTAATATCGCGTTTCTCCTGTGGCCATTCGTCGAGAAAGTCAAAGACATCGTCAAGCCCAGCGATCTCCTGCACGAAGTACTTTCGTTGCGCGTAGATCGGGTGTTCAAAAGTATCGAGTGCCATCGTTTACCTCCTTTCATGGCATTGAGTGCCCTTGATTTAGGCAACGAATATCGGCTGTTCAAGATCACGGTTTGGCCGAGATCGTCACCGTCGAATGTGCCATCGATACGGTGCGGGACCGGCGCTCACAGCATCATCGAGATCACGAAAAGCCGCCCACCGAGTAGTTCCACCTCGCTGGGTATATCCGCCGGCTCAGGAACCAATTCGTTCGGTGAGAGTAAGGGGCCGGGTGGTGCGGAGGTGAGTTGGACACAGCGACCCTTCGCTGCTTCTGTGCGGCCCACTCCTTCTGTCGCAAATTAGCTGGCCCCGTCGCGCGGGGCTTCTTTTTGGAGGTTGTTTTGAACGCATCGGCGAACATGCGAAGCGAGGGAACTTCTTAAATCAGCCTCAGCTTCTTCCTGGAATCCGAAAGGAAAACTTCAGACATGGCAACACCATCTCGAGGCCGCGCTCAGGACCGCGCACGCGTCGCCAGCGGCCAGGATCACGAAGTGAAGTACGAGGCAATGAAGGAAGGCGCGTCAAAGGACGCGGTAAAGAAGACCGTCAAGGCGGTCGGCAACAGCCGCAAGAAGGTCGAAGACAGACTCGATCATAAGTGATCAGCATGATCTTCTTCACCGGCGACACCCACTTCGGCGACTCTCGCGTCCTTCGCATCGATCGGCGACCCTTCCCTGATATGGTGTCCCACGATCTTGCCCTCATCAGGAACTGGAACCTGATCGTCGGGATCGACGACGAAGTTTGGCATTTGGGCGACTTCATGTCATCGCGGGCGGGCGATTGCGACACGCTCCTCGACCGCCTGCACGGCAGGAAACATCTCATTGTCGGCAACAACGATACAGAGGCGACGACCGATGCATCGGGCTGGAGCAGCGTCCAGCATTACAAAGAGTTGGCCTTGGACGGCTACCATCTGGTGCTATGCCACTACGCGTTTAGAACCTGGAACAAGATGGGCAAGGGCTCGATCAATCTGCACGGACACTCCCACGGCAGGCTGAAGCCGGTCCCCCGTCAGTTCGATGTCGGCGTCGATGCACGTGAACTCCAGCCGGTTCGGCTTGACGCTCTGCTTTCCTCGAGCCGCCAAAAGGCTAACGCACGGCGAGCTATAGTGAACGCGACCCAGGGATCAGCCGTGAAAGAAGGCCGACGCTGAGGCTGGTCCATTTCGGCGCCGGCTACCAGAACGTACGATATCGCTCCGTTCGCATGCGCTCATTTAAATCGTCACAAAACTGCACTATCTTTTTGGTCACACAGATCTTTTGTCATCTTGAACCTGGAGAGACGTCGTCTCTCTGCGCTAGAGAATAGTGGAGCAAACGATGCTGCAATCCCTGATTTCTCTTTCCGACCAGGATGTCGAATGTGTCATCGATACGGTGCGGGACTGGTGCTCACAGCATCATTGCACCATCGATAGCCGTCGCGGCAGACTTGCGCTTACGACCGCCGTGGATCTGATCCAGACGACGGGATTTCGTGAAGCGCTGCCGCTCGAGCTCTCCAAGAGACTTGATGGACCGGTCGGCGAACCGCCCGATTCGCAGTGAAGCAGAGTTGCCGTGCGCGCCTGTCTCACGAGTTCCCGTCTCTGGTGCTGGGTGGCTGCTCTTCCAAGCTCTGCGCTGGCGCCGCTCGAGCAACTGTACGGTTTTGACCGAAACTTCTGAAGCAGATCAAGCGTAAGTGGGCACCTGTGAAGGAGGTGTGCCTTGCTGACGCTGTACTTTCATATCACGCACATGGATGGTTCGGTATTGGACACCGAGGGCCGGGAATTCCCCGACCTTTTTGTTGCAATTGAAGCAGCCAGGGAGAGGCTCCAAGAAATAGTCGCAACGGCTCTTTTGTCCAGAAAGCAAAGAATTCCGCTTGGCATCGCGATCTGCGGCAAGGAAGGCACGATCCTTCGCGAGGTTGCCGTCGATGCCGCCATCACCGAGATCGCGAGAAGCCACCAACCGAGTAGTTCCACCTTGTTGGGTATGTCCGCCGGCTCCGGAACCAATTCGTTCAGTGAGAGTAAGGGGCCGGGCCGTGCGGAGGCAAGTTTGACGCCGCGACCCTTCGCTGCTTCTGTGCGACCACTCCTTCTGTCGAAAATTACTAGCCCCGCCTCTCGCGCGGGGCTTTCTTTTTGGCGTTGGATTAAACCCGTCGTCGCGTATGCGAAGGTGCGAGCGGACTTGTTAAATCAGCCTCGGTTTCTTCCTGGCAACCGAAAGAAAAACTTCAGACATGGCGACACCATCTCGAAGCCGCGCTCAGGACCGCGCACGTCGCCGGCGGCTAAGAGCACGAAGTGAAGTATAAGGCGACGAAAGAAGGCGTGCCAAAAGACGCGGTAAAGAAGACCGTCAAGGCGGTCTCGGCAACAGCCGCAAGAAGGTCGAAGACAAACTCGACCGTAAGTGAACAGCGCCGTTGGACGGTCACTGTGGCACGTCCATGCGGGACGCCCGCGGCTCGTACGTTTCCGTACCCCGTCAGCTGCATCGGACCAAAGTCTATTTTCGGTTGCCCGCAACGAAGTTAGGATGCGCTTTGACTGTTCTGCCTTTTTTGCCCATGCATTTAGACGGCGGTGCTCCCAACGTGAAGGGTTGAGATCTAAACACTCAGCGTCCAACCCATCCGCAGGAACACCGCGACAATCCCAGCGATCACCCATCATCAGAACGACTATAATCAGTGTTCGGCCGAATGAGAGATCTGGAATGTTTTCCTCTTCAGACAAGAATCTGAGGGACGTTCGTCATGTGACCCAGCCGCTGGTTTCAGTGGTCATTCCCGCCTTCAATGCTGCCCGCTTCGTTGAACGTGCACTTCGATCTGCCGGGCGCCAGACCTACCGGAACCTGGAGATCATAGTCGTCAATGACGGCTCTACCGATGATACCGCAAAGGTGGTCGAGCAAGTGGCACTGGAAGATTCCCGGATTCGCCTGCTGTCTACGGCAAATCGCGGCGTTGCCGCTGCAAGGAACACCGGCATCCAGGCATCAACAGGTCGATTTTTGGCATTCCTTGACGCGGACGATCTCTGGCACCAGACAAAAATCGAAAAGCAGGTAAATGCTCTCGAGCGCTTATCCCCACAGTCGGCAGCCGTGTATGTGCTGCATTATATCATCAATCACGACGATGAGATCATTCGCTCCTGCCGGCCGGTTGTCGCCAGAGGATATATCTACGCCCGGCATCTGACTTTCAAATATGTTGGCAACGGAAGCGCGCTTCTTGTCCGTCGAGATGTCGCGCTCGAGATTGGCGGATTTGACAGCTCCTATGCTGCAGCAGGAATTGGCGGCTGCGAAGACCTCGATTTCGAACTCAGGCTGGCAGCGCGCTATCATGTCGAGGTCATCCCTGAACGCCTGGTGGGATACAGGCAGTATCCCGGCAACATGTCGTCCAATCACCTGCAAATGGGCCAAAGCGCTCTGGAAGTTGTCAGGCGTTCGCTGGCCGCAAATGCTCCGCTTCCAAAATACGCAGCGCGTAGCGCAACCAACGCAACTCAGAAATATGCATTTTGGGAATTCCGCCAAGCCAGGAACACATATCTGTCACTTGCAACCATTTTTTCGATATCACGAAGCGAGCCATATTTCGTGGTTCGACTTGTACTCGATAAATGCCTGCGCCTGATACAACGTTGTCTTCGTCTCGTGACCACAACAGCAAACGGTCAAGATCCGCCGCAAACGACTAGGCCGAAATTCGACCCGCAAATTATCCCTTCCCCTGTCGAACGGCCGGATGAGACCGCACAATTTCGACGACACCTGATGCGGCTGACGGAGGTGGATGCCAAGCTGAGCTCAATCTTTGAGCCTCTAGCGAACGGGTTCACTCCGATGGCTATAAACCACAAGCCCCGTCTCCGCAGCCGGACGCGAAAAGCAGACATTTGAGCCGGCATCCCAGCGGTGGTTTCGTGGAGGCCAGAGGGCGGCCGTTGCAAGCCGCCCGCAGCATACTTTCGGTTATTTCGCCATTGCGGCTCTAGCCGCCTCGATTTGCGCCTTGACGGCGTCGAGGTTGAAGCTCGCGCCTTTCTGCATCGGCGGGAATTCGATGGCGGTTTCCGCCAGCTTTCCGACCTCCTGCTGGACAAACACGAAGCGCCAGAATTCGAACATGAACCATTCGTTGAAATACCCCTGTGCGCCGTCCAGCGTTCCGTTTGCCGGCGTGCCCAGGCGTTCGAAGGGATCGAGGCGCAGGTTCGTGATCGAGGGCGCGTCGACATGCTCCTTGGCTCCGAGCCAGCCATTCGGCTGCTCGATAAAGCGATACTTGTAGTCATCGATGCGCACTGCGCCCAGCGTGCTTTCGCCAAAATAGAAGATCTCGTGGCGCTTCGACGGGCCTTTGCCAGTGAGCAGATCCAACTGGTTGTAGCCGTCGAGATGGTTCTTATAGGTCCGGTCTCCGATCTGCTTTCCCCTCAACAGTTCGTCCGTGATGTTCGGATTTCCGGCAGCGGCGACGAAAGTCGGCAGCCAGTCCAGTCCGGAGATCAGGCCGTTCTCCACAGTTCCGGCAGGAATCTGGCCGGGCCAGCGAATGAACGCCGGCACGCGGAAGCCGCCCTCATAGATCGTACCCTTCTGCCCCCGAAAGGGTGTGTTGCCGCCGTCCGGCCAGGTGAATGTCTCCGTGCCGTTGTCGGTGGTGAACAGGACGATGGTGTTGTCGTCGACGCCCAGATCCTTGAGTTTCTGCATCACCAGGCCGACGTCGTCGTCGAGTTGAGCCATGCCGGCTTCCTGGAGCGACCAGCCATTCGCCGCAGTCCGCAGCGCCTCATACTTGGGCGAAAGATGAGTGATGACGTGCATGCGCGTCGGATTGAGCCATAGGAAGAAAGGCTTGTTCTCCGCCTTGGCCTTCTCCACGAACTTCAAGGCCTGGTCGCGGATCTCGTCGTCCACCGTTTCCATCCGTTTCGGATAGAGCGTGCCGGCGTCTTCGATTCTCTGCTTGCCGACCTTCCCCCAGCGCGCGTCTACGGTCGCGTCGTCTGTTGTCGTTGCCCAGCTATGGATCATGTTGCGCGGCCCGACCTTGTCCAGCAAGTCCTGCGGGTAGTTGGGATGTGAGGGATCTTCCATCGCGTCGAGGTGATAGAGATATCCGAAGAACTCGTCGAACCCGTGAACCGTCGGCAGGAACTCATTGAGGTCGCCAAGGTGGTTCTTGCCGAACTGGCCGGTGGAATAACCCATGTCCTTGAGGGCTGTCGCCAACGTCACCGCTTCCGCCGGCAGGCCGGTCTTGGCACCTGCCTGCCCGACGGTGGTCATGCCGGTACGGATCGGAAGCTCGCCTGTGATGAAGTTCGCCCGGCCCGCCGTGCAACTCGCCTCGGCGTAATAGTCGGAGAACAGCATGCCCTCGGCGGCGATCTTGTCGAGGTTCGGCGTACGGCCGGCCATCAAGCCGCGGTGATAGGCGCCGATGTTCCACATGCCAATGTCGTCGCCCATGATGACGATGATGTTGGGCTTTTGCGCTTCTTGTGCCTGCGCCGGGACAAGCGCGCCCCAGAGAACGGCCGAAGCAGCCAATGCTCCGATGCCGCAGATGATCTTGCGATACATGTGACTCCTCCGTTGTGAATTCCGGCCGAACGATGATTCATCAGAACGCACGGCAGCAAAATTCAACGAGCGCCGCAGTCGCGTATTCACTCTGAATTCAATCGAAACAACTGGAGCAATTTCAGTTTCGGACGCCCTTCAATTGGGAACGGCGCCGCCCAAGCGTGAGGTCCCTCGGTTTGCGAAAGGAGGCTCACGGCGCGCAACCTACCAAACGGCGGCCCGCCGCGATATTGTACCTTGGGGCAGCCGTGGCCGTTCTGGAATTTCTTGAAAGGAAACAGACTCTCTTTCGGCTCTCTATTCGCGTGCCGATAGCAGGAAGGTTGGCGCTAGAGCAGGTCGACTACTTGACGCGTCATCAGGGAGGTTTTGACTGGAACTCAGCAACATTGCTAAAACCTCCCTGATGTCCTTTCAACAAGGATCAGGAGAATCTAAGCCGGATCGGGCCGAAGGAAAGTCGGACTTAAGTCCGGCTGGCGACGTCAGGAGACGCTGCTCATATGTCATGCGAAGTAAGGTGAAGGTCCGTGGAGGGGCGGATAGGAGGAGAATATGAAGTTCGGCCCCGACCACTCCAATCACGAAGAGCGCTGCTCGCAAGGCCACAGTTCGGCGTCGACCATCGCGACGATCGAAGCGGCGCTTTCCGCCGATCCGGATATCGACAGCAGTGCGATCGAGATCAGGATGCTCGGTCCTGTCGTCCTGCTCGAAGGCTATATAAGCAACGCCGCAGACCGCGAGAAAGCCATCTCGCTTGCTGCGATGATCGTCGGCGAAGAGAACGTCCAGGACCGGATGCTGAGCCGTTTTCCCCCGCAGTAGACAACCGAATCCTGCCGATAGGACGAAGGTCTGAGCAAACCCCGGCATGAAGTCCCACGTCAGGAACACTTCCTCCATCTTTCGGTTTGGCTGCGCAGCGAAACCAACCGCATCCAAGGAGGAAAACAGATGAATACCAAACTAGTAGGAATCGCCGCCGGCATCCTGTTGGCATCGACGTCAGCCTTTGCGCAGTCGTCGACGGTCACGGGCGCAGCAGGCGGCGCTGCAGCGGGTGCAGCCGTTGGTGGCCCGGTCGGTGCTGCTGTCGGCGGCATCGCCGGCGGCGTGGCAGGCAGCGCCATCGAACCGCCGCCGCAGAAGGTGGTGACCTATGTTCAGCAGGCTCCCGCCCCGACCAAGCGCGTCGTGGTCAAGGAGAAGGTCGTCGTCGGACAACCTCTGCCGGAGACCGTGGTCGTCACGCCAGTTCCCGATGACCCCAAATATGCATACGCGATCGTCAATGATGAGCGTGTGATCGTCGAACCTTCCTCCCGGAAGGTCATCCAGGTCATTCAGTGACCTTCGGGCGGCTTCGGCCGCCCTTACGATAATCAGGGCATGCATGCAAACGCATGAGAATGCGGGACGGAATCGCGCGCCCGAAACCTCGGAGATTGATCATGAAAAGCAACCATCTCACCATGCTCCTGGCGGCGCTGTCACTCAGTGTCTCTCCACTTGCTACATTGCCCGCCGCAGCCCAACAGAACACAAAGAGCGGCGGCCAGGCCCAATCCGGTTCACAGACCGGTACGGATGCCGGTTCGCAGTCCGGCTCCAAGACCACCGGCACCGACTGCACCCCCGACGCGTCGGGAGCCTGCCCACAAGGCAAGGACCAGTCATCGCAGCAGAAATCCGGCCAGGGCTCGGACATGAAAAAGAGCGCCGGGCAGCCTTCGAACGATAATTCTTCGACGAGCGGAACTGCCTCCGGCAAGTCTTCGACAGAAGCCAAACCCGGATCGCAAGACGCCGGCGGCGCCACCACGACCGAACAGAAGCCCGCCGCCAAGTCCGGCAGCACCGATACAAGCGGCTCAGCCACCTCAGGCACGAACAGCAGCACGCAAAATGCCAAGCCTGCGGAGGGCTCCGGCAACGCCGCCACCACGAAGCAGCCGACCGACCAGAACTCTTCGACGACGAACAAGAGCTCTTCCGAAACCAACGTCAACAACAACACCACGACGAACAATCAGACGTCCAAGACCAACGTCAACATTTCCGTCGAACAGCAGACTGAAATTCGAACAGCGGTGAAGGAGGTCCATGTTGCGCCGGTGAAGGAAGTGAATTTCACGGTCTCCGTCGGAACGAAGATCCCGAAGAAGGTTCGTCTCGAACCACTGCCGCCACGCATCGTGAAGATCGTTCCGCAGTATGAAGGCTACCGCTACTTCATCCTTGCGGATGGCCGGATCATCATCGTCGATCCCGATACTCTTGAGATTGTCTACATCATCGAGGCCTAGAGCCGTTCAGCTTTTCATCGAAAAGCAGAACCGCTCAACCTCTTGTCTCGCCGCAATTCCGGACGGAAAACCGCTTCGCACTTTTCCTGGAATTGCTTTAGCAGGCATGTCCCGGCGGCGCCTTGCGCGCCGCCGGAATTCCCGGGGGGAACAATCAGGCGGCGGATGGCGTGCCGCCGGTCTCCGCCCTGCATGTCATGGATTGATCTACGCACATCAGAAGATGCGCCGGCGACAGAGTTTGTTTTCAATCTGCTGTTCGGCGACGACGCTCGCCACAACCTCGTCGGCGCCGTTCGGATAAGTAGCGCGGCCCGTGTTCGAGGCACCGCTCAGCAAACCGCTGGAACGGCGAGCTCATCTCCTCGCACTGGGCCACGCCTGCCAACGCCAGAGAGACCGATTGATTTCGGTGGCTTTCGATTACTTTAGCGTCGACCCAAATGTGTTAGGCATTTTCGTTTCCGGCTCGCTCGCAGCGGGAAGTTCGGACGCATATTCCGATATAGACCTTCGAGTTGTTGTGCGCCATGAACGCCATAGCTGGTTCGTTGAGCATCGGCGGGAGTTACCGCAGCAATGGCCGGGCTTTTTGTTTAACGAGTGGATGCCCGGCACTGGGCACTGCGTTTCACATTTCCAACCCTTCAACAAGCTCGATGTCTTCTATCTCGATACTGAGAAGCTCACGCCTTCACCTTGGTATCGGCTCCCCATGATTATCCTTTACGATCCTGAAAAAATCGTCACTGGCCTCGTTGATCGCTCCAAAGAGCTGAACTTCGCCCTAACGACAGACGAGATCGATATCTCTATCAGCAAGGGGCTCGCGGCGGCGCACGAGACATACAGGCGAGCCAAGCGCGGCGAACTCTTTTACTCTCAAACCCTGCTGGACGAATTGCGCCAACACATAATGCAGTCTGATGATTGGCTCAATGACCGAACCCCGGAGATAACCGTCCTCGCTAGGTTCGACCGACGGTCCACTCCAGATGTGCAGCAAGCCCTTACGGATTCTTACTGCGAATACGATGCGGACATGATTCTCAGCGCACTCAACCGATTATTGGTCATCTATCGCGCCCAAGTCGTGGGTCTGCATCAGCAATTCAAACTGAACCGTCCCGTCGAGAATGATCTGGCCGCAATTGATGTTTGCGGCGGATGATTGCGTCTCGAGTGTCGTCGACTTTCCCGTCATGGCTCAGCTCTCGCCACTAGTAAAAGCATGTTGGTCGCGCGCGAGGCAATGCTTAGCAGTTGGGAGAGAACGGTGACTGCGATCCCGCGCCTGCATCTACGAAAACGACATAGCAAGCAATGAAGGCGGCCGGTTTGCGAGGCCGCCTCCTGTTTGATCAGGCCGTCCGCCTGACCATTCTCGCCACAGCGATGAGGATACAGGCTCCGATGAAGCCCGCGATGAGATAACCCAGCCATCCGCCAAGGACGACGCCGAAGAGCGACAGGATAAAGTTGGCGACGATGGCGCCGACAATACCCAGAATGATATTCATCAGCACGCCCATGTTGCTCTTCATGAGCAATTCGGCGAGCCAGCCGGCAATGCCGCCGATGACGATTGCGGCGATCCAGCCGATACCTGCACTTTCCATAGCAATTCCCCCTTGTGAATGATGAGCGGCCGGCGCGGGCAATCAGATCTCGCAGATCCAAGTTAAACCGATTGCCAAGCGACAAGACTGTAAATCTTTGCCGCGCCAGTTGGTTCCATAAGCACCCCAAAGCGCTCGCGTGCCCCTCCTCGATCTGCTTCAGGTCATTTGTCGGCTGCCGGCCAATCGTTCGCAGGCTCCTCTATGACGGCAACATCGTCGTCGGCAGGGTCGGGGTCGCGCTCAAGGGCTGCTCGCAGATTGCCGATCTCCTTGATGATCGCATCGAAGACGTCCTGCTGCCTGGCCCCGGCCACAACGCAGTCGTCGACGAGATGCTCCAGCTTGGCGCGAAGCCCGACCTTCCAATTATTTTTGCTCATGACCTTTTCCTCCTCTGATCGATCCACACGGAGCATGGTCGCTCACATGTTCCTCCGCCTTTGATGGCGGGCGGCGGTTTCCGCGCGCAGGAGACAGCGATCGATTTGCTTCCCTGGCTGACGGTCGATCCTCGCCAAATCCTGTTGGGATGAGATCGCGGCGGGTAAGGTGCTCGCCTGGCATTTCGTTGCCTGCACCGAGAAATCGGAAAAACCGGTGCGTATACCATCTCCGTCACGTCCGATTGGCGCGCCGCGACCTCGGCGGATTAACCGATAGCCGCAGCAACGGTTCCGCCCGGCCTGGACTCTTTTGCCGGCATCGCAAAACCGTCTATTCTGCGAAGTTGCAAAAGTTGGGAAAACAAGTGTCGCTTCAATCGGGAACTTCGGCTTCCCGAACCTTTAGAATACGGTCGATAAGACCCCATTCCAATGCTTCTTCCGCCGTCATGAAGCGGTCGCGATCCATCCCGCGCTCGAAGTCTTCATAGGAGCGTCCGCAATGCTCCGCGTAGAGCCGCGTCATGCGCTGCTTGGTCTTCAGAATTTCTTCGGCATGAATCAGCATGTCGGAAGCCTGCCCTTGGAAGCCACCGGATGGCTGGTGAATGAGGATACTGGCATTGGGCAAAGCAGCTCTTCCGCCGGCCTCGCCTGCCATCAGCAGGAACGATCCCATGGAACGGGCTGTCCCCATGCAAAGCGTATGAACCGGCGCGCGGATAAAGCGCATGGTGTCGTACATGGCGAGGCCGCTGGTCACGGCGCCGCCCGGAGAATTGATGTAGAGATTGATCGGCTTGTTTGGGTTCTCGGCCTCGAGGAACAGTAACTGGGCGCAGACCAGAGCGGAAACGGTATCGTTGACCTCGCCATTGAGGAAGATGATGCGTTCGCGCAGAAGGCGGGAGTAAATGTCAAAGGACCGCTCCCCTCTGCTGGATTGTTCTATGACCATAGGGACGAGTTGCATCGCTTCGCGCATCGGCGAACTCCAATCTTCCAGAAATCAAAGGGGAGAGCTTGCCGCGTCAGGCGGCGAGCATGAGGGCCGGAGCGTTGCTGTTCGCGGCCGTTTTCGCCATCCGGTCAAGCCTCGTGTCGGTAAGCTCGTGGATAATACGCAGGCGGGTGCCGCCGGTCGCGTTCGGGACGATCGTGAACGTCACCGTGCTTTCAAGGAAAGGTGGAGCGTCGTCGCGCAGGCTGTAACGGACTTCCTCGCCAGGTGTGATCGTGGCTGGGGTGGGATCGGCTAAAGCGTCTTTCGGCAACCAGTTTTCCCGAAATTCCGGAATGCTGATTGCCCGCCAGACCTTTTGCGGCGGTTCATCCAGATCGAACTCCAGTTCTATGCCGCCTTTCTGCTCCTTGGCCTTTTGATCGTTCATTGGTCCATATCCTTCAGCAAGACCTTGAGAGCTTCGATGCGGGCAGGCCAGTAGGCGCGATATTTCGCCAACCACTGTGCGATGAGAGCCAGCCCCTCCGGATCGACTTCGTAATTCACGAAACGCCCCTGCCGTTCTTCCCTCACGAGCTTTGCGCTCCGCAAAACCGAGAGGTGTTGCGACATTGCCGGCTGGCTGATCTCCATGCCCTCACGCAGGGCGCTGGCGTTCATGCCGCCCGCCGCCAGCTTCTCGAAGATCGCGCGGCGGGTCGGGTCAGCCAAGGCTCGGAAAATGTCATTCTCGATCATGCACACACATAAGCACACACTTATGCGATTCGCAAGTCTGTTTCTCGATGGCTTTTCCGTTGTCCCCCGTCCCTTCGCTCGACTTTCGCCCTTTGGCAGATCACAAATGCTCCGCCAGCAGGCCTGCCGCCAAGGCATGGAAAGCCTCGACCGCCTTTGGCATCACGCTCTCTGGGTCTTCGCTGGCGGCGATCCAGAGGGCGGCATTGAGAGCCGCGCCGCTCAGCAATCGGGCGGCCGCCTCCGGGTCGAGCGGCTTGAGCATGCCTTGAGCGATCAGGCGCGCAACGGTGCTCCTGGTCACCTGCAGGCAATTATTCTGGCTCGGCCACTGCGAGGGATCGCCCAGCACCGCAGGTCCGTCGAGCAGAACGATGCGCTGGACTTCCGGGTTCAGCGCCATCTCGATATAGGCCGCACCCTCGGCGAGCAGGCCGTGCCAATCGCTGCCTGCGCGCGCCCCGATCTCTTGCGCGCGCACCGCCATCTCCGTGTCGATCTGATCGACCACCGCCGCCAGCAGCCCGCGTTTGTCTCCGAAATTGTGGTAGAGCGCGCCGCGTGTCAGCCCGACGTCGGCCGTCAACTCATCCATCGATGCTGCGGCGTAGCCCTTTTCCGCAAAAGCCTTTCGCGCCGCCGCGATCAATTTGACGCGGTTTTCCTGCATCGTTTCGCTGCGTTTCCTAGCCATTCCATCCCTCAGTTTCATATACGAAGCGTATATGGACTTGGCATACGATGCGCATCTCATACATTTCACATACGATCCGTATATCAAATTGGGCGTGAGATGTGAAGCGATACGTCGCGCTCAACGGTCGTTGTCAACAATGAAGAGAGATCAGAATGACCCATCGCGAAGCAATCTTTCCGGCCGACAGGCACGCTCTTTACGAAAAGCACGGCTATTCCGCCGCGATCCGATCCGGTGATCTGCTGTTTGTGTCCGGACAGGTCGGCAGCCGTTCGGACGGGACTCCCGAACCCGATTTCGAAAGCCAGGTCCGGCTTGCCTTCGAAAACCTGAAGGCGACGCTGAGTGCCGCCGGCGCAACGCTGGATGATATCGTCGACGTCACCAGTTTCCACACCGATCCCGAAAACCAGTTCGGAACGATCATGGCGGTCAAGCAGGAGATGTTCAGCAAGCCGCCCTACCCGAATTGGACCGCCATCGGCGTCAACTGGCTTGCCGGCTTCGACTTCGAGATCAAGGTCATCGCCCGTATTCCGTGAAGTCACTGACATCGGCGGGGCCGCATCCGTCGCCGCACGAAGCGCCCGGCAGAAGAGCGGCCCCGCCCTGCCACCTCCTGACCATTTAACAGTATCACAACTTTAGATTTAAAGATCCGATCTCACTCTCAGAAGCTTCCTGGAGGCGTGGCATGGATCACCGGATGTCCCTTCCATTGTTGTCTGCTTGCATTGGCCCGGCACGATAGAGAATAGTCCGACAGGCCGCCTGCCTTGCCATATATATAGAAAAATCAAGCACATATTCTCCGGGAACAAAGATCGCCTCTGCGTGTTTTGACCGCAAGGATCTTCATCTGATCCGCAAAGTGGAGGAACCACGTATGAAGAAGATCGCCTTTGCGGCGACCATTCTCTGCGCGTCTACAGTTGCAGCCCTTGCCCAGACAACACCGGCTCCACCTGCGGATGGAGATATATCTGCGGTTGTAATCCCAGACACCAAAAATCCGACTGCGCCCGTTGAGGGCGCCAACAGCCTTACCGAAGCTCAGGCGAAGGATCGTATTGCGGAAGCGGGTTACACCGAAGTCAAGAATCTCAAGCTCGACGACAATGGGATCTGGATGGCCTGCGGCATGAAGGACGGGAAAGCCGTCTCCGCCCTCGATTATCGAGGCAACATCGTCGCCAGGTAGCCCAAGGAGAAGCATCATGAGAACTGTAACCGGAGTTTTCGACGACTATTCGGACGCTCGCTCCGCCGTCACCAAATTGGAAGCGGCAGGTATTCCCTCGAACGACATCAGTATCGTCTCCAACAAGGCTGGCCGGGTCCATCGCTCCGGCGTTGCTGAGGATGCAGCGATCGGCGCCGGCATCGGCGCTGCCGTCGGTGGCGCCGGCGGCCTGCTCACCGGACTGGCCCTGATGGCCATTCCTGGTGTCGGAGCGGCGGTTGCCGCAGGCTGGCTCGCCGTGACTGCGGCCGGGGCTGTCGCCGGCGCCGTCACTGGCGGTGCGGTTGGTGGCCTGATCGGCGCCCTCACCGACTCGGGTGTTTCGCAAGACGATGCCCACCTCTATGCCGAAGGTGTCCGCCGTGGCGGCAGCCTGGTCACGGCCAAGGTCGACGACGCCCGCGCCTCCGAGGCGCAGGCCATCCTCCAGGGTTCGAACCGGGTCGACCCGGTCGGCGCCGGCGTGCCTATAACGAGCAGGGATGGACCCGGTTCGACGACGCGCCCGATCGCTACTCCCCCGAGCAGATCGCGCAAGAGCGCGACCGGTATCGGCGGACAGCCGTTTAATCGGCCTTGAGTTCAACCCTCCTTGCGCCTCGCGAGGAGAGTTGGCTGTCGGCCAGAGCACGCGAAACCGTCCCTATGCCGGCCCAAGGGAAGCTCTTGCGATGGAGTTTGCGGACGTTTGCCGCCGCCCTCGAGATTTGAGCAGGTTTGCGAAGATTTCAGATTTTCGAAGGGCCAAAAGAGCGTGCCGCCAAGGCCGAGGGTTTCGCCCGTGCTGAGCTGGCAGCTACCGCGGCCGGAGAGCCACTATATCGCGCCTGCTGGTACCAACCCGTCAAGAAATTCTTCGACGAGCGTGGCGGGGCTCCGGTTCCTATCCTGCTTATGAGCAAGACGTTCTGATCTTCAGATTTGGCGGCCGCAGCGCCGATGTTCTTATTGTGTTCAGGTGCGCGATACTCTATTCCTTTTCAAGATGGCTGACGTCATGGCAGCATGGACGGCGGTTGCGGCCCCTCAGCTAGGCCGACAATTCCAACGCTGCGGATCAAGAGCAACCGGGTTGGATGATTTCGGGGCCGGTGTTCTTCAGGCTGTCAACGCCCGTTCCGGTCGGCCACATGGTCATAAGCTCCGCCGGGTATGGCTTCATCAGGTCGGATGGATTTGGATCAGGAGATAGCCAGCGCTCATAATCCTTTTGACGGAGGATGACGGGCATTCGCTTACTGATGTTCGCCATCAACTCATTCGACGGGCAGGTGATGACAGCGAAGGTGCGGATATCGATGCCAGCCGGGTGACGCCAGACCTCCCAAATGCCGGCAAGAGCGAACAGAACGTCGGTCTTCATCGCGACAGCATAAGGTTGTTTGTCCCGGCCGCTGGCGTACTTCCACTCAAAGAAGCCATTGACTGGGATCAGGCAGCGGCGCGACCGATAGGCAGGTCCGGAAAGTCCATGCGTGGCAATGTTTTCGCAGCGAATATTGATCAATGGGAGACGCCGGTCGCTCGGTTTCATCAATGCGGGCACCAGGCCCCATACCGCCATTGCAAAGACCGGCGCCATGATATCCGTCTCCGGCCCTGCGTCTTGGATGATGATCGCGTAGACCAGCCGCGGCGCGCCGTTATATCGAGGGATGCGGTCAACCAGGCCGTCAAGGTCGCCTTGTCCGGCGAAAGCGAACCTACGCGCAAGCTCGTGAAGCGATTCCTTGATATAAACGCGACTACACATTCGACCATGCCATTGGGAACTACTTATTTAGATGTAATCCTGCCTCGGCAGGTCAAGGCAACAGAACCGTTCCCGTGCGGAACCGAACAATCGATACCCAATCCGGGGCAATTGCTTTTTAAGACGTTGCTGATGAAGTGGGAGGATCCGCCCCGTAATATTCCCTGTAATTCCGGAACCTGGTGTCAAACAACATCCGGCTTACAGGGCAGTCGCAAGCAGCTGGCGGCGCTCGCCGGCACGGAATGCTCGCTATGCTTCCGCTCCATGGTCCTCTTTTTGTGAATGGACCGGACCGGGCGCGAAGCGGTCGTCTACCTCGAGATCGCTAAACGACAGCTACGGACTGAAGGCGATCTAAACCCGGCTCGAGTCCTTGCGCGCCGCAAGGAGGGTTGTCCGTCGGCCAGAGGACGCTAGACGTGCGGACGTTTGCCGCCTCCCTCACCGCGTTGAATTGCCGGTTTCTTCGCTGACGCCGACCCGGTGACGATACACCATTTCCCAGCCTTTCCAGCCGTTGAACAGCAGCAGCGCAACGGCGATCAAAGACAGCGCCAGCCCGGTCGGCACGATGAAATCAGGGCCCTGTACGACCCGACGCCAAAGGCTGACGGCCTCGATCAGAACGAGGACGATGTTGCCGATCATGTGAAACCACGCAGCCCGCAAGCTGCGGATGCGGCTATCGCCGAAGAAGTCGGTCAATCCGGCGAGTGCCGCCAGTGCTGCCATGACGAGGCCGGCCGCCAGCATCCAGTTCGACGCCGCCGGCCAGAACGGGTCGCCGGACTGGCTGTGAAGGATATCGGTGACAAGCGTTCCGACGAAGAAGGCCACCGGGAACGGGATCAACATGGGATGGATCGGATGGCCGGCGATGCTCAACGTGCTTTTCGGGTTCATGTGCTCGCTCCGACGTGCTCAGCTTATGCGCTGTGAAAACAAACGGCGGCATGTTCGGTTCCCGGCTCGTCGGGGATGAAGGCAATTTCGAGCAGGTTTGCGAAGGCTTCAGGTTTTCCAGGGCTTATCGTTCATGACAACGACTTTGAGATCACGACTGAACCGCGATCGGGATCACGGCTGGCCGCGATCGGGATCACGGCTGGCCGCGATCGGGATCACGGCTGGCCGCGATCGGGATCACCGACCCACGGGCCTGACGTCCTTCTGCTTGATCGTGTCAATGCCGGAGGCAGCTTCTGGGCTACCGCGCGACGATGGCATGCGGTCTGCCGGGGCGCGCGACCGGACGAACCATCTCAGATTCGGCCCATCGATCAGCCGCTGGTACGCCTGCTCGGGGGACCCCATAGCAGCCGCCGGCGATCTCGATCGGCTTGTCGCGATCCAGGATGCGGACGTTGCCGCAGGGTCTTGGTGGGAGAGCGATCGCAATCTACAATCGATTATTGCCGACCGATTCAGCCAAGAGTCTGTAGGGCAGCTTTGCGGCATGTCACCTGCAAATGCTCTGGATCACTTATGTCGAGCTGGTCCCATGGTACCAATATCTTGCTGCCAGGTCCTGCCGCCCCCAGGGCGGTCAGAACGGCGCGGCCAATGGCCAGGGCGGACAGCCGTTCAAAAAGGCCGTAAGCACCGAGGTGATACTCGATGACATAAAAATTCTCACCGCGTGCTTCTGCCCTGACCTCTTCCACACGCCCGACAGGCTTGCCGTCAAGGTCGTAGACCTGTTTGCCCAGAAGCAACTCGAGCTGGACCTCTTTCATGATTGCCCTCCCGGTATCCGGTTGATCACGTGCTGCTCCAGCCATTCCTGGCATCGCCCCAACGGCGTCACGCGTCGATCCACGTCCACTTCGATGTCGACACCCACGTCTCTCACTTTTGCCCATGGCACACGAAAAATCTCGGCCGCGCCCTCTGCGCCTGCGGCCCTGCGAATCCAAAGCATCCAGCGATGGGGCCGGCGGCCCAGCCGCCGCGACAGCGTCAAACTGCCCATTTCAATGAACGCGACCTCGGGCGCGTTCCCATCAGACAGGTACAGGACGATCCCGTCTGCCTTACCGATACGATTTTGCTCTTTGTCAACCATTTGCTTGTCAAGAACGTCGCGGATCAGAAGCATATCATCCTCCGAATATTTGCAACGGAATGGTTATGAGAGCGACGATAAACGAGAGGCCGATGATGACCAGCACGGCAGTGTTACTGATCCATCCATTGCCATGATCGCCGACATAATTCCGATCGTTCATCAAAAACAAAAACGGAACCACGCCAAAGGGCAAGGCCAAGGCCGTGATCGCCATCGAAAAAATAGTGAGTTGGAGAGGATCGACCCCAATCGCGATCGGCATGAAGGCAACTGCGATGAAACCTGTATAGACGAGCGAGAAGGCCGGGTTGGTCCTCGGCTTGGCGTCTTCCGACCAGTTCCAGCCGAAACCCTGGGCAACCAGATAGGCCTGACCAAGGCTAGCTTCCAGCGCGGCGCCCAAGCAGGTGATGCCAAGCGAGGCTGCAAACAGGTAAAAACCCCATTTGCCCAAAGCCGGAGTCAAGACCGGCGCAATTTGGTCATACCCTTCGATGTCGGTGATGCCGCGCGGCGGGTAGGCGAGTGCCGCCACGATCAAGATTGCGGCTGCGATGACGGCGCCAAAGCTCATGCCGAGCGTCGAGATTACGCGATTGGCGCCAAAGAAGCTCTTGTCCCATTTTTCTTCGATTGCGCCTGACGAGTAGAACAGGAACAGGAACGGAGCGATGACGGCACCGAGAATGCTGACGGCAATGAATCCATAGTGCAGCGGCTGTTTGTCCGGCAGCGTCGGCACCAGACCTTTGGCCACCTCCAGCCAGGGCGGATCCATGACGAATACCCCGACCACGAAGCACAGCGCTACCAGGCCCAGTATAGCGACGCCGTCCTCGATCATGCCGAACGTGCCCTTCCAGAGCAGAAGCCACACGATGAAGGCGACAGGCAAGGCCCACCACTGATAGTCCACGCCACTGACGAACTGCAATGCCAGGGTAACGCCGCCGATCTCCGACGCCAGGACGAGAAGATTGACGATCGAAACGATCAGCAGCGTGAGCAGAAAATAGTTCGATCCAAATCGCTCTCTCATTCCATCCGCAACGGTGTGGTGGCTGGCGATGGCAAATCGCCCGGACATTTCGATCAGGAAAATGAGGCAGACTGTACCAATGGCAATGGCCCAAAGCAGGCTGAATCCATATGCTGCGCCGGCCTGGGCCGAGGTCGCAATCTGACCGGTTTCGATAAACCCTCCGACGCTGGTTACGATTCCAAGTGATATCTGAAGCAGCTTTTTCATCCGCCCGCTCCAAGGGTCGAACGCTGTTCGGCCTGATAGCGGTGGAGCTCGGCGATGTGCTGGTGCCCCTGTTCAAGGCGGCCATGGCCAATCTCGTCATGCGCCGCAGAGATCAATCCATTCAGCATGACGACGGCAGCTCTGGCGTGGGCGGTTCGCGCCGTTTGCGGCAGCTGTGATGCGATATCGGAGATCTCCGTCTGGCATTTCTCGACTGCGAGATCGGTGAAACCTTCTGGAACATTTTTAGCGATGCGGGCATCGAGGATCATTTCGGCGCTGGCACTCCAGGAGAGGATCTGCTGCATTTGCTTATCGAACCGCTCATTCTCGTTCGTGCAGGAGACGAGGGACAGCGATAGAAACGCCGATAAAGCTATTTTCCAAAATGGAGGAAACCTGCCTCGCCGCTTATGCCGCGAAAGTTGTGACATCGAAGCTTTTGCAACGTCGGTAGAGCTGCTCCGCAACAAACACAGGATCAAAATGCATCTCCTCACTGCAAACAAGGCAATGTCATAAAAATTCGATCATCAACTAACCCGCTATCGATCGTCTAAGTTCCAAATTTGTGCGCAAGCGCAGGGGGCACCTTTGGGTGGGGCCGCCGAGCAGATGCTGCGGAGGTTGCCGAACTAAGCGGTCGTGAGAACGCGTACATCTCCCTTGCGACCCACGACGTCTACGACGACCTGTCGGCCGGATCGGCGAATGGCGACGTCAGCGGATCCGGAGCCAACCATAAGATGCCGCAGGGTGATCTCATCCAGGAATGCCGGCAGGCGCGGCTGGTTGAAGCTGATCTGTGAGGCGTTCGGGTCGAAATCCAGGCCG
The DNA here is from genome assembly GCF_052871115.1 of Rhizobium sp. LARHSG275. Classification (NCBI taxonomy): domain Bacteria; kingdom Pseudomonadati; phylum Pseudomonadota; class Alphaproteobacteria; order Hyphomicrobiales; family Rhizobiaceae; genus Rhizobium; species Rhizobium sp. LARHSG275. The sequence continues at coordinate 91,810 of NZ_JBIXJN010000013.1, read as the reverse complement.
AGGCACGATTGCAGCAACGACAAAGGCGCTGACGCGGCCCAGGCCTGCGGCGAGCACGCCACGGGATAGAAGGTCGGTCCGTGCGACCGCCGCTGGGCAAAACCGCAGAACAGCTCGGGAAGCCCGCGTAGATCGATATAGGTCGAGGCTGCGAACAGACCTTCAAAGATCTGCGCTGCTGCTGCCTTGAAGCCGTAGCGCGCAAGCCCCATGGCGATCAGACTATTGTCGTGCGGCCAGATCGAGCCGTTGTGGTAGCTCATCGGGTTGTAGCGCGCCTCGGTGGCGGGAATAGTGCGAATGCCCCAGCCGCAGAAGGACGAGGCGTTCATCAAGGTGCGAACCACCTGTTCGGCTCTTTCGGGGTAGGCAATGCCGGTCATGAGAGCATGGCCGGCATTCGAAGAGCGAACCCGGCAGGCTCGCTTGTCTCCGTCCAGCGCCAGCACGAACGTACCGAGTTCCTCGTCGAAGAAACGGAGGTCGAAAGCACGCCGCAGCGCTTCTGCCTTCGCCAGCAATTTCGCCGCGCGCTCGGGCCGGTGGAGCCGGCGGAATATCTCCGCGCCCGCTTGCCACGCGCCATAGACATAGGCCTGTACCTCGGCAATCGCGATCGGTCCCTTGGCGAGTGTCCCGTCCGCATGAAAGACCGAATCGTGGCTGTCCTTCCAGGCTTGGTTGATCAGGCCCTCCAAGGTCTGGCGCCCGTATTCGACGAAGCCATCATCGTCGCGGTCGCCATATTCGTCGATCCAGGTCAGCGCCGCCTCGATATGCGGCAGAAGCTGATGAAGGGTGGCCGTGTCACCGGTGCGGTCCAGGTAACTCCCCGCCAGCATGATAAACAGCGGGGTCGAATCGACGCTGCCGTAGTAACGGCGGAACGGAACTTCCCCCAACTCGGCCATTTCACCGAAGCGAACCTCATGGAGGATCTTGCCGGGTTCGGCATCCGAAGCGGGATTGATCTCGGTCGCCTGGTTGGCGGCGAGATGGCGAAGCACCCCCTTTGCAATGGCGGGATCCAGCCAGAGCGTCTGCAGCGCGGTGATGATCGCATCGCGGCCGAACACCGTGCTGAACCACGGCGTCCCGGCATAAGGGTACGGCCCTTCAGGCGTGTCGGTGATCAACATGTAAAGGTCGGACACGCTTCGCCGCGCAAGCTGGTTGAAGATCTGGTTGGAACTCGAGACCGATGCCGTCCTTGCCATCGAAGACCGCAATGCCCGTCGAGCATCGCGCATGGCCAGGAAAAAGCCGTTGACGCGGCGATCCTTGTCCGAACGGTCGCAGTCGATCTCGATGAAGATCGAGCGACTGCCGCGCGCGCTCAAGTGGAGGTCGTAGACCGCCAGATCCGGTGCGAGTTCATCGGGAGCCGGATCGAACGAGACGCGGGTTGTCCGTGTTTTTCCATCGAGGCCGATATAGGACAGAAGGACGCTTCCATCTTCGATGACGGCCGGCAGGCTACGGCCTCTTTTTGCCCGCACGGTGCCTCGCACTTCAAAGAGGTCGGCAAAGTCCGAAAAGAATTGCAGCTTCATCCGCAGGTGATGATCGCTGTCGTCATAGTTCGTCACTGCCAGGCGCTCATAACAACGCCCCGCCCATAGAAAGCGTGTCCTTCGAATATGGATGAGATCATGCTCGAGACGCAGCTTTCCATCTTTGCCAAGGAAGTCCGGGTTTGTGAGATCGCAGGTGAGCGTGGCGTTGTCGTCGCGCAATGTCGACGACAGCAGCATCGGACGCCTATCCTCGAGCGTCAGGTAGAGATGCGAAAGATATCGCGTGTCGCGGTGATAGAGCCCGTCGGGACTTCCTGGCCCGCAAAGAGCATCGCCATTGTGGTCGAAAACCGCAAATGTATCGCCATGCTTCAGTGTCCGTGGTTGCCGTTCCTGCAGCGACGCGGCAGCGGGAATGAAGAACTGCGCTATCGGCGCCACTTGCTTCGTTGCGGCGGGATTTGGATTGCCGCCTGCCGATGTCGTCATTGTCGCCTCCGGTTTTTATGCCACAACCTGGCCAATGGATATCTCAGGGTTCGGGCGCCGGCGGTGCGCGGCTTTTGCGCAAAATCCGTGCAGCTGGCCGTAGACCGCGAGATAGTCTCTTGCCATACGTCCCGCAGTAAAGCGTCGCTCGAAGTTCGCCCGCACCTTGCGTCGATCAAGCTGCAGTGCCCATTCGACGTTCTCGACAGCTTCGGCAACGGTATCGACCAAAATTCCCGAGATCCCGTCGTCGATCACCTCCGGGACCGAGCCGCAGCGGAAGGCCAGAACCGGTGTGCCGCAGGCCATCGCCTCGATCATCACAAGCCCGAAGGGCTCAGGCCAGTCGATCGGGAAAAGCAACGCGCCGGCATTGCCCAGGAAGTCCGCCTTCTGATGATCGTTGATCTCGCCGATGAACTCAACGTTCGGATGGCTCATCACCATCGGCTGAATTGCCGTTTCCCAATAATGTTTGTCGGCATTGTCGATCTTGGCGGCGATCTTCAGCGGCATGCCGACCTTGGCGGCGATTTCAATCGCCCGGTCAGGCCGCTTCTCCGGAGCGATCCGTCCGAGGAACGCGAGGTAACCGCCCGCCGGCTTTTCCGTGAAAGACAGGAGGCTAGCGGGCAGGCCGTGATAGACCGTCCCCAACCAGTTGACCGGCGGCATTGGGTGGCGTTGGTCATTGGAGACCGATACCAGGGGAATATCCGGAAACGCCTTGTAGAAAGGCCAGAGATCAGGCAGGTCGAGCCGCCCATGCAGCGTCGTGACGGTGCGGTCGGCAAAATGTCGGATCAGCGGGAAATGCAGCAGATCGACGTGGAAATGCAGGACATCGAATTCGTGCGCGCGCCTGCGGATTTCCTCAAGCATAAGGATCTGATGCGGCAGGTGGTCCTTGATGGCGGGATTTAGCCTCAGGGCAACGTTCGAGCACGGCACGAGGCGGGCATCGGTAACGGAATCACCGCTGGCAAACAGCGTCACATCGTGGCCTTGGGCCACCAGCTCTTCGGTAAGATACGAAACAATCCGCTCGGTTCCCCCGTACAATTTCGGCGGAACACTTTCTGCAAGCGGGGCAATCTGAGCGATCTTCATCGGCAAAATCTCCTCAGGTGAGCAGAGAGTCGACCGCAAAAATCGGGGCCGCATACTAAAAGGCATGCGGCAGTTGAATCCTAAATTTGCAACGGCTGCTTCCTGCGTCCTCCTTTCCAGTAGGCCTTCCCAGTCCCATCAGGACTTCATTTTGCCGAACTCAGCGAGCGTGTTTTGGTTCCGGCGCAATGGCTCGCTAGCTGGTCTTCTTCCGCAACAGCGCGTCGCTTTCGCAGGCAGCCGCCGACGTCGTCTTCGAAGTGTGGTCATTGCGAACGCAGGGAGCCCGGTCGAACCGCTCGGCAATTGCGGATGGCTCCAGGGCGTTGAACGCCTACCAGGACATCTACTTTCAACCGGACGGATGAGCTGGGCGACGCGCGCCCCTCGGGCCTCCCTGGGCCGCGTGGCTATCACCTTCGGTACTAGATCTCTGAGACATTTCGATCGCTGACCCGCCGCAGGTGCGGGGGCACGTCTTCTATGTCTGCGAGCTTGCCATGCGTTCTGAGAAAGCGACTGAAATTCGCCGCGACGACCGACGCGGGAAGTTGACGGTTGGCGGCTTTCTGGCAGGCGTCCAACATCACCTCATAGGTGACATCGCGTTTCTCCTCCGGCCATTCGTCAAGAAAATCAAAAAGATCGTCAAGCCCGGCGATCTCTTGCACGAAGTACTTCCGTTGCGCGTAAATCGGGTGTTCAAAAGTATCAAGTGCCATCGTTTACCTCCTTTCATGGCGTGAGTGCCGCTGATTTAGGCAACGGAATTCCGCTCTTCAAGATCGCGGTTTGGCTGAGATCGTCACCGGGGATGGCTTTCGTGCTGGCATCGATGATGTGCTACGCGAACTGTGGCAAGTCGTCGTGTATATCGTACCACTCGGCCTTCGAGGCGACGAAGTAATGCGCGGTCGGCGGCGCTGGCAGCGGCGTATCGAGCGTCCCCAGCCGCAAGCGCACGACATCCGGCACCGCATCGCGGCGACTGATGATGGGCGAACCGCAGTTGGAACAGAAGAGGCGATGAACGCCTGGCGAAGAATCGAATGCCTTCAGCGCCGGCTCGCCCTCAATGATGACGAAGTCACTGGTCGCGACGGGCGCATTGCTCGCGAATGCGGTAGCGGTCGCCTTGCGACAACGCGAACAATGGCAATAGATCGCCGCACCTAGCTCGCCGCGAACTTCGTATTTCACTGTGCCACAGAGACAGCTGCCTTTATGCATAAGAGCTCCCGTCATCCGCCATCATGGCGTGAATTGGTCTGAGGACTTCATGATGTCTCCTTATCGCTCACGCGGACCCGGTGCGGTTTCGGGCTACGATTTCATCGTGAGTAAGGCTGCCGCCTTTGTCCATGAAGACCTTGATCAGGGCGTCGCGGTTGCCCGCCGAGCGGTTCTGATCAGCTTTTTCAAGCGCCGTTTGCAGCTCGTCGGCAGACAGTTCCGTGCAATAGGCAGGCGTGCCTGGCTGTTGTCGCCACGAGGTCGCGAGACCCCCGGCATCGAGAGCGTCGAAGCCCGTCGCCTCTACCAGTTGCATGACAATCGACTTCTTTTCGAGGTCATCACCCGCTACCGGAAGGGCGATGCGGCCGGGTTGCGACTTGTCTACGCCTTTTTCCGCGAGCGTCGCAGAAAGCACCGCATTCCAGGCTTTAATGATCGGTCGGTTGATCTGCTCGCTGACCCAGACCGCTTCCGGTTTGCCATCATCGACGTCGGCGATCGTTCCGTCACGGAATGGGTAATAATTGGACGTGTCTACGACAACGACGTTCTCGGGAACATTTGCGAATAAATCGGCAAGATCGCGATGAGCCGAAAACGGGACCGAAAGGATCACAACATCCACCCCCGCCACGGCATCTTGCTTGGTCGTTGCCGTCGCACCAACTTTCGCTGCAAGCTCGCGAATAGATTCCGGGCCCTTGGAATTGGCAAGCTTGATCTCGTGCCCAGCGGCCGCGAGCTTTCGCGCCAGCGTCGCGCCGATGTTCCCTGCGCCGATAATTCCGATCTTCATAACATTTCCTTTGCTGCGAATATTGGATTCAACGCACTCCAACGGAGACGTGGGAAGCCGCGACCTCGAGCGACGGTGGCGCCGGGTCGCCTACCCCACCACCTAACGAACTCCGGGTTCGGACGACGAGATCAACGCATCTTCCAGCAACACTCTGGCTGCATCGCGGTTTGCCTCCACAATAGCAGGATCGCGCGTCGATTGTGCGATCACGATCGCGCCTTGGAAGAGCGACAGGATCTGGATCACGGCTCTTTCGGGATTGCTCAATGCCAAGGGCTCGATGAGTGACGCAACAAATTCATGCAAGCCCCTGAAATACCCGGCGATGGTCGCCTGTACGTCTGGGGAATTGGCCTCCGGTCCGAACTCGGCCAACCCCTTTACGAATGGGCAGCCGCGGAAAGAAGGCGCGCGGAACGGTTCCTCCATCGCGTCAAAAATAGCGAGGACACGCTCCAGCGGCGACAGCCCGGCTCTTTCAGTCGAGGTTGCGAGCATCTGAAACCAGGTGTCCGTTTTGTAACGCAAATAGGTAGCGATCAGGTCGGCCTTCGATGGAAAGTGTTTGTAGAACGTCATCTTCGCCACGCCGCTTTCGGCAATGATGCGGTCGATCCCGACAGAGTGGATGCTGAACCGGTAAAACAGGTCCGATGCCGTCTTTAATATTCGTTCTCGCGGGGAAAGCGCATTAAGCGGTTGTCCCTCCACATCCACAAATTCAAGCACGCTGCGCGTTGGCATCTTCCATCACCTCAGATTCATTGTCCGCTTATAGACAGACTATTCTGTCAACTTTGTGATTGCAAGCACATACAGGTCTGTCTATATGGTGCGACGCCCCTTGGATTTCATGGAAAGGACTTAGGATGAGCGGAAAAGTCGTTGTTGTAACAGGTGCGAGCAGTGGTTTTGGGAAACTCACGGTATTGGAGCTTGCAAGGCGGGGCCATACGGTGGTTGCGACCATGCGGGACGTCGAAGGGCGAAATGCCCAGGTGCGGAGCGATCTTATCGAGGCGGTGAAAGCTGAAGGGCGTGTGCTGCAAGTCCTTGACATGGACGTTGCCGACGAGGCGTCGGTCAATTCCACGATCGACCAGGTCGTCAAGCAGCACGGAAAGATCGATGCCCTGATCAACAATGCCGGCATAATGCCTGTCGGGGTCACGGAAGCCTATACTGTCGCGGACGTCGAACGGCTATTTGCGGTCAATTTCTTCGGCGCCGTGCGGGCCGACCGCGCCGTTCTGCCGCATATGCGTGCCGCCAGCAGCGGGTTGCTCGTCCATGTGACATCGCTGATGGGTCGGGTGGTCTTTCCGTTCTTCGGCACCTATTCCGCGAGCAAGTTCGCGCTCGAAGCGCTTGCCGAAGCCTATCGGTACGAGCTGAAGGGATTTGGAATCGATTCCGTCATCGTCGAGCCGGGGCCATTCCCGAGCAACCTCATCTCGTCGAGCCCGGAGCCATCCGACCAGACCGTGCTTGCATCCTACGGCGAGGTTGCGGCGATACCGGGTCAGATCAAGGCCCACGCCAACGACGGACATGACGAGGCTAATCCGCCGCGGCCCCAGATGGTTGCCGATGCCATCGCACGGCTGGTCGAGGCCACGGAACGGCGTCCGTTGCGCACGGTCGTCATGCCTGAGGGCATGGATCTCGGTGTCCAGCGGCTGAACGATTCGGTAAGCCCGATTCAGAACGACCTGCTCAGCGCGCTCGGCATGTCGAGCGTGATCTGAGACTCTGGGTTGGCGGGTGGTGCCACCCGCCGCCCTTTGAGGGGGTACTCCGGACCCGTTTGCGACGCCGCATACCGGCAAGGCTTGTGGCACTTTCTGCGTAACCAGTCGCGGCCATGATTGCCCTTTCGCCAGACACATGTCGGCATAGGCTTTGCTTGTTCGTCTTTACACCGTGGCTCCATTCGACGGGCCGAGGCGCAGAGCGACAGGAGGCCGAAATGAACAGGGCAAGGGTTCGGTTGGAAGGCCGGGGGCTGGTCGAATGCCCAAGATGGCATGACGGCGAGCTGTGGTTCGCGGATTGGACAAGCGGCGAAATCCTGGCCTTCAGCGAGCACGGAACTGTCAGAGTGGCGACAACCGCCAAAGCCCCGCCCCTGTCATTCGACTTCGGACCACAGGACGACATGTACGTCATCGCGTCCGGGGCATCGCATCTGCTGCGGTTCAACGGCTCCGGACTGGAAGAATTCGCCGAGTTAGGAGCGAATGGCTGGAACGAGATCGTGATCGATCCGCAAGGCCGCATCTACGTCAACGGCCCGGCGATCCTGCTGATACATCCAGACGGGACGGTCGAAACACAAGCGGAAGGCTTTCAGTTTCCGAACGGAATGGCTCTCTCTGCGGACGGGCGCACGCTGGTTTGCGCCGAAAGCTGGGCGAAACGGCTGACATCGTTTGATGTCGCCGCCGACGGGCAACTCTCCCATCGAAGAGTTTGGGCCGATCTTCCCGGGCCGCCCGATGGCATATGCTTCGACGCTGAAGGCGCGATCTGGTACGCCGACGTCCCCAATGCTTACTGCCGCAGGGTTCGTGAAGGCGGCGCGCTCCTCGATGAAGTCAAGCTCGATCGCGGCGCATTCGCCTGCATGCTGGGTGGACCTGATCGAACCACCCTCTACATTACTGCCGCCAGATGGTTCGGGATGGACAAGATGGACCAGATGGGCGGAACTGGCCAGCTGTTGTCCGTCGAGGTCGAGGCGGCCGGGGCGGGTTGGCCTCACGGGTAGAGCCGCATCCGGAGACAAGATCGGATCGTCGTGCTCTCCAGAAGAGGCCCCTGCGATGGAGTTTGTGAAAGCTCTCACTGCGGGGTCAAATGGCCCTCGTCCGGTAGGCATAGATTGATTCCGTCAAGGCTTTCTCCTTGGCGTTCGCGGCCATAAAGCGACCAAACATCAGACTGGTTCCAATTTCGCACCAGCTGGAGAACCATGGTAAGGCGAACCCCAACGCCACAAGAGCCGGGATTGCCAAGAGAGCCAACATTAATTCGCCGAGCTTGCCGAGGTTCTGGAGCAAGAGAATCGGGAAAAGAATCGGCAACGGAGCAATCACCCACCAGAACAAGACGACAATTCCAATCGGATAGATAGCCAAGCAAGGCGCCCGCTTCGCCAAAGCGAGTGCCCAGAGCTCGCTGCGATGACGGTAATAGGTGATCCGCTGCCAAAGTTTACCCATCTCACCAAACCTGTATCGCGTTGCGCGGACATCACAGATCTACGCTGCTTTATCTTGCAACGAAGAGCGAAATGGAAGGAACGGCATTCTTGTCGAACCGAGCATGCTTAAATCTTCATTGCTCTTGCTGCCCGTTCCAAATTTGCCCGCGCAATCGCGCGATGAAACGGCGCTATCATCGTGAGATAGATACGCCCCAGTCGATTATGGCAATGCACCACCGTACCCACGACCAGCTCGCGCCCATTTGCTGCATCGGTGCGAAGTTGGATCGTGACGCGGAAGTCGAGATGCGAGTCATCCTCGCCCACGACCAACTCCGTCGCGCTCTTTGACAGCAGCGGGAAGTAGCCGATAACCGGCCCACGCCCCGCTGCGGCAAGACCGATGGCGCGCGACGATTTGACGCCGACTGTCGCCATCACCACATCGCGGATACGAGTGAGCGCACGAATCCACCCCGCCGGCCGCTCGAAGCCGGCGCGTGCCAGCACCTCCAGATCATCGCTTGCCCCCGCCGGCAGTCGAATTGCAAAGGCGTCTAAAAGGTCCGCGCCCGCGTAAAGCGGCGCAAGCACGCTGTTGCCAGGCATGGGCACGGCGCGCGCTTTGGTCATGCGTTTAGGTCCCGGATGCTGGTGTGGGGCGTAGCAATCGTGCAAGCAGGGTAAATCAACATGTCTCTCCTCGATAGCCACCATCGAAAGCGCCGTGGCCTGGACATTCGTCGCTCATATCCGCCGCCTCGCAAGGAGATCGATACGAACGTGAAAACCGCACGCCATTTCGGGTGAGACTTCAACGTATCACTTCTTTCCAAGGAATGGCGGGAAACTCCTGGCGCCCGGCTGCGGCGGAAGGCCACTCCCCCTGCCATCACCTTACCAATCCGTAAGTTGTCGCCAAGCCATCCTCTCGGCTAAATCTCGCCCCAGGCATGCCGGGAACGATCGGGCTGATGCGAATCCTGCTTATCGAGGACGACCGGAAAACATCCGATTATATCGCCAAGGGCTTCTCCGAGGCCGGGCATGTCTGTGACGTGTTCGGCGACGGCCGCGATGGGCTGTTTCAGGCGCAGCGCGAGGCCTATGACGTCATCGTCGTCGATCGCATGCTGCCGGGCCTCGATGGGCTGGCGATCGTGCGTTCGCTTCGGGCGGCCAAGGTCGGCACACCGGCGCTGTTCCTGACATCGGTCGGCGGCGTCGACGATCGGGTCGAGGGGTTGGAGGCGGGCGGCGACGATTATCTGGTCAAACCCTTTGCCTTTTCCGAGCTGATGGCGCGCGTCAATGCGCTCGGCCGCCGGCCGCCGGTGCAGGAGCAGAGGACGGTGCTGAAGGTGGCCGATCTCGAGCTCGATCTGATCCGGCGGGAGGCCCGCCGCGCCGGCCAGGTGATCGAGCTGCAGCCGCGCGAGTTCACCCTGCTCGAGGTGCTGATGCGCGGCGAAGGCCGGGTCATCACCAAGACGATGCTGCTGGAGCGGGTCTGGGACTTCCACTTCGATCCGAAGACCAGCGTCGTCGAGACCCATATCAGCCGCCTCAGGGCCAAGGTCGACAAGCCGTTCCAGGCCCAGCTTCTGCACACGGTCCGCAACACCGGATACAGCCTGCATGCGCCTCGCTAGAGTAATTCCAGGAAAAGTGCGAAGCGGTTTTCCGTCCGGAATTGCGTAAAAACAAAAAGTTAGAGCGCTTCTGCGTTTCCGTGAAAAGCTGAACCGCTCTAGAACAGGAAAATCTCAAATCCTGTTCGCAATTTGAAGAGCAAGAGCATGATGTCCTCCGAAAACCGCGCACACTTTTCGGCATCTAGCCTGCGCAGGAGCACGCCGTTCCGGCTTGCCGTGACCTTCGGCGTGCTCTTCGTCGTCGCCTTCATCCTCAGCGGCGCGATCATCTATCACATGCTGCGGCTCGGCCTCGTGCGCGATCTCGAACAGTCGCTGGGCGAAATGAATTCGTTGATCGTCTCGACCTACGAGCCCAATGATCCCGAGGACCTGATCAATACGCTGAACAATTATGCGAACTTCCAGTCGACCTCCGACGGGCTTTATTCGCTGACGGATGCAGGCGGGCGCAAGCTTGCCGGCAATTTCGCCGCCCCCCGCATCCCGAACGGCGTCTATACCGTCACCTCAGGCGATGTCGGGCTGAAGGGCCATGAGCGCTACCGGATGCAGGTCTCGACCATCGGCCCCTACAGCCTGGTGGTGGCGGAAAATTTCAACGATGTCGACGAGATGCTGCGGATCGTGCTGGTGAGCTTCGAATGGGCCGCCGCGATCGTCGTCGCGACCGCGATCGGAGGCGGCGTCTTCCTCGCCTTCCGGGCCCAGGCACGGCTGGACGGGGTCGCCCATACCATGAACCATGTCTCCCACGGCGCGCTCGACGCCCGCATTCCGATCACCGGCAACGGCGACGACCTCGATACGGTGGCGATCCAGATCAACGCGGCGCTGGAGCGGCTGCAGAGACTGGTCGAGAGCATGCGGCAGGTGAGCGCCGATATCGCCCACGATCTGAAGACGCCGCTCAACAGGCTGCGCCTGACGCTGGATGCGGCGGTGGCCGGAAACGACCAGCAGGCGGATGTTTCGGCGCTGCTTGACGAAGCCAGACACGAGAGCGACCGGATCAACGCCACCTTCGAGGCGCTGCTGCGCATTTCCCAGATCGAGGCCGGTGCCCGCAAGGAGCGTTTCCAGGCGACCGATCTCGACGCCGTGCTTGCCGTCATTTCCGAGGTCTATGTCGACGTCGCCGAAGACGCGCAGATGGCGTTGACGATCGCGGAACGCTGTCCGGCGCTCATCCGGGGCGACCGCGATCTCTTGACGCAGATGATCGCCAACCTGGTGGAGAACGCCATCAACCATTGCCCGGCCGGAACCGGCATCACGGTTTCGCTCCGCCGCCAGGACGGCCGCGCCATCCTCTCGGTCGCCGATAGCGGCCCCGGCATTCCCGCCGACGAGAGGGACAAGGTTTTCCGGCGCCTCTACCGGCTCGACAAGAGCCGCGCGACGCCGGGAAGCGGCCTCGGGCTCAGCCTCGTCAAGGCGATCGCCGACCTGCATTCGGCTGAGATCGGCATGGCGGACAATCATCCCGGCCTCGTCGTTTCGATCGGCTTCCCGCTGATGCCGGGACTAAACACCTAACCTCTCATCCGCCATGCCGCGAGCCGGCTGAAGCGGGCGGCAAAGCGGCGCAGCTCGGCGGCGGCGCGATATGGCAGCACGCTCCACGGCCGGCGGCGGCCAAGCCGGTAGGCCGAGAGCCCTGACTGGATCTGGGAACAGGGATCGGCCCTTTGACTGACCGGCAGCGGATCGACGAAGCAGGCGCAAAGCCCATCGTCGAACTCCAGATCGAAGGCGAGATCATAGGGCAGGCGCATGGGGACCAGCACGCCGGCAATCCAGCCTGCTGCCTTGCGGTTGATCAGATAGGCGCCGGACCCCTTCTCGCGGGTGAGCGCGATGGCAAGCGAGCGCGACGCAGTCAGCGGCTCCACCTTGTGCTTTTTCCCGGAATTGACGGTGGACAGACGCAGGATGTCCCAGCGCGCCTGGTGCTTGAGGGCGGCTTCGAGCAGCTCGGCCAGGTCGTCATCGAAATCGAGATCGTCTTCCAGAATGAGGGCGAACTCGGCACGGCTGCCGAGGAACCGCTTGGCGCATTCGACGTGGCTGAGATAACAGCCGATCTCGAAAGGGTTCGGCCGGCGGCCGTGCCGGCTGAGATAGGCTGCTTCGTCAAAGCCCGGATGCGGCAGGCTGAGCCCCGCCCCATCGACCGCCGCCACGCGCTCGAAGGCAAGGCCGAAGCTTTCCAGCAGGCGTTCCATTCGAAACCTGCGCAAGGACGCACGATCGAGATTGATCAGATAGGTGTTCACCCGCAGGCTGACCGGATGAAGGGCCGGCATAAGGGCGGCAGGTGTGGCGCGCATGTTCATGAGAGAGCTGACCTTCGACTTGGCATTGATGGCGCCAAGCCTGCGCTCCAAACCTCACGGGGACCTCGCTGGAACTATACAGTTTGGTAAAGTGCGGAGGTCGAACGGCCGGGCCGGCATTCTTACGGATTGGTATGATCCCGGCAAAGAACGCGTAAGAATGCCGCGCTACCAGCTCTCCTGCGGCATGCAGTGGACGCCTCCCTTCCCGCGATCGAACGACAACCAGCGCGCCTTCGATGACGACAGCGACCCACTGCGTGCCGTGCCGGATGACCCTTGGCTTGAGCAAGCCGCTCAGCGCCCGCTCTCAAACCCGACGGAGACCAACGATGAAACCACGTGCCAGACTGTTGCCGCTTTTTACCGGAGTCGCCATCGCCTGCTCGGCCGGAGCAAGCTTTGCCGCCACCAGCGTGATCAATGTCACGGAAGATGGAGAAGGCGGTGGGGCGATGTCGCTGAAGCTCGACCCGCCAACGGTCAAAGCCGGCCCCGCGACCTTCGCAGTCCATAATGATGCGATGACGGAGCAGCATGAAATGGTCGTCGTTCGCCTGAAATCTCCGGACCTGCCTATTCCGGTCAACGCTGCCAAAAACCGCGTCGATGAATCGAAGCTGAAAAGCCTGGGCGAGGTTTCCGATCTGAAGCCGGGCGCCAGCGGCAAGCTGAATACCAAGCTCGCGCCGGGAACCTATTTGCTCTTCTGCAACATGAAGGGCCACTACGAAGCCGGGATGGAAGCCAGGCTGACGGTGACGCCGTAGGGGCGGGCGACTGCCTTTTGCAGCACCCTTGCTGGACCTTCTTCCCCACTCGGCGGCGAGCGGCCCCTCGCCGGCGAGACAGGTATCCCGCCGCCAGCGCATCGGCCCGAAAAAATGCGAGACCTTGAGAATCTCCGGCCTGAGCGAATGGGAAAGCGCGCTTGCGGATCTTGGCTGCTAAATGACAGCGCTGCCGTTCGGGGCCGATATACTCGGTCTTGAACCCATTCTTTCGGACTTCGCGCAGGAAGGAATTCGCATGTGACAGATCGATGAGGGTTTCCCGGTCGCAACGTTCAAGATGGTTGGCGCGCAACCAGTACGATCCGCGGGTGCTCACCACCCTCACCTGCCAGCCGCCTTCGTCCTGCTTCTGCAGCCGGAAGTCGGGAACCTTGCCATCCGCGATAACGGGATTGCCTGCCGACAGGTTTTTGGTGGCTCGCGGGGTGGCCGCTCTCGTCGCCTGCGAGAGCATGACCTTGAGCAAGTGGGTATCGTGCTCGTTCCGCTGCTCCAGCAGCAGCGTGCGAAACCGGCCGATATTTTGCCTGAGAATGAACCGTTGCACAGCAGCCTCCCTCAGGCTCTGTTCGCGTCACCCATCTCGTCTTGATTGGCAAGGCGAGTGTACTACGGCCTTCGGTCGTCGCGCCAGCGTAAGATACAGCGCGGCATCGGCCACTCAAACCGACGTTCCCAAACGCACCGAGCTTGGGGCCCGAGCTCAAACTTTGCCGGCGAAGCAATCTCTGCCATTTTGCAGGTCGATCGATCAAGCTCCTGGCTTCCTCGAACAGTCTTCGCAAAGGGAAAGATATCGTGGCCGAGAATGATTATGATGCGTTCGCCGCGGCTTATGATGCCGATAACGAGGTCAATGCCTGGAATGCCTATTACGAGCGGCCGGCCAAGATTTCAGCTCTCCGATTGCGCAATAGGCGGTCACGAGGACCGCCTCACCGCAAGCTGTGCAAGATCGTTCGCTGCGGCGAGCAGATCATCAACGTCCGCCTGTGTCGTGGCGAATGATGTGACGAACCGAACGGTCCCCGCCTCCCAGCGGTCGTGGTAGAAGCGAAAACCAGCCGACAAAAGCCCGTTAATCAGGTGGTCCGCCAGTTTGCAGAATAGGATGTTGGCTTCAGGGTCGCGATCGACCTTGGCACCCGAAATAGATGCGAGCCCTGCTGCAAGTGCCTTTGCCATGGCATTGGCATGGCGGGCGTTGCTGAGCCAGAGATCGTCGGCGAGATAGGCTTCCATCTGTGCGGAGAAGAACCGCATTTTCGATCCAAGTTGACCTGCACGCTTTCGGCGGAAGGCCAACGGCTGTGCCAAGTCCTGATTGAACAGTACGATCGCGTCGACGCCGAATGTACCGTTCTTGGTTGCACCGAAGGAAAGCGCATCGACACCACGCTTCCACGTCATCTCGGCTGGCGAGCAACCCAGCGTCACCAAGCCATTGGCAAAGCGGGCGCCATCCATATGCAAGCCCAGTCCGGCATCACGGCAAACGGCACCAATCGCCTCGATTTCGTCTAGCGAATAGACGCTTCCGACTTCCGTCGCCTGGGTTATGCTCACGCAGGAGGGTTGTACGGAATGGACATCTCCCACCATCCGCTTGGACTGGGCCTGAAGCGCGGCAAGATCGATCTTGGCGTTCTCGCCGCCAAGCTGAACCAGCTTTGCACCGTCGCAAAAGAATTCCGGAGCGCCGCATTCGTCGCGATTGATATGGGCATCTGCATGGCTCAGCACGCTGCCCCAAGGAGGTGTCATCGTTGCCAGACATAGGGCGTTCGCCGCCGAGCCTGTTGAAACGAGGAACACCTTCACGTCCTTTTCAAAGATATTCGACATGCGCACCTCAAGCCGCTGTGTCACCTCATCGTTTCCATAAGGAGCGGCTTGCCCCGCATTGCAACGGACGATTGCCTCCATCATTTCCGGGGAAATGCCTGCGATGTTGTCGCTGGTAAAGCCGCGGGCCGGGGGTTGAATTGAAGGTGCCTTTACGTTCATCATGGATTGCCGCTTCCGTCACTGGAATTTGATGGCATCCCTATGGACCAACTTGCGGCCTGATTATTGAACGATATTTCTATTCCGGTAAAAGATAGCGAGCGGGCGTGACACCCAGCATAGCCCTGAAGTGTCGTGTAAGATGGGCCTGATCCGCAAAACCGACAGCATAGGCGACGTCGGCGATCCCCAATCCCTGCCGCAATAGTTCACGCGCTTTTTCCAGCCGGACTTGAATGAGATAGCGCATTGGCGGCACCCCGAAGCTGGCATTGAACCCTGCAATCAGCTTGCCCTTGGAAAGCTCGGCAACGCGTGCCAGTTCTTCAAGCCTGATGTTTTCGCTGTAGTGGGAATACAGGTATTCGCGGGCGCGTTCGAGGCCACCCGAAGCCGATTTCGAAATCTTGTTATCCGTGTTCGTTCCCGCAAACAGCGGTGGTAGCAGATCATACAGCGCCTCCTCGATCTCCAGCGATGAAGCCGGCTCCTCAAGCAAGTCTATCAGTTGCCGCAAGCTCGCTTCGGATCGCGCATCGTGCTGGAAAGGCGAGCGGAAACTCAATGTTCCGCTATGAGTGTCCGAGCCCTCCCACAGGACTTCCCGAATGATCCGTTCAGGCAGGTAGAGAATTCCTTGTGTCCATCCGCTCTCGACGCCCGCGCCGCCAAAATGCGGCTCACCCGGCGCGAAGGTAGCGATCGCGCCCGACCCTGCATGCCAAAGCTCGCCTCGACACCAGACATCGTGCATACCCGATTTGATCAGACCGATGAGATATTGCTCATGGGCGTGCCTGGGAAAATATTGTTTGGTGTATTCGGCCGAAAGGTAATCGAACCCACCCATAACATCGACACGGGTAAGGGTCGCCTCCTCCCTCGGCGGCCTCCCACGCTGGCCTCTGGACGTGTTCTTCATGCTCGCATCTATATCGGCAAAACAATATGATGTTAATGCTCATGGCAGCAGAGGCGGCATGATTACTCAGGGCGGACAGCGGACTTCAGCTGCGCGTTGTTTATGACCGCCGCGATCTTGCCGCGATGGCGCACGATGCCAGCGTCCCGGAGCAGGCGCATAATGTCGGCCTCCGTGAATTGCGCGATGCGGTCAAAGTCGAAACCGAGAAAGGCAGCCCGAAAATTCTCGCGCTTGGACAGGATAGTGCGCCAGCTCAAACCTGACTGGAAGCCTTCGAGGCAAAGCTTCTCAAATAAACGGTGATCATCATCTACCGGAAAGCCCCACTTGGTGTCGTAATAGGACATGAACTCCGGAGCGGCTGCGCACCAGCGGCAACGCGGCTGCCCATCCGGGCCGAAGATCGTCGCGCTCATTTTCTCACGCCCTGAGAAAGGCCAAGCGGTCGTCGGTTCGGCCCGGTGCAATTTCAAGAATGTCTGCGCTTACGACACCCCCCACAACAAAAGGATCTTGCTGGAGGCGCATTTCGAGATCGGCGCGGGATGTGTTGTGGGCGAGAACCGCTCCGCCCGCACTTTGCTGAAGGCTTCCGGTAAGGAGGAAGATACCATCGTCAAAGCCCTGTTTGATCCAGGCATTATGCCCTTCCATAAGGGCGGAGGCTCGGGCCTTGTTGGCGGAGAATTTAAGTGTAACGACGAGCATACAGGGGCCCTTCAGGAATTCTGGATGGAAACGGATTCGGGGTGATCGGATAGATTGGGCCGCTGCATTGCCAACCATAGGCACATATCGTCGACTTCACGGCGGACGAAGGCTTCGTCGCGGAAGGCGGTCGCGAGTGCGGCCACACCCTGGCTTCGCATCAGGATGTGCATGGCAAGCGCGTCGGCATCGGTCTCACGGCCAAGTGCGGCGAACTGGCGCGAAAGCCAATTGCGAAACAGAGTGAAAAGCTTGATCGCCTCGTCCTTGGCAGTGTGGTCGAGTTTGGCGAGTTCGTTGCAAAGCGTGCCGACCGGGCAGCCAAAGGCCATGATCTTTGTCTGGTTCATGATGAGCATATAGATGAAGCTTCTGATCCGTTCGCTGGGAGCTTCAGCCCCAGCCTCCCACGCATCTAGCATCGCCTTGGTCTTTGAAAGACGATGGGCGATCACCGCATCGAGAATCTCGTCTTTCGTCTTGAAGTGATAGTAGAAATTGCCTCGCGAAAGTCCGACGACTGCCGCAATGTCGGCGAAGGACGTCGCCTCGAATCCTCGCTCATAAAAGAGCTTGTCTGCAGCCTCAACAATCTGCAGTCGTGTGGTCGCTGCCCCCAAGTGCCCGGTTCTCCATTGCCATCGCTCATCGAGTGGACAAATGCCCTACGAAACTCTTTAGGACAATTGACCTAAAGACGTCAAGGGTGGGGCCTGAAAGGTGGCGGGATTCCTGCCTTCCGGAAGATAGGGATTGTCGTTGCAAATGGCTCAAGTGTCTAGCATGTCCCACTCGCCGCCGCTTTCCATCCCACACTCAATACTTTCGGGGCGTCAGGTGAGTTTGAGCGAGGATAGCGTCGACGACACTTGGGACCGTACCCGTCGTGTCGATATTGATGCCGATGGGAAGATATTCCCGGGTATGATGGTAGCGGAGCACCAGCGCCCGCTCGGCCGGCTCGAAGCCCGGCTCATTTGGCCGCCCATCCAATCGTCGGTTCAAGGTCTCAACGTCTGTATCGAGCACGAAAACCTTGTCGAAAAGGTCCAGGAATTTGTGGAAATTGCGCGAGCCGCCACTGAAGAAGGTGGCAGGATGGGTGGTGTCGGCAGCAATGGCGCGGACCTTGTCGACAGGCCAGATCCAGTGGGCGTATCCCCAAACGATGCTGTCCGCGCCTGCGGGTGGTCCTGCGAGCGCCTGGCCCGTCTCGGGGTCGCCGACATAGGCCAAGACCCGGTCACCATGCACGACATGGTAGCCCCGCCGCTCCAGTTCGGTAGCGACGGACGTTTTCCCAGTCCCGGAACCGCCTTCGATCAGATAGTTCTTGATTCCCATGGGCGCTGCTTATCATGGCCTTCGATCTGGTGAGAAGACACTCTACCTGGGAACGCTTTGTTCCAATCCATCGTCACCCATTGACGTGAACGGTTTTCACCCCAATAGGGGTCAGGCCAACCAGACGACAACAGGAGTGCAATCGTGAGCGAACCGACCGTAGCAGATGCAACAAACCGCATTTATGAGTCGCTGCAGGCGGACAATGCCGACATCGACGTGCATATCGCGACCCTCAAGGCGGCGTTGACGCGGGCGGGTTTAAAAGAGGCCGTATTCGACCCGGCTCGGCTCGTGCAGAATAACCGTTCCGGCAGGAAGCGAATGGAGGCCTACTTTCGCCAGCGCGGTGTCATGGTGAAATTCTCAGCCTCGTGAAGCCTTTCTATGACGGCAGACGGCTGTAATCACCCTCAATGGCGCTGACACCACGCATTGGCGTCGGGCGCGGATGAAGGTCGCGTCGAAGTTAACCTGCTCCTATTGGCCTTAGCGGCCGAGAGGGGCTGCTTGCCCTTCCCGACGCTCGGCGGGCGGGTAGACCTTGCGAGTTGACCGAATGTGGGCTCGCTGGAATAATCAGCCGAGCAGCGTGACGTCGGGGAATTTGCGACCCTGCGGCCCGTGCTCACCCCGTTTGATATTCGTGTGGGGAGTCCTCGATGTCTGTCATTTACAGGCCAGCCCGGGCGGAGGATGTGGCCGCCACCGACGTGCTGGTGGTCGCCAGCATCAATGAGCTCACCATCCGACATGGCTTCGGCCCAATGGCGATGCCAAGCCCTCCCAACTTCCAGCTGTTTTCGCTTGAGGACGACCCCGGCGGTCTATGGATCGCGGAGAACGGCAGCGACATCGTCGGATTCGCCTGGAGCTGGGCGTGCGATGAGCTTTGGTTCCTTGCCCAGCTGTTTGTCGACCCGGCGCAACAGGGTCAAGGCATCGGCAATGAGCTGATGAGACGAAGCATGGAGCACGCCCGAAAATCAAGCGCAGCCCATCGGGCGCTGATAACGTTCTCCTTCAATCGTGTTTCGCAGGGTCTCTATATCCGGCATGGCCTCTTCCCCAAAATGCCGATCTATTTCGTCGGCTCCAGTCGTGAACAACTGGCCGCCAAGTTGCAGGAGCCGTCCTTGCGCAGCGTCGCTCTCGTCGATACCGACGCTGCGATAAGGAGACTTGCCGAAATTGACGCTCGCGCCGTCGGCGCTGCGCGAGACAAGCACCACCGCTACCTGCTCAGCGACCCCGCGACCACCGCTGTCCTGCTCTATTCCGGAAACGAATGCGTCGGCTACAGCTATGTCAGTGCGAGCGGCCATGTCGGACCGGTCGCCGTCACGCGTGCCGACGTTCTTGGCGATGCCTTTGCTGCTGCGTTGAAGATTGCCGCCGGTGGCTCGTCCGACAATGTTTCGGCGTTCCTGCCAGGCACATGCGAGGCCGCGCTCACCCTCGCCATCGATGTCGGCATGCGTATCACCTTTCCGATGCTGCTGATGGCAACACCCGGCTTCGGCGATTGGGTCAAATACCTGCCGCGGAATCCAGGATTTATGTGAGCAAGAATCGGTTCCTGCCACAAGCCGCATGTGGGACAGCACCGGGTTCGACTTTTGCGGCATTATGGAGCAGTTGCCACAAACCTTATGTTCGATGGCCCCTGCTCCATAAATCCGGCAGCTTGGGAACCACCGTGTAATCTTCTGCATTGACGATTTACGCAAAATACGTAATTTACATGTCAACAAAGGAGATAGATTATGGGTGCAGCGCTTCAAATCCCCGCATCGGAATTCTCTCGTCACTTTGGACGAGTTCGCGAAGCAGTCCATAAGGCCGGGGTGATTGAAGTCACGTCGCATAACAGAGTCGTGGGTGCCTACATCAGCGCAGACGAGCTTGAACATTTCAACCGTCTCAAGCGACGTGAGGTGCAGGTGCTTCATGTCAGCGAGATCGATGACGAGCTACTCACTGAGATTGAGAACGCAGAGTATGGCGTGATCTCTAAGTGAAACTGCCAGAGGCCGTGTGAGCACGGCCGGCTCCACACTTCCAAGGTTTGAACAATCCAAAATCGATAATTGATCGAAAATGTCGCCGGAGCGG
The DNA here is from genome assembly GCF_052871115.1 of Rhizobium sp. LARHSG275. Lineage (NCBI taxonomy): Bacteria > Pseudomonadati > Pseudomonadota > Alphaproteobacteria > Hyphomicrobiales > Rhizobiaceae > Rhizobium > Rhizobium sp. LARHSG275. The sequence goes on along the minus strand of NZ_JBIXJN010000013.1, from coordinate 71,564 downwards.
TCGACATCATCAACCTGCTTAGTCGGCAAATACCCATCCATGAGCCTGCAATCAGATTTGTGGCAACTGCTCCATAATGCCGGACTTTTGCCTGAAGCGGACAACCCGTGAAGCTCGAAATCCAGAACGTTACGGCGGGAACGGCACGATCCACGGGATGATTCGATCGGTCCCGATTATCGATCGGACGGCAGTATCGCTGAGGCTACCCTGAACCGGCGGAACTTGCGCAACAACACGACGTTCAGAGGCGAGGAGGAACACCAAATGTCAGTTCCATTCGAGCCGATCGTGCCGCCGCCATCCGTACCGCCTCTCAACCCGGCGCCGGATCCGGATCGTATGCCAGGCGAGCCGCTGCCTGACCCCGAACCAGACGAAGGCCCTGCCCCCCTCGACTGAAGGCGTAAGCGGTGTTTTCCTCGCACATTGACCAAGCGCGGTAGGCCGTTCCGAAAGCTACCGCTGCGACATTGATGGCAAGAATGCGCCATGAGCAGTCGTTCACGACCGCCACTCGAAATGTCACGTTCCAACTCGGTTGCCGCCTTCAGTCGGCTAGGCCGAGCTTCGAGAGAATTTCCTTCGGATCTCCATGCGCAACGGAGGTGGGCGACAGATCGTCCGATGGCTCAATTTCCCGGCGTAATTGAAAGGCGAGCCAATGCGGCGGCGCACGGCGTGCTGCGTTCAAGCGCTCGAAATCGACGACAGTGTCGCCGGCGCTGAGCATCTCGGGGTCGATAGCCACCGTCAGGCAGTGGCTGCCTTCGTGCGTAATGCGCGCATTGTAATCCTCTCCAGGCGGAAGGAAGATGAGCGATGCCGGACCGCAGGCGAGCCGCGTGCGACCCCAGTCCACCGAGTAGCTTCCGTCGAGTGTAAGGCAAAGTCCTGCCCAGCGGAGCGGTTCGGCCGGAACTATGGTGGACGCACAATAGGTGGCTTCTCGAATCTTAAATCCCGGCCTGTCGAGCGCGTTCAGGGGGCGGACGCACCTATGGCTATTCAGGCAAACGGATTGCTGGTCTAGCCGGCGCAGCATGAGAGCTTCGCCACGTCCTTGTCGAACGAAAGTGCCGCGAGCTTCAGGCCTTCGACGGTGGTGAGATAGGGAAAGATCGTGTCTGCGAGGTCATCGACGGTGAGACCCTGGCGGATCGCGAGAGCCGCGGTCTGAATGCTGTCGGCACCTTCCGGCGCGAGGATGTGGGCGCCGAGCAGGCGGCCGTTGCCAGCATCGGCGACGAGCTTGATCAGCCCGCGGGTGTCGCGGGCGGCCAGCGCGCGGGGCACCCGGTCGAGACCGATCGTCGAAACGCGGATCTCATGCCCGGCTGCGCGCGCGGCGACTTCGGTCAGCCCGACGCTCGCCACCTGTGGATCGGTGAAGACGATAGCGGGCATCGCGCTGTTGTCGTAGCGCAGGCTGTCGCCGTTGAGGGCGTTCTTGACGGCGAGCTTGGCGCCATAGGCGGCCATGTAGACGAACTGGTGGCGGCCGGTGACGTCGCCGGCGGCATAGACGCCGGCTCTGGTCGTGCGCATGCGGTCATCGACGACGATGCCGCCCTTCGGCGAGACAGCGATGCCGAGGTCGGCAAGCCCAAGGCCTTCGATGTTGGGCGTGCGCCCCGTGGTGATCAGCACTTGATCGGCGTCGATCGCAATATCCTGGCCTTCGCGCGTGATCGTCAGTGACACACCGTTCTCCGTCTTGCGGATCGCGCGGTAAGCGATGCCGGAGACAACGGTGATGCCTTCGTCCTCGAAATACCCCGTGAGCGCCGCGCCGATCTCGGACTCGGCCTCGGGAAGCAGGCGCGACCTGCAGACGAGCGTTACCTTGACGCCGGCGCGGGCGAACATCTGGGCGAGCTCGGCGCCGATATAGCCGCCACCGATGACGAGCAGCGAGCGCGGCAATTCCTCGAGGTCGAGCGCCGTCGTGCTGGTGAGATACGGCACGGTCCCGATGCCAGGAATGGCGGGAACTGCCGGCCGCGCGCCGGTCGCGATGATGATCTTGCTAGCGGCAATAGGCGCGGCGTCAACTTCGACACCGCCGTCGAGGAGGCGCGCCGGCCCGTCGCGATAGGCGATACCGTTGTACGCGGGGAGCAGATCGACGTACTTGGCCTGGCGCAGTTCGGAAACGAGGGCATCCTTCTGACGAACGGTTCCGCGCCAGTCCGTCAGCTCGGCCGCCGCCGTGATGCCGGCAAAACGGGCCGCCACGCGCGCATTGTGCAGCGTCTCGGCGGCGCGGATCAAGGTCTTCGACGGCACGCAACCGACATTGACACAGGTGCCGCCGATGGTGCCGCTGCCGATGAGTGCGACCTGGGCACCCTGATCGGCGGCCGTGATCGCCGCCGAGAAGCCGGCAGAACCGGCGCCGATCACGATGAGATCGTAGGCGCCTCCGTTGCGGCCATCGGCGCGGAGGGGTCGGTTGGCGACCACCGGGCTCTTCGACGCCAGATCGAGACCGGCGAGGCTCGGTCCGAAGAGAGCACGGCCGGCTTCCAGCCCTTCCTCGATCGACAGCCGGAAACCCGGTTCGTCGGCGGCGCGTTCGTCGCGCCAGGCTGAAAGATGCTCGTCCGAGCAGAAAAAGGTGGTCGTCGCGCAGAGCGAACTCGCGGCGCAGCCGCCTTCATAACGGACGCTTTGCCACATGACGGCCGACTGCGGCTCGACGTCGGCGAGCGCCCGCCCTCGGTCACGCGTGGTGATCCGGATCGGCGCGCCGCAATGGCGGCAGGGCGAGGCGATCGCGGTGTCGCGATCGGTCATGGCACCGATGCCCAGCGCGTCGACCGCGCACATTGCATTCAGCGTGCGCCCGTCCAGCGTGACCCGATGGCCGGTGTTATGATCGCTGAAGGGATAGGCGCCGACGATCCGCTCGCCATCGAGAACGACGAGGTCGCGCCGGCGGAGCTCGTCGAGCAGCGGCCCGATGGCCGTCTCCCTGAGTCCTGTACGCTCCGCGAGCGCGCCTATGGCCGGGGCACGCCCATAGTCGGCGTAGAGTTGGAGCAACGCAACACGCACCTTGTCGGTGGCGGGATCGTAACCGCTCCAGCGATTGAGCACGTGGTCGGATCCGACCATCGCCTGCAGAGCGTTCTTGACCACAGGCGACGTGACCGCCGACCAATCCGGAAACGTTACGCCCGGTCGAACGGCAAAGCTCGCCAGTGTCGTGGGCTGAGAATCGGCCGGTTTGTCCGGGGAGGAGGTTGCACAGCAATCGTTCATGGCTTCACGCCTTCCTTGCGAATCTTCGTCTCATAGGCCGTGGCTCTTGCCCGGCGATGATGGAGGCCTCATGCGACGAAGCCGAAGCCCGCGACCATCAGGGGAAGCACTACTGCACCCACACCTGTCAGCCACGCGCCAAGACCCGCCAGGGTTAGGCCGATGGCGAGGAGCGGCGCCGCGCAGCAGATCGCGGCGAGGACGGCGCCACGGCACCTGCGCGGATTGCAGCGCGATCAGTCATCTAGCTGCCCTGCTGCGTCGGGTGGGCCGGATAACCGGCATTCATGCTGGCGGCTGCGATGACATCAGTGCTCGTCTTAGCGTCGTCGAAGGTCACAGTCGCGGACTTCGCCTCGAACGAGACGGTCACCTTCGCGACACCGGGGATCGCCGCCATCGTGGTCTTCACGATGTAGGGGCACGAGACGCAGGTCATGTTGTCAACGGCAAACGTCACAGTGCGTTCGGCGGCGAAGGCAGCAGGCGCAGTCATCAGCGACGCGATCAAAGTGAAAGCGCTCAAACTCTTCCTCATGGGGGTCTCCTCTTGGTGTCAGGCGGAAAGCAGCAGCGGGGCGACGTAGTCGAAGGCGAAGGCAGCCACGACGAGAACCGTGGCAATCCAGAGCGCGGCCTGGACGATGCGGCTGGGGACCGGGCGCGTGCAGGCGGCGCCATCGGCGCAGGCCTGCCTCGGCTTCCAGTAGACAAGGTAGAAGCCATAGCCGAGCACGCCCGCCGTTCCGGCGACGAACAGCGGCTTGTAGGGCGCAAGCGCCGTCAGATTGCCGATCCAGGCGCCGCCGATGCCGAGGCTGAACAGGACGAGCGGAATGATGCAGCAGGACGAAGCGGCGATAGCGCCGAGTATGCCACCGGCGGCGACCAGGCGCTGTCGCCCGGCCTCGCTTCGCTCTGGCGTCGTCAGGTTTGCCGCAGTTGGTGCAACGTCTGCTGGTCCGTGTCGCGATGCATTCATGTTCGACCTCGCTCTTCTTGTCGAAAACCTATCCGGGGGCTAATGTGCGGTCTGTAGCAACTACAGGGTCAAGAGGTATTTTGGGATGCGTGATCACGCTGGCGTGAAAGGCCTCAAGCGCGCCGAACTCGCCGGGCGCACAGGGTGCAATCTGGAGACGGTCCGCTATTACGAGAAGGTCGGCCTTCTGCCGGAGCCGCCGCGCACGGCGAGCGGCTATCGCAGCTACGACGGCACCCACGAGCGACGGCTTCGCTTCGTTCTGCGGGCGCGTGAGCTCGGCTTCTCCCTCGATGAAATCCGTGAACTGTTGCGCCTCGTCGACGAGCGCGACCGGCCTTGTACCGAGGCACGCGACGTTGCTGCCGTCCACCTTGCCGACGTCCAGTCGAAGATCACGGACCTCAAGCGTATGGAGCGGGTGCTCAAGGACGTCGTTGCCCAGTGCGGCGACGGCACGCTCCCGGAATGTCCGCTGATCGAGACGCTGTTCCAGGAGAGATGATCAATTGATCGCGCGATCACGGCCAGGAGGGGAACGAGGCGCGTGAGCGCGAGACGTTCCGCCGTTGGTATTCCAGCGTGCTTTGCGCCGGCCGTGCTCACGGGTTGCCGGTAGCGTGGAGGTCTGCTCTCCCCGAGGAAAAATTGCCGTTGGTCTGTGTCGCCCCGAACGGCCGCTTAGGACCTACAGCAGACTTCAGTCGCTTGTTCGTCCTGCGCAATTCCACGGCATAAGCTCATTCACCCGGCTCTGTTTGTGGCCATTAACGATGGAGGTGAGCGTGGCGGTCAGATACGCAAACGGATCGACGCCGTTGAGCATACAAGTCTCGATGAGCGAGGCAATGGTCGCCCAGTTCTCGGCCCCGGCGTCGTGACCGGCGAAGAGAGCGTTCTTCCGATTTAATGCTACCGGTCGGATGGTTCTTTCGACGGTGTTGTTGTCGATCTCGATGCGGCCATCAGTCAGGAAGACACAGGGGCCGTCCCAGTATTTGGCGATATACGCAAGAGCTTCGCCGAGCGGCGACTTACCGGCGACACCGGCACGATGCTGCGTGAGCCAAGTTCGCATGTCCGCAATCAACGGCGCGGACCGATTTTGCCTTCCTGCAAGCCGAACTTCGGCGGGAAGGCCGCGTAGCTCCGCCTCGATCCGATAGAGATTGCCAATCAGCTTCACGCCTTCTTCGGCAATCGGTGTCGAGCCAGTGCGGGTGATCTCGACCAGCTTGCGCCTTGCGTGTGCCCAACAATAGGCCAGCCGGATGTCTGGACCAACACGGTCCGGCGCGATCAGCCGATTATATCCGGCGTAGCCATCCACCTGAAGGATGCCCGTGAATCCTTGCAATATCCGCTCGGCATGTAGCCCGCCGCGACGGGGTGCGTAGGTGAAGGCCAGACCGGGCGGAGCGCCGCCGCCCCGTGGTCGGTCGTCGCGGGCCAGCGCCCAGAAATATCCGATTTTGGTTTTGCGGGAGCCGGGATCAAGGACTGGCGCACGGGTCTCGTCCATGAACAGTTTCGTTGACCGCTTCAGGTCTGCGATCAGAGCGTCGAAGACCGGGCGCAGTTCGAACGCTGCCCGACCGACCCAATCGGCGAGAGTGGATCGATCAAGGTCGATGCCCTGTCGGCTTATGATCTGGGCCTGGCGGTAGAGCGGCAGATGATCGGCGTACTTCGCCACCAACACATGCGCGATAGTGGCCTCGGTTGGTAATCCGGCGGTGATCAGTCGTGCTGGCGCTGGTGCCTGGGATACGCCGTCGGTGCACGCACGGCAGGCATACTTGGGGCGACGAGTGACGATGACGCGAAACTGCGCCGGGATGACATCCAGCCGCTCGGACACGTCCTCGCCGACGCAATGCTGGCATCCGCCGCACGGACAGATCAAGCTTTCGGGCTCTATGATCTCTTCCACGCGAGGAAGATGAGCAGGAAGAGAGCCGCGATTGGCGTCCATGGAGAAACTCCCGTTGCTTGTCCATGGAAAAGCGATCACAGATTAGAGCAGTGAAGGCAACGTGGGAGTGGAACACCGGTTACCTGCAGGCGGACCATTGCCCCAGATGGGGACCGCCTTGCAGAGGCGTCCGCCTGACGGACGGCGCGCGTGACGCAGCGCTGGAGAGAAGCGCTGCGGCTGAGGCTCGACACCTTCGTCGTCGACGGTGCGAAGCAGGAGGACGTCTTCGATGCGATCATCGCGGAAATCGGCAGTCTGCGGACAGCGTATGACCGCGACGCTGATCCTGCGGATGATCGTCCAACCGCGGAGGCTGAAGCCGTCCACCGAAGGGCCAGGAGCCCTGCCGTGATCTCAGGGATGCCGACGTCAGAGGGGCCGAATCCCTTCCGCCCATGACATGCCGAACCACACCGCCGAATCCGGCGCCTTGCTCCAGGCGATCAAAGTGTCGAGACCTGCCGTAACCGCGTCTCGTGAAAGCCCGGTCGCCACGATGTCGTCGATCGCTTCGTCGACGATGCTCGCAATGTTGCGAACCACATCCACGAAATCGGGATCACCCGCGCAACCGCCGAAGAAGACAAGCGTGTTACGGCGAGGCCGTAGATCCGCCTGGTGAAGCAACTGCACAAGGCGACGCCCGACTATAGGGTCGTTGCAATGCCTGTCATAGGTGCGCTGATAGGCGCTCCAGACCGACGAGAATCCTGGGGGTTCCGGCCATAGCCGCAGACCGTCGTAGTCGTCATCGGACAGGATCACACGGCCACCCGGCCGCACCGCGCGCGCCATGTTGCGGACGACCTGCAGCGGGTCGGGTATGTGCTCAAGGACAAAGCGAGCGTGAGCGACGTCGAACTGACCCAGTTCGTCGTCGCGAAGGGGCGGATCGAGGACGTCGCCCTGCCTCATCTCGATCATTGCGGTCTCGTCGTCGGCCGCCGCCTGGCGCGACGCCTCGGCGATCTGTTCGGGACTTCGCTCCAGCCCGAGCACCGGGACGCCGGTGACCCGTGCCATCATCCGCGAGTACTGACCAAGGCCGGCTCCGAAGTCGACGACGCGTTCACCGGCGGCGAGCTGCGCGGCATCGATACACCGCTCATTGAGCCGCCTGTTCAGTGCGGTCAACCGCTGTTGCTCGGCCTCGCTCGATCCATGCGTATAGTGGGATGATGACATTCGCTGCCCCCGCTGAATGGCGCGACAACGGTGCCAGAATTCGGGCGGGAGTCAATCAGGTCGACCTCATGTCCGCGCGCTCGGCCGACTTGTCCATCAGCGCGACTTTTCCCGTCTTGACGAGCAGCCCTCCAAGCGCTTCCGACGCGGCCTCCTCGTTGGAGAAGGCGCCGGCATTCGACGGGCGGCAGCCTTCCAACGCCGTTCGCCGCCCGAACGAGTTCGACTACGAGATTGGTCGTCACCGTCAAGGCGGATCGATCACTTGGCGAAAGGCCCATGGCCCGTCGTCGCCTAAGACCAGCCCGATCTTCAAGGTCTTCCGTTCCGAGCGGCGGCCGGCCTTCCGGTCGCCCCACCGTCCGCTCACGTCCCTGAAAGTCGCCAGTCCGCTTAGAGTGGCCATTCAGTGGGTTTGTCACATACAGGCGGGTGGTTTGTCGCGGTGAATGCTAATTGGGAGCCGTAGGGTAAATCATGCTGATCGCGTGCGGCCTATTCTCGGGAAGAACGGCTTCCGGCACGTTCAGCAGACTTTGATCGCCATTGCACCCTCCGTCTTGCTTAATCCCTCACATGGTTCCTCGCATCGGCAACGGTTGCCAGTATTGCCCCGGTGAATGCCAATGTTGAGGCATTCGCCTCGAGTGTCCCGATATCGCACCCCGGTCAAGTTTGCGCAATTATGTAGGAGCCGCCACCAAGCGCCAAAATGCGGTATTGAAATCGAACTCTTGAAATGAAAATGCCCGCACAGGGCGGGCAAATCCTTCCTTACTGACAGCAAGCTGCTATCGCAGCACTTCCAGTCCTTTTCGTTCAACAATATCAAGGATCTTGATGGCCGTGCTGCTGGGCTTTTTCGTTCCCTGCTCCCATGCTGCAACCGTGATCTTCTTAACATTGATGAATTGAGCAAACACGGCCTGGCTGACCTTGTTTGAGTTCCGGATTTTCTTGATCTCTTCTGGCGTATAGTCACGAAGAGGAGGAAGGCAGAGAGCGTCGAACTCCCGCATCGTCACATCGTCCACAAAGCCGGCTTCGTGCAGTCGCGCAGCAGACTTATGGACGTTCTTAAGAATTCTGCTCATGGCACTGAATCTCCAGTATCAATTTCAGTTCAATCATCTCAGCGAGCTTTTTGTCGTCGGCGAGCATGTAGACATCACATAGCTTTCGAAGGGCTTCCTTTTCCTTCTTCGTGATATTGTCGGTCTCGTTCTTGGCGAAGCCGTGCACGAAGATGAGCCTGTCGCCCTGACGATGGCCAACGATGGTCCGATAACTTCCACGCTTGCCGCGACCTGGTGCTGCCACTCGCTTCTTGAGAAGAAAGCCGCCCAATCTGGCGTCGACCAATCCAGCTTCGATCTCTTTCGCGGCATCGCACAACATGGCATCCGTCACATTGTACTCTGCGGCCCAGTCCTCGAACTCCAAATCCTTCAGAACTCTCACTGGCAATTTATATATTACTCCGTGATACAGATAGCAAGCGAGATCTTGGAAAGATCAAACCTGCAACGGCATCGTCAACCGCAGCCACTGGTTGATATTTGTCGCCAAACATAAATATTGCTTGAACATTTTCAATCGATGCCGACGGTTGAAGCATCACGGCAATACAGCCAGGGCCGTTGCCGCGCCCCCTCCGAAGCAACTGCGGGCACGAGCGCTGCTATCCGATCCGACGGCAGTGCTTCAAATGCCAGACGTGCCGCCGCGAATTTTCGGTCACCTCGCAGACGGTCTTCGCCTTCCGGAAGATGTCGTTTCGCGACATTCTGATGGGACTGTGGCTGTCTGTGAACAGCGCGAACGGCAAGAGCGCCCTTCCGCTCTCCCGCGAACTCGGCTGCCAGTACAAGAGCGCTTGGGTCTTCCTGATGAAGATGCGCGAGGCAAGCCTGCCAGTCTTGCCTTGCCTCCCACGGGAACCACAAGGCGAGCACAAAGTTCCCTGCCCACCATTGCATATCTATCATTATATAATATATTATAATGTATATTGTTAAGCGCCACGGAGCCAATCATGCCTGTAACCGCAATATCCGAGAAACTGTCGGTCTCGCCGCAGCCAAGTGTCGAGGACATCCGGTCGCTCCGCGACCGAGGATTCAAGTCCCTCATCAACAACCGGCCGGACAACGAGGATACGTCTCAGCCGAACACGCGGATCGAAAGACAGCAAGCGAAGCACTGCGACCTGTCCTATGCGTTTATTCCCGTCACGGCCGACACGATCACCGAGGCGGACGTTCGTGCCTTCCAGCGGGCCGTCGATGAATCGGACGGACCCGTTCTCGCACATTGCCAGACCGGCAAGCGCGCGCTTAACCTCTATCTGATTGGAGAGGTTCTGGACGGCAGCATGTCTGTCGACAAGGTCGTCGAATTCGGACGCAGCCGCGGCTTCGACACCAGCGCCGCCGCAGCCTGGCTCAAGCAACATGCTGCCCGCAGGCCGCAGGTGAAGGGCTTCTTCGACAAGCGCACCTGGAGCGTCCAGTATGTGGTTTCCGATCCGGTGACCCGCAAGTGCGCTATCGTCGATCCGGTACTCGACTTCGACGAGAAGTCCGGAGCTACGGCGACCATCAACGCGGACGCGATCCTCGACTACATCCGCGACAACGGGCTGACGGTCGAGTGGATCCTCGACACCCACCCCCATGCCGACCACTTCTCCGCCGCCCATTATCTGCAAGAGAAGACCGGCGCACAAACGGCGATCGGCGAGCGCGTCGTTGATGTCCAGAAGCTGTGGAAGGGCATCTACAACTGGCCTGAGCTTGCCACCGACGGCTCGCAATGGGACCGGCTGTTTGCCCATGGCGAGACCTTCGAGGTCGGCTCGATCGATGCCAAAGTGCTTTTCTCTCCGGGACACACGCTCGCCTCGATTACCTATGTAATCGGCGACGCGGCCTTCGTGCACGACACGCTCTTCATGCCCGACAGCGGCACGGCGCGCGCCGACTTCCCCGGCGGCGACGCGCGCGTCCTGTGGAAATCGATCCAGGAGATCCTGGCGCTCCCGGACGAGACGCGGATCTTCACGGGTCACGACTACCAGCCAGAGGGTCGGGCACCTCGATGGGAAAGCACGGTGGCCGAGCAGAAGAAGTCCAACCCGCATCTCGCCGGCGTGAACGAGGAAGAATTCGTTGCGCTACGGACGAAGCGCGACAATACGCTGCCTATGCCAAAGCTCATCCTGCATGCCCTGCAGGTGAACATCCGCGGCGGGCGCCTGCCGGACCCGGAAGCCAACGGCAAGCGCTACCTCAAGTTTCCGCTGGATGCATTGCAGGGAGCGGCATGGGAATGACCAGCGATCTGAAGGCGATGATGAAGGCGGGGCTTTCCCCCGCCGAGATGGCCGGCCGGGCCGGAGAGGTGGCGAACCTCATGAAGACGCTGTCCCATCCGGCGCGCCTGATGATCGTCTGCACGCTCGTGGAAGGCGAGCATTCGGTCGGGGAGCTTGAAGAGAAGATCGACGTCCACCAGCCGCATCTGTCGCAGCATCTGACCGTGCTGCGTGGCTCCGGGATTGTCGAAACGCGGCGGGAGGGGAAGCAGATCTTCTATCGCCTGACGGAGGAGAAGGCCGCCCAGCTGGTTGCCGCCCTCTATGACATCTTCTGCGTCGGCCAAGGCGAATGAGCACCTATCTTCCCTCTTTGGCCGGGGGCATCTTAATCGGCACCTCCGCGGTAATGCTCCTGCTCCTCAACGGCCGCATTGCCGGGATCAGCGGGATCGTCGGGCGTCTTGCTCAAGGCGTCGGCTTGAGCACCAATCTCGCCTTTGTGCTCGGGCTGCTGCTGGGGCCGTTCACCTACCTGCTGGCGTTCGGCGGCTGGCCGGCTGTTCGGATCACCGCCGGCTGGCCGCTGATCGTCGTCGCGGGGCTGCTCGTCGGCTTCGGCTCGCGCATGGGATCGGGCTGCACCAGCGGCCACGGCGTGCTTGGGCTTGCCCGCCTGTCGCCGCGGTCGATGGTGGCGGTCGCCACGTTCCTGACGGCCGGCGTTATCGCCGTCGCAACACTGCGAGGTCTCGGGCTATGAACCGGAACATTTTCCAATTCGTGGCCACTCTCGCCTCGGGTATCGTCTTCGGCTTCGGCCTGTCCCTGTCCGGCATGCTGAACCCGGTCCGGGTCCAGGGCTTCCTCAACGTGTTCGGCGCCTGGGATCCGAGCCTTGCCTTCGTTCTCGGCGGCGCGATCGTTGTCGCATTCACCGGCGTCCAGATCATGACACGGATGAAGCGTCCCGCCTTCGACGACAGGTTCCACGTGCCGACGAACCGTCGGATCGATGCTCCGCTGGTCGTTGGTTCGGCCTTGTTCGGCCTGGGCTGGGGGATCGGTGGCTTCTGTCCCGGTCCGGCCGTCGCATCCCTGTCGGTCGGCCTTCCCCAGACGTTCCTGTTCGTCATCGCGATGCTGGTCGGGATGAGCTTGCATGACAGAGTATGGAGCAGACGGACGTGAGCACCGTCATTTTGGCGGCCGTTGGCTCCGGCGGAATCGTCGGCTTCATGCTCGGCCTGCTCGGCGGCGGCGGGTCCATCCTGGCGACGCCGCTGCTCCTCTACGTGGTCGGCGTGACCCAGCCGCATATCGCGATCGGAACGGGTGCGCTTGCGGTCTCGGTGAATGCCTTCGCAAACTTCGCAAGCCACGCGATCAAGGGGCACGTCTGGTGGCGCTGCGCAGCCGTCTTCTCCGCGCTCGGCGTGATCGGCGCCCTCGGCGGCTCCAGCCTCGGCAAGGCGATGGATGGAGACAGCCTGATATTGCTATTCGGGGTCCTGATGGCGGTCGTCGGCGCTCTGATGCTGAAGCCCAGGAAGGCGGTGACGGTAGAGTGCCGTCCGGTCGACCTCAGGATGTGCCTTGCCACCGCCGCCGTGGCACTCGCCGCGGGCGCTGCGTCCGGCTTCTTCGGCATCGGCGGGGGCTTCCTGATCGTTCCCGGCCTCATGCTGGCAACGGGCATGCCGATGATCAACGCGATCGGCACATCGCTCCTCTCCGTCGGTGCGTTCGGACTGGCGACGGCCTTGAACTATGCCAGTTCGGGACTGGTGGACTGGTGGCTTGCCGCCGAATTCATCGGCGGCGGCATCGGCGGCGGCCTACTCGGCATGCTGCTCGCCACCCGGCTCAGCGCCTACAAGAACATTCTCAACCGCCTGTTCGCAGCGCTGATCTTCGCGGTCGCGGGTTACATCCTGTATCGGAACGGGGGGAGGTTGATGGCTGGCTGAGCGCTCAGTGCGGACGGCTCCAGGTCGGTCCCCAAGCCTTGCGCGCAGCACTCAGTTGCCCGCTTGTTGCGTTGCATGTGCTTGCAGCGGACGGTCTCCTGACGTGAAGAGTTTCGGGCGCCGGCAGGCGTACGAGACGCAATTACAGGCCTTTCCGCGGCCGTGCCGGTTTCCGGTGGCATGGCGAGCTTTCACGAACTCGTGATAGCGACCGGTGTAACGAATGTCGGGGAGATTGCGAACCTGAATATGCGCTCAACGAGAGCGTCCATTCACCATCGGGAGAACCCAATGTCCATCAAATCCACCATCAACTCCGTCGTCCTCGCCGGCGCTGTCACCACTGCCCTTGCTTCGATGGCCGGCGCCGGACCGCTCACCAAAGCCGAGGGTGCTGCTGCAATGGCCGCTCACAAGGAAAAATGCTTCGGCGTTGCCCTGAAGGGCCAGAATGATTGTGCAGCCGGCCCCGGCACGTCCTGCCAGGGTACCTCGACAGTCGACTTCCAGGGCAATTCCTGGAAGTTCGTACGGGGCGGCACCTGCACCTCCATCGTCCTGCCGAACGGCAAGCACGGCACGCTGAAGGCAATGTAATTTCTACACGCGGCAGCGATGACAATGAGGAGGCGGAGAGACGCCATGAGCACCGATCAAATTTCGACGACCGCGTCTGCGGCAACGACTCTCCGCTTTCCCCTCCATCCGATCGAGGGGCTCGCGGGGACGAGCTTCAAGCACGAGCATTTTGCCGCCATAGCCGCGGAGGGGCCTCATCGCGGGTTCTTCGAAGTCCATGCCGAGAATTATATGGGGGCCGGCGGGCCGCCGCATCGTATTCTCGAACAGATCCGCCGTGACAATCCGGTGTCGCTTCACGGCGTGTGCATGTCGATCGGCGGACCTCAGCCGCTCGACCGGGCCCATCTCGAACGTTTCCGCGCTCTCGTCGAACGCTACGAACCAGCTCTGGTATCCGAGCACCTGGCCTGGTCGACGCATCGCACGACCTTCCTCAACGACCTCCTTCCTCTTCCCTACACACGAGAAAGCCTGGCGCGGGTTTGCGAGCATATCGAGGAGGTGCAGGAGACCATCAGACGCCCGATCCTTCTCGAGAATCCATCCACCTATGTGACGTTCCGCCAATCGACGATGAGTGAGACCGATTTCATCCGCGCCATCGTCCGGCGCACCGGCTGCGGTCTTCTGCTCGACGTCAACAATGTATTCGTCTCCGCCACCAATCACGGGTTTTCAGCGCTCGACTACCTGTCCGATTTTCCCATTGCTGCGGTTGGTGAGATCCATCTCGCAGGCCACGCCGAGCAGACCGACGACGAGGACGAACTGCTGCTGATCGATAGCCATGACGGTCCGGTCGCCGATGCCGTCTGGAAGCTTTACGAGATCGTCATTGGCCGTAGTGGCCCCATCCCAACGCTCATCGAGTGGGACAGCAACATACCCGATTGGCCGATACTGCGTGGCGAGGCCCTCGCAGCGCAGGCGATCATGGATCACCATGGTTCCATCGCGTTGCAGGATCAAAGTCATGTTGCGGCTTGATCCCCCATCTCTTGGCATAGAGCCCCTGACTTATGCTGCGGATTTTGCGCCGGCCCTGACCAACCCGGACGCTGGGACGCCCGACGGCGTTGTCGGGCCAAACGGCAAGGGAGCGATCAAACGCTACAACGTCTACCGCAACAACGTCACCGTCAGTCTGATCGATGCCCTCGCCGGGATTTTCCCGGCGGTCCAACGCCTGACGGGGGCGGAGTTTTTCCGCGCCATGGCGCGCTTTCACCTGCGCGCCACGCCACCGGCATCGCCGCTTCTCTTCGAATATGGCCGGGATTTTCCCGCTTTCATCGAACAGTACGAATATGCCCAGTCCTTGCCCTGGCTTGCCGATGTCGCCCGGATCGAACGGGCTTGGCTGGACGCCTACCATGCAACGGATGTCGAGCCGCTTGCCGCTGATGCTCTTGCTTGCGTTCCGCCGGACCGTCTCGGTGAATTGGTCTTTGCAGCGCACCCGGCAACAAGGATCGTTCGGTCGGACTATCCGGCGCTGACGATCTTTGCCGCCAATCGCGGTGACGGCTCCTTAAGTCCGATCGAAGCGGTCGACCCGGAAGATGCGCTTATAACGCGGCCGGATATGGAGGTGGCGGTGCGTCATCTTCCTTTGGGCGGCGCGGAGTTCCTGATTTCCCTCATTGCCGGCGAACCGCTTAGTGTCGCCGCAGCCAAGGCTATCGACGCTTGTCCGTCGTTCGACATCGCGGCCAGCGTGGCCGGCATGATCGAAGCGGGGGTATTTTGCGGCATCACTCTGGGAGACGCATGATGATATCGACGACCCAACAGACTTCGATCAGAGACAGGTTTCAGCCGATCGTGACACTTGTGGAGATGGCACAGAGACTGGTTCGGGCCTTTGCGCAGCCGAGCATCGTTCAGGCGGTTGTGCGCCTCGCTCTGGCCGTGCCCTTTTGGAAGTCGGGCATTCTGAAGTGGGATGGTTTCCTGCAATTGAACGATACGGCGATCACATTGTTCACCGACGAATTCATGCTCCATCTGCCGGGCGGTCCCTATGCCTATCCGGCGCCAGTCACCATGGCCTTCCTGTCCGGCGCTGCCGAGATCACCTTTCCGATCTTGCTGGTTCTGGGCTTCGCTACCCGGTTTGCGGCAACCGGCCTGCTGTTCATGACGTTGATCGTCGAGATCACGGTGCCGGACGGATGGCCGATCCACATTACCTGGGCTGCGATGGCGCTGTCGCTCATGGCATGGGGGCCGGGAAAACTGTCGATCGACCATTGGCTTGCACGTTGGTTTGACCGCCGGGCTGCCTGATCCAGCTCTTTCGGTCAAACTGTTAGCAAGATTGACCTGCCAAGGCCCGGCCGTAGTGACGCCACGGCTGGGTCACCTTGACCACAAAGCTCTCGATAACCCGGAAATGGATGCTGCGAGTGACCAGCCTCGACATATGCAACAATCCGAAAGGGAAGGTCCGCAGAACATGATTTAGATACTCAGTGCTACGATCGGACTGATGGCCACACTCCGAACTTCCGGAAGTATGCTCGAGAAGATGCAGCAGCACTGCCGAAGCCGACCTGACGCGCCACCGCCTTCACCTTCGCTCCTTTGGTGAGTTTCCGTCGAGCAACGGTCAAATGCCATCCGGTCAAGTAAGCCTGCGGCGTTGTGCCGACCACCTCGCGAAACAGCGCCATGAAATGGCTCCGTGACATCCCCGCCATCGCAGCAAGGTCTTCGATGTTCCAAGCGCGAGTCGGAGCATCATGCATAGCTACCAATGTCCGGTATAATGAGGGGTGGGACAGGCCTGCCAGTAAGCCAGGTCCGGTTGCACCGCGGTCGATCGCCGTCCGCAGAATAAGCAAAACCATCACTTCACAGAGGCGGTTGAGGGCCGCGCTGCGCCCGCAACGGGATTCCAAGGCCTCCGCCAGGAAAGCGGCTGTTGTGTCCCGAAGGGTTGGAATGTCGCTGATTTCGACCAGAACTTGATCCGGCAGCGCGTTCAAGAGCGGGTTGCGTGCCCTACAAAGCTATTTAGGACAATCGTCCTAAAAACGTCAAGAGTTAACCGCCAAACGAGATTTGGAACAGACGGCCTACGATCAGCACCGAGATCTCACTTATCGAAAACATGGTCCGCCTGCTCAAGGCTTTTCCTGACCAGAGCGTCGGAAGGGTAAGACCAGGACTGACGGAATCTGCTGATAGGGGGGCAGGTTTGCGTCCGGAGAGACGCCCAGGTCCTGTGGTGCAAGGCCCGGATGGAAAACGAAGGTGCCAAAGATCTGGTCCCAAAGTGTCAGGGTTGCGCCGTAATTCTTGGCCTCATTCACGTCCGCAGAATGGTGGTAACGATGCACTTCCGGACCAACGAAGATGTAATTGGCCCATCCCAGGCGCAGATCAACGTTGAAATGGCTGACGATGCCATGAAAGGCATTGATCACGAGAAAGATCAGAACCGTGTCGGGCGAATATCCCATGAGCCAGATCGGCAGAATGATCGCAAACGCCTGAACGAGCACTGCGTTGAACGGATGCGAAACAGCGTGCATCAGCAGATAAAGCCGTTCCGGCAAGTGATGCGCAGCGTGGATTCGCCAGAGCAACCTTCCCAGTGGCCCCCGCAGTTCATGCATGCCTCGATGGAGGTGGTAATTCATGAACTCGAAGACGAGGAACAGGACTGGCAATTGAATCCAGATCGGCCAATCACGTGCTGGGCCACCGGTTTTGCTGGAAATGGTGATCGTCAGCATCGCAAGTCCCGCGGAGACCAATGCCACGGTCGTCCCGGACGATACGATATAGGCAAGGTCCGGCAACAGTGTTCGCCAGGTCATCGACCAGCGTTTCTGCATCGGCAACGTCAACTCGATAACCAGATAGGTCAACAAGAGTGGCAGGGTGATCAATATCCAGGCGGGGCGCTCGTCCACACCCATCGCCAGGAATCGGTTCAGCGCGTAGACCACCCAGATCCACGAAACCGGGTACAGTCCCCAGCGGATGACCCGCCGAATTTTATTCTCGATAGCCATGTTCGGCCCTCCTTGAGTTTTCAGACAGGTGTCTGATAAGTTCGAGAGAGGTAACAAATTTGAGCGGCAGAACCAGATGAGCCGTGATCATCACGGACAGGTGGAGACCAATATGTCCGATGATCCGCGCGCCGCGCGCACGCGAGCCACATTGAAGGAGGCCCTGATGCAGTTGTTACAGCAGGGTGATTGGTCCGAAATCACTGCAAGCGCCATCTGCCGTCGAGCGGGCGTTGCGCGCTCCTCCTTTTACGAGCATTTCGACACCAAAGCTGACCTACTGGACGAAATCTTTTCCGATATGTTGGGTGACATAAAGCCTTCAACGCGGCCAAGCGAACCGTTGGCGACGCTGAACTGGCTGGTTTCGCACGTGAGCGCAGCACCGGATTTTTTCGCCGGCGCAATGGCGGGCAAGCGTGGCGATGCTTTGCTGCCCCGGTTTCGGACGGCGCTTAAGGTGCGGCTCGAACTGGAGCTGTCCCTCCGCGGAGTGCAGGATGCCTCGGCAAAAGCTGCCTATATCATCGGCGGATCGATGTCCTATCTGGCGGAAGCAAAGGGCGGCGACGTGCGCGAGACGGTCCAAAATCTGGCAATGCGCTTGCTCGTATGACCGGATGAAAGTGATGCGGTGACTATGGCAACACACCTCTGATTGGCCGCGTCTTGCGGCCTTGAGCGAAGCGCAGTCCTGCACGACACCGCAGCTTCTTCCTGAAAGCAGATCTTGCCAGCGATCACGCTGGAGGTCGTCGTTGCGCCGGCGCTGCTATTGCTCATCCTCTGTGCACATGGCGGCAACAGGTTCGAGATCGGACATTCATCACCGTCATTGTACGACACCGGCCTTGCGTAGCCCCTCGACGACGAGCTCGAAATCGGCGGGGTTCTTGAAGGGCAAGACTTTGCGACGGTATTCCAGGGAGTAGTCGGGATTGACGCGCATCACCTCTTGCCACGTCGCGCGAGCCTCTTCGAAACGGCCGAGGTGCCCGTAACAGGCGGCCAGAAGCGCGCGCGAGACATCGGTGACGGGGTTGCGGCTGACGCGCTGCAGCAACAGTTCGACGGCCTCTTGGTACCTTCGCAGTTGAAACAAGGCCAAGGCCTGAAAGTGAAGGACGATATCCGGAAAATACGGGTTCAGGACCCTCGCCCGATCGAAATAGGCGAGTGCCTCCTCAGGCCTGCCCGAATAGATGAGTGTCTCGCCGAGGCTGACCTGCCCTTCGGCGAAGTTCGGATTGAGGACGATCGCACGCTCGGCCTCGCTGATGGCTGCATCGTGCTGTCGCGAGTAAAGCTTGACCATACCGAGCGCCCAGTGCGCCACGGGATCGCTATCATCCCGCGCTACCGCCAGCGTCGCCGCCGCTTCGGCTTGCTCGAGCGAGCGCTGCGGCGACGCGCTCCACCGGTTCAGGTAGTCGAGCCCGTGGGTCAGGGCGAGGAAGGCGTGCGCCGAGGCGAAGTTCGGGTCCAGTTCGATGGCACGTTGCACAAGATCGCGGGCGTCGCTGTTGGTTTGCCTCGTCAGCCGGTGCCACAGCTCCCGGCCACGCAGGAAGCAGTCATACGCCTCGGGATGCCGGGTCTGACCCGGCGCAAGTCTTTGCCGATCGCCCTCGGTCAGGTTGACCGCAAGCGCGCCGACGATCTGCTGGGTGACATCGTCCTGAACCGCGAATATGTCGGTGAGGTCGCGATCGAACCGCTCCGCCCATAGATGCCCGCCGGTGGTCGCGTCGATGAGCTGCGCGGTGATGCGTACCCTGTTTCCGGATTTGCGTACGCTGCCCTCAAGGATATGCCGCACGCCGAGCTTCGTGCCCACCTCCTGCACATGGACGTTCTTGCCCTTGAAAGTAAACGACGAATTGCGAGCGATGACGAAGAGCTGCGACAGCTTCGACAGCGCCGTGATGATGTCTTCCGAGATGCCGTCGGCGAAGTAGTCCTGTTCGGCGTCACCGCTCATGTTGGCGAAGGGCAGGACGGCGATCGACAGCTTCGGTGGCGCTGCCGTCGCCGGTTGGCTCGTTGCGGTTTCCGAGGCCGCGGCTAACTTGGTCGCTGCGCTGCCGACTTGCAGCGAATAGACCCGGATCGGCTCGGCAATGTTCTTGAGCTGCGTGCTGCCGAGATCGTTGACCGAGAGGTCGAGCCTCGCCTTGACCTGGCGATAGGCATCCTCGGACAGGCAGATGGCGCCCGCCGCGGCGACGCCCTCCAATCGCGAAGCGATGTTGACGCCGTCGCCCATCAGATCGCCGTCGCTTTCCTCGACGACATCGCCCAAATGGATACCGATCCGGAACTCGATGCGACGGTCCTGCGGGACGCCGTGATTGCGCTCCACCATGCCGTTCTGCACCTCGATGGCGCAGCGCACGGCGTCCACGACGCTGCGGAACTCGACCAGCGCACCATCGCCGGTGCGCTTCACCACCCGGCCATGGTGCACGGCGATCGTCGGATCGATGAGATCGCTGCGCAGCGTGCGCAACCTCGCCAGGGTGAGGTCCTCGTCGGCGCCGGCAAGGCGGCTGTACCCGACCACGTCCGCGGCCAGGATCGCAGCCAGCTTTCGGTTCTCGCTCATGGCGCTGTCTCCCGACGTCCATGATAGCAGGGAGACAGAGGGCAAGAAACAAATTTCAGCCGCGGCCCAGGGCGATCCTGGTTGAGATCGCGTTGGCCATGACGGATGTGGACGCGGCCGGTGGTGCAGCCTCACGCAATGACGGCTCCGTCATGCTGCCGGCCGCCCAACGCGGTCGTTCCGGGTCGGGTCACGACGATCTCCGCACCTCTGAACGTCCGCCACCCGTCTCTTTGGGAACCCTGACATCGGGCTTCGCCGACGCACCACCCCGTCACTTCTGTTCCTCCCAGTACCTTTCCCAGAGGTCGAGCCGTGGCTTCAGCGGATCGGCTCCGAACGTCACGCCGTGATTGGTGAAGTCGATGACCCTGTGGACGAAGGGGTCGTGGTGAGGCCATTTTGGCCGTGAGCCTCCATTGGGGTCACCGCTCGTTGCAAATTCGACCCAGTAAGCACTCGCCAATGTGGCCATCGCCCAGTCGGCAGGCGTCACCTTGTCTTTCACCAGTGCGTCTGGAATGTCGAGCGTAAACGGAATTTCGAAGCCGTGCGGAGTGCCTTTCCATGCCGGATCGTTACGCAGAGCCTCGGCGACATAGGAGAAACGATACCACCACGTCGGTTGACCAGCGCGGATCATCTCGTCAGCGAGGTGCCGGGATGGTTCGACAAGCGTTTTGTCGGCCAGAACCTGCTGCTTCAACTCATCGAGGGTTTGTTGGCCGGTGGGATCGTAGAGGCTGCGGGCTTCGCTGGCATGCTTCCCGAAGAGCGCGAAGAGATCGTCTTTCGTCGCGGCCTGACCGATACCGATATCCCGATCATTTGCCCCAACGATGACCGGAACCTGCGCTTGACGGCCGGCCGCAAAAGCCGCTTCCGGCGTTTCGAGCAAAAAGCGTCCGTCAATCATCGCGCCTGAGATGCCGATGACGGGCTTGCCTGTCGACATCCCCGCCAGCACCTCTTGTGCCGATGCACCTTCGGTCAGCTTTTCCGCTGGCAGCGCCCGAAGGGCCGTGAGAGCCTCGGCATCGCTTCCATTGATTCCGAGGGAAGCCGCATAGTCCAACGCAGTTTTCTCTGCTTCTTTCAATGTTGACAAAGGCGTGACCTCAGCACGCGCGGTCGGCAGACCCGGTGACTGTAGGATGGCGCCGCGGAAAAGCCCCCGTGACAACGGCGATATCATATGCGCCATCACCGAGCCGCCACCGGCCGACTCTCCGAATATCGTCACTTTCTTCGGATCGCCGCCGAAGGCTTCGATATTTTTCTGGACCCATTTCAAGGCTGCAAGCTGGTCCATGTAACCATAGTTGCCGACGGGCTCGTCAGGGGATTCCTTCATCAGCGCCGGATGGGCAAAATAACCCAATCGCCCCATGCGGTAGTTCATGCTGACGAACACAACTCTCTGGGCGGCTAGCTGACCACCGGGATATTGAGGGGTGTTTCCATGGGCAAGAGCGCCGCCGTAAATCCAAACCATCACCGGCAGGGGTGTCCTGGAACGCTTGGCGGGTGTCCAGACATTGAGGGTCAAACAATCCTCCGACTTCGGTAGGTCGTCGGTCTGCATGCAGGACGGGCCGAAATCGCGGGCATCCTTGATACCGCTCCATGTCTCCACTGGTCTCGGATTGCGCCATCTCAGGTCACCCACCGGCGGCGCGGCATAGGGTATGCCTTTGAAGCTGACGACCGTGCCCGACCTCTCACCCTTCAGCATTCCGCTGTCGATCGTCACGGTGTCCTCTGCCGCACCCAATCGTGGCGCGAAGGTCAGCTGACACGATGCGACGGCCAAAAAGAGCAGAAACGTGCGCCCGCCGTCCGCAAACACTGCACTCTCCAGCGCCAAGTTGAGACAGTTTGGGAGCAAAATACTCTGATGGAGCGGCAACGAAAAGGGTCCGTCCGACGTCGATAAGAGTCCGCCATCGGTGGATAGCTGCCGTAGCGCTCCATAGAGCAGACGACGGAAGGCACTCCATTAACCGCTTATAAAGCTTTTGAAGCCACGCCTATTATTTTTTCGGCGGGTGGATCATGAAGACGTGGATGACGAAAGCCTTGCTGTTGGTGTCGGGGTTGGCATTGTCCATGTCGGGCGTGCTGCTCCGACCGTTCTGGTTATCCGAATGGGGGCCGATCACCTTCATTTTCCTGGTGTGGCTGGTCATGTCCGTTGTTTTCGGCTGGGCAGGAAAAGGTAAACCATACTCGATCCGCTTCGGGCTCATCGTCGGCAGCGGCATCGCCCTGACCTTTCTCGCAACATTCTACACCAACTCCTATGTCGGCATCGGCCTGTTGCTCGCGCTCATTTATCTGGGCGTCAAGACGAAGTTCTTTGAACGGCGGTGGGCCGAGTAGCTCCGGCGTCAACCGGACATGGACCCGCGGCGTTTTGGATACGAGCAGGGGGATGTCATCTCATGCGGCGATCCTGCACAGAGATCGTCGCCTGCCCCTCATCCGGCTGCCGCCACCTTCTCCCCGTAAACGGGGCGAAGGGGATATGCCGCAACCTCTCCGTCCCTCTCTGGCGTCTCGTATGGCACGTCCCCTCTCCCCGTCAGAACGGGGAGAGGGTTAGGGTGAGGGGCAACCCTCGGCGTGGCGCGCCGTGAGAAGGCATTCACACCCTTCACCTCGTCAACCACCCCTCGCCCCCCGCAAAGCCGTCAACCCCCTCCGCAGCCACAAGAGCTGCTGCGGCGGCATCTGGCGCAGATGGGCGTAGTCCATCACCGTGACGTTATAGACCATGCTGCGCACCTGCGGCCCGTCCGGGCAGCGGAGCAGGATGCCCTGCAGCGCCATCATGCGGTTGCTGGCTTTGCGGGCGCGGTCGGCGAAGGTTTCGGTCTGCTCGCCTTCGTGGCCTTTGACGGAGAACAGCGATTGCGCCCTCGGGCTCGGGGCCGGGATGCCTGTCGTCTTGTGGTAGCGGGCGATCGCCTCGGCATAGTCGTCGCCGGCTTGGCGCTGTTCGGCGGTGATCAGCCCGTCGAGGAACATGCGGCCGAGGGTGTAGCCGGCAAAGGGGCTCCTGACCGTCTCGTCATCAACCGTCCGGCCGAAGCCGTGGATGCGGCGGCGGGCTGAGATCGCCACGCTGATATTGTCCTTCTCGGTTTCGAAGGGCTTGATCTTGCCGCCGGGAAAACGCTCGACATTTTCCTTGCGCGGCCGGCCGGCGCCCTTGTTAACCCGTCCTGTCTTCACCTTGGTGGCTTTGCCGCCCATGCTGATCGTCCTTCTATCGAATGATGCCGTTTCTGAGTGCCGCGGCGACCAGCGCCGTTTCCTTGAAGACGCCGAGCTTCATCTTGGCGTTGGCGATGTGGGTGTTCACGGTGATCGGCGAGATGCCGAGAATGGTGCCGATCTCGGCGGCCGTCTTGCCCGCCGCCATCCAGCGGATCACTTCGGTTTCGCGTGGGGTGACGTGGCTCATGGCTCCGCAGGCCCATCGATGGACGGCACGCGCGGCATCGTCACATGGGCGCCCGACAGGGTCACCCGCGTGACGCGGTCGGGGTGGCGGATCGGCTGGACGGGCGGGCCCGCCTTCGGCTGCGGATGCCAGGTGTCCTGCCTGGAGGGAAACCTGTCGCGGTTTCGATGCGCCATGTTGATGACGGTGTTCTTCTTCGAGCCGAACAGGTTGGCGATTTCTCTCGCCGACAGCCCTTCCTTCCAGAGCTTTTCCGCCTTGACGATCTTGTCTTCCGTCCAAAAGGTGATGGTCACTTGGTGGCCTCCTGTGCATCTCGTGCGGCGCGGGCGATGATCGGGTTGTCGGGAAACATGCGGGCGAGCTCCCGCTTGGCGTTGCGGCTGCCATTGGCCGCATCGCGCAGCAGCTGCATCTTGTAGGCCGGCACTTTCGGCCGCGGCACCTCGGGGTCCGCTTCGAGGCGCGGCCGGCGCTCGGCCTCGATCGCCGCCTGCTGATGGCGGCACTCTTCGGCAAAGCTCGCCGAGCTCGGGGCGAAGGCGCGGTTATGATCCCTGACCTTTCCGCAGATGAAGCGTTTGGCGGCCCGCCAGACCGCCTCTGCCGGCAGGCCCTCGACGGCGACGAGATAGGCGCGGATCTGCATGTCGGGATCAGTGCCTGCGGATGCCGGGAAGCCAGAAAGCATCCCCGAAATGATCTTCACCAGAGGGGAAATCTCGTGCGGCATCCACTGCTGTCCTTCTCGTGCTGATGTTGACCGACCCGGCCTCCCTCGCCTTCTCCTTGAGGTACCAGTCGCATTTGATCGCCTGCCAGCCGCGGAAGATCTGCATCTCGGCGGCGCCGACCGGATCGCCGGTCATCAGATATTCCCTGGCCTGCATCCGCGCGGCATAGACCGTCAGCGGCTTCTTCAACGTGCGCTTGCGATGCTCGATGATCGCTGCCGCCAGTTCCTCCCCCAGCACCGGGCGGAGGATTTCCATGATCTCACTCACCGTGTCCTTAGCCATGCGATGTGCCTTTCCCGCTTGAGACGGCCTCTTCAAATCCGCAGCCTCAGCCGCCCGCCGGCAAAATTGACCGGGGCGCCGGGCCTGGCGGTGCGGCGGGCAAACCGCCGGATCTCTGAGCCGGCTTGGTCCTGCTGGCGGTGTCGCCCTTCTCGGCGCTTCGGAGCCGGTGGATCTCGGTTTCCACCGACGGCACCGACACCCCGAGGATGGCTGATATTTCGATGTAGTCCCGGCCGGTGCGGAAGAGGTCGAGCACGTTCATGTCAGTGCTTTGATGCGCCGGCGCGGCCTCGGCCTGGAAGCTCATCGCTTGATCCTTCTTTCCGATTTCGAACGCGGCTCGCCGTTCCCGCCGGAGCGGGCAACTCGCCACGTGCTTGATTTCAAATTCATCGGTGACGACCGGAGCCGGCTCTTGCGCGAGCAAAGGCTCCGGTCGTCTGCCAGGCCGCCGCCTGGGTCGGACGCGGCATCGCCGCGCCCGCTCGGCGCGACAGAGTCGCGTCCGAGATGCTGGCGTCGCCGAGGGAGGGCAACGACGCCAGCGGCCGATAGCCTTCAGGGAGGGGCTGGGCTATCGGGGTTGGGGATCGATAGAGCGCCGGGCGGGATCATCGTTTCCCGCATGTCTTCCGGGCTGGTCGGCCGGCCGCAATTTTCGCAGTGGCGCTCGATCACTTCGGCGATCGACAGCGCCTTGCTGCACATGGGGCAGCCGGTGTAGCGGGCGGGTGTTGCGGTGGAGACGGTCATATCGATTCCACCTTCCGGTTGGCGTTCAGCACCTGCTGCAGGGCCCTGGCGAGGAAGGGAATATCCTCGTTGCGAACTGATATCACCGACATCCGCCCTCCCCTTGGGCCTTGCGGCCGATGAATGATGACGCCGGTCGGCATGACGTCCATGGCGAGCCGCTCTTCCGAGGAAATGGTGAACCTCATGGTGCCGTCTCCCCAGCCGCAGAACGTGGCCCGTCGTTGATGATGTCGCTGTTTGTCATGGCGATTAGGGTACATTTAATACCCTACATGTCAAGCATATTAGGGCATGACATGTACCTTATTTTAGGGTATTTTTTATATCATGTTGAAAGATCAGGAACAATTTGAGCGCGAAGAACGCGCAAAGCGCCTCGTCATGGCCCGAAAGAATGCGGGCTTTGCCGGGCCGAAGGCGATCGTCGATCGGTTCGGCTGGAATGCCAATGTCTACAAGGCGCATGAATCCGGCCGCAACGGCTTCGGCATTGCCGATGCGAAGAAATATGCCCGCGCTTTCAAGGTCAATCTCAACTGGCTGCAGTTCGGCGCCGGCAACGCGCTCGATCCGGATGAACTGCCCGCCTCCGTCGCCGACGTGCCAAAAATCTCCTGGGTCAGCGCCGGGCAACTGAGCGAGCAGGCGCCAATCACCGATTTTTCGGAATTCCCGACGGTCGCCGCCCTCGATCTGCCCGATGGCGAATGGATCGCGCTCGAGGTCGAAGGCAATTCGATGAACAAGATCTCGCCGCCCGGCTCGATCATCTTCGTCAATCTGCGCGACAAGCGCCTGGCGCCGAACGCGCTCTATGTCGTCGCCGACGAAACGGGGGCTGCAACCTACAAGCGCTATCGCCCGAACGACGAGCCGCCGTTTCAGCCGGCTTCCTACGAAGACGTGCCGCCGCCGGAATTCCAGGGCGCCGTCACCATCGTCGGCCGCGTCCGCCGATCGATCATCGAGATGTGAGGTTCCATGCCAGGCGCGCTCGAGGATCTCACCGTTTTTGGGTGTACTACCGGCACCCGTGTGCGCACATCACCAAGCTGCCGGGCAGATCAGCAGAAGATAACATTGGAGGGGAAATGCTTGCTTTTATGGGAACATGGCCGGCGCCAGTTGTTTACGGCCTGGTTGGGGGGATATTCGGGGCGATCGGCGCAGCTATCGGCCATCTGGCGGCCAAGCGATTTCCGAACGCTAGAACGATCATTGTTGTTCTGTTTCTTGCCAGTTCAAGCCAAGTCACCAAACTGATCGTCATTCCCAGAATCCAGAATGACGAGGCGAACGCTAACCTGCCGCAGAAGATTGACGCCATTACCACTCTTGAGCGCATCTCTGTCGAGGGGAAGACGGTCCGATATTTTTACCGTCTGAGCGATTCCCTCCCTTTAACGGATGGGGCCGTTATGAAATCAGGCATTGCCCCGTCCGTGTGCTCTTTCTGGAAGCCGAAGCTTGATTCGGGCGAGGCCGAACTCGCCGTCTACAACTACGCCTTCAAGGATGGGCAGTCGAGTTTCGATCTGAGGGCAAGCGATTGCCAATAACGTCGCGACGTCAGGTCGTCCGTTAAAGAATATCTCAATGATTCAAACGTCGTACGAAGGGTAAAAGATGCTAAAACCGACATCGCGCACCGGCAGAATCTGGTTCTATATC
Organism: Rhizobium sp. LARHSG275; assembly: GCF_052871115.1. NCBI lineage: Bacteria > Pseudomonadati > Pseudomonadota > Alphaproteobacteria > Hyphomicrobiales > Rhizobiaceae > Rhizobium > Rhizobium sp. LARHSG275. The sequence continues at coordinate 44,736 of NZ_JBIXJN010000013.1, read as the reverse complement.
GTGACCTTTGCAGTGTTTCTCCTGGCGTTCAGCGCCGCGCGGGAGATCTATGGTCTTTAGGATTTCGCTCTGAACCTTGCCGGATGGCATCCAGGCCCGCCTCGATCACCTCGTCGGTGATTTCGATTTCATGCGCATGGCCGGCCTCTTTTTTCTCGTAGCTTCATACTTCAACTTCAGTTCTCTACCCTATCTCTTAGGCTTGGGAGGAGAAGGTTCCTGAAGGCTGGTGAGGGAGGGTTCCGGCCAAAGCTTCCCCCTACCCCATGAGCAAAGCCCATGAAGCCGGGGGAGCATTGGCCAAGTCCTGAAGGCCGGAGCCGGGATGGGACACGTGCCAGAGGGGCCATTCGCTTCGCCCTCGTCCTGATTTTCTGACAGCGCACTTAAGGACTTTCGCTTCCCGCGCCGCTGGGCTTCGTCAGCTCGGGAGTTGCACCCGGTCGCCCAATCACTGGCCCCAGACATAGACCTATGATTCGTACCCCGTCAACCGCTGAGGTATTTTTTATACCTTTCATGGTTGACGCGATAGGGTATTATATATACCTTTCGCTAATAAGCCGATCAGAGGCGCGAGAGGACAGGCGAGCAGCACATTCGCAAGATCGAGACCGAGGAAAGCAGGCGGGATGCCCGCTGGAATGGCGCGCAGACGATCGGCGACTGCCGCGCCTATATGGCGATCGAGGCCCAGCGCATGGGCGCGCTTGGCTTTGCGTTCCTGCGCCGTCCCGAACATTTAATCCGCGGCCCGTCCTGGCTGCGCGGTGCGGCGGCTTCCGTCGAGGAGCACTACCGCTACGCCCGTGAGATCATGGGCATCGCCAACAACGATCAATTCTACGCCTGAGGGGAACGAAGATGCCTGCCGCCAAGCTTACACCTGGTTCCACCGAGCGCCCTTCCCTTCCTGCCGCCCAACGGGCCGTTGCAACCGAAAGGACCTGCGCCAAGGCCCGCGTCGCCGCCGGGGCACCCGATCTGCTGGCGGCGCTGGTGGAGGCCGAACGCTTTTTCGATGGCAGCGCCGATCACGGATGCCCGCTTCACCAGAAGATCCTCTCCGCCATCGACACGGTGAAAGGCGGCGCAGCATGCGCAATTGCCTGATCAAGGCCTTTTCCGGCTGCGCCTGCCCGTCCGGCAAATGCGCTGAAAAGCCCACCACCCCGGCGCCGCTCACCTTCGTCTCGTGGCGAACCCAGGCCATCGCCTGCCTCGCCTTCGGCTTCCTCGCGGCGATCGTTACGGCCGGCTGGATGGAGACGCAGTTCAAAACCCGGGATCTGCGAAACCAGGAGCAGGTATCATGGAAGTGAGCCAGGACTTTGCCAGACACGCCGATCAGGAGCTGAACTTGATGTCGCTGGCCTTCGCCGCGGTGATGAATGCCCGCCGCACCTGCTCGGGCTCGGCGGCATCATTGAACACATCAAGTACAAGCCGTTCGGCCACCTTGGCCGCCGGCGTCTGCTCGGGCCAATCGTTCAGCAAAGTGTTGCCGGCCTGAACGACATTGTAGACCGTTCTGGTCTTGCCATTGATGGTGATTTTCACCGGTTTGAAGCTTCGTCGCTTGCTCATGATGCAGCCCCCTCACGCTGGACACGCGACTCAACGAATCACTTCGGGACTCGTTCCAGTTGAGATGATTCTTCGTTCGCCAGCCGCGCGCCGAGCCCTATGTCCTCCGCCCGCATGACAGAGCCCGGCTCGGATGCGTGCGAGAATGCGGCAGATGAAGCCCGAACCGGGAGGCAACACAATGGACCTTCAGAGTCTCGTCGCCGCGCATATGCCAAACCGCCGCCGCCCGACGCCGATGGGTGCCGCGGCCGAGGACCGATACTACCGAAATCAGATCACCGTGCCGCGCCTGAGGCTTCGGCTCCTCGGGCTGACTGCCGCGACCGCCGGCCTGACGCTGCTTCTGGCTGGCGTCATCCACACATGAGGTGCCGTCATGCTCCGACAGAGCGATCATGCTATGCTGCGATCCGTTGTGGGGGACCGCGCGATGGACGACAGCGAGGCTGACCGGGCGGCGATCACGGCCGTGATCCGCGCCGAAACCGAGGCCTGGCTGCAGCGGGACTTCGAGGCGCTGGCGAGCCACTGGGTGCAGTCGCCGCAGACCCGGCGGATGGAATATTTCGCCTCGCTCGGCGTCCGGGTGGACGAAGGCTGGGATCCGATCGCCGCGCGGATCAGGAAAATCGTCGAGCGATTCCCGGAGAAACACGCCTTTTCGGAGCGCGTCCGCTGGGAAAAGGTCAACCTCGTCGTCGACGGCAACATGGCTTGGATGACCTTCGATCAGATCGGCAGCGACACCGGCGAAGATCGTAAGCGCCAGCTCCGGATCCTCCACCGGATCGACGGCGCCTGGAAGATCGGCTGCATGGTGATGATGGAGAGCAGCGTCGAGGAGGCGAACTGCCCGCTGATCGAGGTCGACGCGGATGCAAGGATTCTCTGGACGAACCGGCTGGCGCGGGAGCGGATGCCTGGCCATCCCGGGCTCGCCGCCGCCGCCGGCCGCCTGCGTGCCCGGCGGCGCGAACGCGACCCTGCGCTGCGCGAGGCGGTACGCCTGGCATTTCGCGAACTGCAGAGCCAGAGACCGCTGAACATCGCGCCGAAGCAGGCCTGGTCGGTGGCGCTCGGCGAGGACGCGGCGGGGATTCCGCTCCACTGCTGGGTCCTGCTCGAGGACAGCAAGACGCTCATCTCCTTCGACGACGCCGAGACGCTGGTGCGCCGGATCGCGAGTGCGCGGGAGGTTTTCGGCCTCTCGCCGGCGCAAACCCGGCTTGCGCGCCTGATCGTCGATGGCCATGACCTCACCGCCGCCGCCGATCTGCTCGGGGTCAGTGTCAACACGTTGCGCACCCAGCTACAGCGCATCTTCGACAAAACCGGCGTCCGCAACCAGGCGGCATTGGTGCGAGCGCTGTTGAGCGCCGGGGCTCCGAGCCAATAGGCTCGAGCGCCGACCCTGCCGCATCCGGGCCAACCCAACCTTTCAATCTCGGCCATGATGCGCCGATCAGGTGATACGGTCTGCAAGCGCTGTCCCTCTCGCACCTTGACCGCGAGGCTTTATGCCGTTTCAAAGACTGCCACCATGACGGGCGGCAGCTTTGCCCCAAGAAGACATTGTTCAGGCACTTATCGCAGTCGGGACTGATTTATTCGGATATACTTGAAGAAGCTTACCTCCTCCCAATAATTATCTTATTTTCGAGTCGCTGCCCCCGCATGTTGAGATAAACACGTCCGTTCGCGCCTCTGAAAGCCAAGTCGAACTTCAAAACTTCGATACAGGTGTCGGGATTATCTCTGTCGTCTGAACATCGGTTACTACGGTCTTCTCGAACTTGCTCGTCCAGAATTCCGTGTTGGACTTGGGTGTCGTCGCTACATTGCATCCGCGCCGATCTGAACCATAAGCGTCGTTCTGCTCCCACATTGACAGGACGCCCACGGTTGATGGGTTACCCGAGGCTGGTATGGGCACTATGCCGAACGCGGGTTGGCCACGAGGCTTATGCGCGATGATCTCTCGGCCAGTGCAGCGGGACGGACCTGTTGTTAGTCATATCCACGGCCAAGGCAGCATTTTTTTCGACAAACTGCTGAGCTTCCTTCAGGGAAGTGGGGTATTTCAGGCCAAGGCGGTAATAAGGAAAACCCCTCCTGATAAGGAAGGCCGCGACAGCCCAACCCTTTTTGTCCGTCGCGGTCGGCGGCCGAAAATCTGATCCGGTCCTGTAAGTTATGCCCGAACAACGTGGACAAGTCTTTTGGGTAGCATCGGCACGGCGTTTGAAAACCCGTTGGCAGTCGAGACAAGCGAATTTCGTGAGCGAACTGGTCATGCGATCCCGCAATGAATCCAAAGGTACCTTCGGAAACTGCTGCAATCAACGTGTCATTGCAAGTGCGAGATCGCCGCTCCGATCCAGTCGGTCTATGGTTTCCGACGGCAGTTGGAAGAAACTCAGGCATGTCGGTTTGAAGATATTTGTCAAACGTGTTGCGGGTGGTGAGATCACAGTCGGCGGCTGAGATCGCAGCGCAGCGCCGCATTTTCCATCGGCCGCGGCTTCTCGGTCTTGCGGTTCAAGGCGATCCGGCGACCGCCAGTTCAGACGGTCGCCGGTTCAGCTATTTGGCCACGTGCCAAACTCCCCCAACGCCGTCGCCCTTGGCTTCACCGGCTTTCTTATCCTCGACATAGGTGTAGAGCGGCTTGCCCTCGTAGGCCCACATCTCTTTGCCATCCGCAGCTTTGACCAGAGTCCATTCGCCTTCTGCCTTGGCCTTGGCTCCGGCGTGGAAAGCCGGCCACTTCTTCAGGCAATCCTTATCGCAGTTGGATTTGCCGTTTGTATCTTTGTCGAAGGTGTAAAGGACCATGCCTTTTTCAGTCGCCAGGACCTTGCCCATTTTCGTGTCCACCATCTTGGCAGGCTCGGCCGCAAAAGCGGATCCGGCTAAAGCAGTTAACGCGCCTATCGCAATCAATATCGTTCTCATGATTTTTCTCCCATTCGGCACCGGCGGAATGCCGGCAGTACCCGATCTAACTGGCAAAAACGCCCGACTATGAAAGCAGTTCCATCCACGGGGGACGAATACGACAGATCCAGCAATGGTTATAACGTCCGCGAGGCGCCAAAGACGGCTATTAGCGGCAACGTCTTCCCACAGCTGCGGCCGTCATCTTCTGGCTCTGATTAGTGAGTCCTGACCCTAGATGGAGGCACTCGTTGCTGGTCAGCCAGCGCCGAAGGTTTCCGCGTCCATCTGACCGGACCGGGGGCCAAGGCGCTCCGTCAGGTTCTGGAGGAGCCTATCCCGGGCGGAGTTCTGGACGAGATCGATGGCCAGGGTCAGGGCGTGGCGGCCTTCGTTGCTATCGATCTCACAGTGGTTCTTTGTACACCACTGCCGAACCGCAGTGATGACGACTTCGATGTCTTGATCGGACAATGTAATGAGGGACTGAAGCATTTCGATGCCTCCAAAATCCGAGAGCGCCTACGGTCCGCCAAGGGATGAAACCGATCGCTAAAGCGCGTCGCGATCTTTCAGATTCGCTTGTCGCGCTTTAGGTCTTTGTTTTTACGCATGTCGTTGTCGCAAAACCGCTGCACACTTTTGCGCGACATGCTTTAGTGATGAGCAGTGGACGTCGCTGCGTTGACCTGCACCGAATAGGGGCTGTCAAACCTGGTGATCAGCAGCGTAGCCAGTTCCTCCGGCGTCCTGTGCCCTTGGCTATAAAGATCGGCAGCCGCGCTGCAGAGCAATTGCGTTGCTCGTTCCGTCGGCGTGACATGATTATGCCGGTACCAGGTCCGAATAGCCTCCGTAAGCACGTTCACGTCTTTCGTCCGGAGCGAGAGATTGAAATCGATCATATCATCCTCCTACGCCTTGCCGCTCCGGGTTAATCTTGAGTTCAAGCTCGCGCTAAAAAATTTAAGCCATTGGCTCCTCGCTGCCAACTATCAGTGCGGTTGCGCACAGTGGCCGTAAGGGCATCGGCATCGATGACGAAAGCATGCCCGATACTGTTGATTTGAAACCTGCTGAACGGCAAAATAAGCGACTTATCCTGCCGGGCTTTGAAGGATTTCGAATGCCACGCTTCTACTTCAATATCCTGTCGGAAGCCGGGTCGCTCGAAGACTGGGAAGGAACCGAGCTTCCCGGTCTGGACGCTGCTCGCATGGAAGCGGTGCGTGATGCTCGCGCATTGATGAGCAGTGCCGTGCTGCTCGGATATGACATTACGTCAAGAAGCATCGAGATCAGAAATGAAGCAGGCGATATCCTGCTCGTGTTGCCCTTTTCGGAAGCGGTTAAGCGAATGGATTGATCTACCTGGCGCGGAGCGGAAGACCCAGCACCTTTTCGTATTCGCGCTCCGGCACTCCATAGCAGCCACCGGCAATTTCGATCAATTTTTCCCTATCCAATATTCGCACGTTTCCGCGGGTCGATCGGATGGCGTGGACGCCCTCAAGGACGTGTAGTTCATTGGTGACGCCGGAACGCCGGACGCCGAGCATCAACGCCAGAAATTCATGGGTAATAGCCAGGTTGTTGCCTTCAAGGCGGTCATGACACATCAGGATCCACCGAGCCAGCCGTTCATGCATATTGTAGCGGGCGTTCGCGAGCGCCGAATGGGCGAGCTGCAGCACGGTTGTGTGAACATAGCGAAGGAAGAAATCCTTCATCTCGGGATCATCGGCGAGCGCGCGCTGAAACGTCTCCATCGGCACTATAATTCCCGACCCTGCGACTTGCATGAAGGTGCGCGTGGGGGTGGTCTCTACCGCCAGGACGACGTGCATCCCGGATACGCCTTCGCGCCCGATATGGCCAATTTCCACCACTTCTTCGTCGATGCTGCTGACAACCATGGATGCCAGGCCTCTTTCCAAGAAGCAGACATGCGTAGTCGGCACGTCGTGATCGACAAGAGCATGCCGTAATGGCAGGTCGACGCGCTCCATCCCTTCCGAGAGGCGTGCGAAGCGTTCCGCGCTCAACATTTTCAGCAGGGTATTTTCGACAGTCGATTGGTCAATGTGAGTCATAGCGGCTCCGCATGGGAGCTTGGATGTCAAAACCAAACGCCTGTGAGTTGGTGAAAAACTACGGGACGGCCGTTGGTTTGGCCATAGGTCCCGGGGAAGTGTGCGTTTATGACAAAACCGCACATAAGCCGCTGAAATTGTTGATGATCAGCGGCGATAAACCGGCAGCGGCCTTTCGATACCGGCCAAAGACCCTAGCACATTTTGCCTCGGCATGCGCGCTCATTGCGAAAGGACGAGCGATTCACAAAATAAATATCTGCCTTTTGCGGATCGTTGCTAAAAGCCGCAATCAATCTCGCCAGCCAAGTCGGCGGCAATGCGCTTCGGCGGTCAGGACCGCCGCCTTTCGGTCAACGTAAGGACCTGGCAGATAGACCGTGACGCCGCGGAAACTGACGATCACCGCCTTTGTCACGCTATCGAAGACGATGGCCATATCAGGCTCGTAAGCCATTTGTTTTCCTGACGACGCTTACTCCATCGAAATGTGCTCTTATTCGAATGAAACAAGGTGCCGACTGCAATCCTTCAGGCGCTGGCTTTTCACGGCTTGTGACCGAAGCGGCGGAACGACTGGTGCGACGAGCGATCCAGCTGACGATTGGTGCGGAACCGCACAGGAACTTTTCCGAGTATCAATGGGTTAGTTCAAAAGGATCGCACAGGTGCCCCTCTTGTGACGGGGCCGTACGCCAACCCTTCCTTCCTGTGCGATCCGTCCGTTCCCAATTTGCCCCGTTCCGGCGGGGCTTCTTTTTGATCCATAGCGCGCAAGGCGCGAGGACGGCCAGGGACGCGGCAGGATTTGGCGATGATGCCACACGCAGGTTCTGCGCCTCACGGAGCCGATGCACCGTTCCTGTTCAGCCGCGCCTGGTTATAACTTTCCTGCAGAAAAAGCATAACGAAGGGAAGGACGGGCTTTCGGTCGCCGCGGTTGAACCGTGCCCATCCAGGAAGTGTGCTGTTCTGGGATGCCGACATGCATAAAACCAAGAGCTAAAGCGTGTCGCATGAATCGAATGGTGAAATCCTGGGGAATTTTGGCTGAGATCCGCAGAATCGAAAAACCCCGCCGGAGCGGGGCTTCAGACTGGTCGGAGTGGAGTGATTCGAACACTCGACCCCCACGTCCCGAACGTGGTGCGCTACCAGACTGCGCTACACTCCGTGACCAGCGGCGCTTCTATAGAACAGCCTATCTGGTTGCACAAGCACCAAATTCCAAAAAGCCGGCGGAAATTTTGACGGGGTTGTGACAGGTTGGGAGGTCGGCGGCTGCAGCAAAAAGACACACCTGCCGCAAATCGAACTTAAGTCTCAATGGGGCAATTTTCTTTTGCCGGGTTCCGCGCTAAAGGGCAGACGGGACAGGCGAAACCGCTCACGGGGGCGGCTTGCCAGCCAATGCGCTAGAGATCAGGGACGACACGATGAATTTCCGCATGATGACCGCGGCCGGGCTTGCCATTGCGCTTGCCGGATGCACGACCATTCCTTCCGCCGGCAATCCGATCGAGGCCCGCTGGGTGGGCAAATCGGCCGGCGTCTTCTTTGCCGCCTACGGGCCGCCGATCAGCGACAGCGAGCAAGGCTCGAGCACCATCTATACCTGGCGGGGCGGCTACAAGACCCTGCGCATCCCGGCGAAATATGCCGAAGGCGCCGATGGCAAGCGCGGCAAGCAGATCGCGTCGGCCCGCACCGCCTATCTGCGCTGCCAGGCCGAAATCACCACCAACTCCGATTACACGATCCGCGACATCCGCACCGTCGCCGACATCCCCGGCGTCGACGGCCCGTCCTATTGCGCAGAGTTTTTGGCGCCCGAACAGAAGTAACGGACGGTTTCCTCGGCACGGGGCCATTGTTGCTTGGTGCCGAGAGCCGCCCCTCATCCGGCTGCCGCCACCTTCTCCCCGCTCGCGGGGCGAAGGGACAACGCCGCGACCTCTCCGTTCCACACCAACCTCTGGCAGGGCACGTCCCCTCGCCCCGTTTACGGGGGTCTGCAGGACGGGGCGAGACACGTGGCTCGACCCCGGTAAGGTTACAGTGAGGGGCTGAGTTTTCAACAATCTCATAAGCTACGCCCTCACGCCGCCTCCCCGCCTGCACCCCAGCTTCCGCCAGCTTCCGCGCCGCGACGAAATCCACCTTGCCCGAACCCAGCACCGGCACCTTGCCGATCCTGACCTCGGCCGGCACCATCATGTCCATGGCGCCCTTGGATTTGGCGTATCAGATGCATGTGGAATTTCCTCGTCCCGCAAACTTCGGAGGTCCGAGGAGGTTCCGGCCCGGCTCGAAATCGGGGATATCCGGGTGGATGAAATCCAACGCGGCGACGGACGATCGTCGCGGTCGTTCAAGGATGGGCACCGGGCGCCTGCGGCAGCCGGAGACGCAAGGTTGCGTCATCGCGCCGATCAAAAATTGGGCTGGTCCTAGGCTCTTGAACGGTCCGCTGTCGCCCACAATATCATTTCGATCAGGATCATTGGTGGCGTGAAAGGAGGAAAAAATGCCGCTGAACGATGTCCCATGGGTTCGGCCGGTGAGACTCCGGTTGCAGTGCGGATTGGAGCGCGCCTTCACAAGCGTCTACGACGCCCTGGATTTTCTCGAGAACGAGTGGCCGCTGCGTCATGGAGAGCGCCATGATCGGGCGGTGAAGACGTGTCGCGGCGCCCTCAACGGCATCATACCAAGCATGGTCGCGCGGGAGGCTTTTGTCGCAGCCTGCCTGGAAGCCGGCATGCCGACGGTGCTGGCCCCCTGGAAGGCCAAACCCGCCGCGCATCCGCCCAGACCGGCGCGTCAGGTTGGCGACCGATATCAAAGACGCCAGGCGCATTGACGCGAGGAGAGCGCGAGCAAAGCTCAGGATGTCAGCGAAGAGTCGGATGAGGCGTTCGAATTGGCGCTCGGTAATGCGGCGCCACGGTCTAAAAAGTCAGCCGCAGCTGCGGTTCCGCTGCCGGTGCTCGTCCTTCCAGCGAGGAGAGGGTGACGCCGAGCAGCCGTATGCCCTTTCGCGGCGGAAAGATCGGCGCGAGCAGCAGGTTGACCAGATCCTCGAGGTCGGCGATTGCCGGCAGGGGTGCCAGAACCGTCTTGCTGCGCGTGATCTGGCTGAAGTCGGCATATTTCACCTTGAGCGTCACTGTCTTGGCGGCGATGCCGTTGGCCTCGCAGTAAGCCCACACCTTTTCGATCAGCGGCTGGAGCCCTTCGCGAGCAGGCTCCAAGGCGTGGAGGTCCTCTGAGAAGGTATCTTCGGCGCCGACGGATTTACGCACCCGGTCGGGCTTGACCTGGCGCTCGTCGATGCCGCGGGCGATGCCATAAAAATAGGGCCCCGACTTGCCGAAATGCTCGACGAGGAACTCCAGCGTCTTCTCCTTGAGATCGGCGCCTGTTTCGATCCCGAGTTGATGCATCTTCTCGGTGGTCGCCGGTCCGACGCCATGGAATTTCCGGACGGGAAGCTGCTCGACGAAAGTCGGCCCGTTCTTCGGCGTGATGACAGCCTGGCCGTTCGGCTTGTTGAGGTCACTTGCCATCTTGGCAAGGAACTTGTTGTAGGAAATCCCGGCCGACGCGTTGAGGCCGGTGACCTGCTTGATCTTGGCGCGGATCTCCAGAGCCACCTCGGTGGCGATCGTCATGCCTTTCAGATTTTGCGTCACATCGAGATAGGCCTCGTCGAGCGACAGCGGCTCGATCAGCGGCGTGTATTCGGCAAAGATCTCACGGATCTGCTGCGACACCGCCTTGTAGACGGCAAAGCGCGGCGGCACGAAGATCAGGTCAGGACATTTGCGCTTGGCGGTCACAGACGGCATTGCCGAGTGAACACCGAATTTGCGGGCCTCATAGCTCGCCGCCGCCACCACACCCCGGGCGGCCGACCCGCCGACGGCAATCGGTTTGCCGCGCAAGTCCGCATTATCGCGCTGCTCGACCGACGCATAAAAAGCATCCATGTCGACATGGACGATTTTCCGGATGGGGGGTGAGCTTGTCTCGTTCATGGCGGTTTCAGCGATCGCGATGGGATCGGCCTCTGACATTGCGCGCCGAAACAAAAACAGAACATAGCAGGCTCGGAATGCGATATCAACAATTCCAGTCGGCGGCCGGGACCGCCGTCGAAACTACCAGCCGCCCAAGGCGTTCTCATCCTGTGGACATCGATATCAGGAGGCAGCCAATGGCGGACGACAGCACGACCACGATCCGAGCCAGGTTCGAAACACGCGAAGCCGCCGACCTGGCGGTCGAACATCTGGTTCAGCAGCATGGGATTTCGAGGCCCGACATCTTTATCCAGTCGGCAAGCGACCGGAACAGCGCCGGCTCGGCGCCATCAGGCGGGGATGCCTCTCATGACGATGGCGCCCGTCGCGATGCGCCACTCGAAGGCGAGATCGAGGTCTCGGTGGATATCGCATCCAGACAGGTCGCCGCCGTCCAGCGCAGTCTCCGAGCTGCCGGCGCAGTGCGTGTATCGAGCCGCTGAGCGCGGCCGATAATCTCTCGAAATCCGCGCCGAGCGCAATTTCAAGACGACCAGCCGCGCGACGAAATCGTCCTAGCCTCACGATGACGGGCTGTTCTTCCAGGTCAGCGCAAAGACGCGCAGCCAGTTGTCGAAAGCGATTTCGACAGCGTCTGCCTGTCGATCCTGCGGGGGATCACCGCGCCGGCGCCCGTCTCAAGACCCCTCCCCAACCCCTCCCCACAAGGGGGAGGGGCTAACGTGCCGCACTGCTTCACGTGACCCCGCATCGTACCAAACTAACGGTAACAGCCGGCAGGACCTCTCCTTTGGTCGCCGCCGGGACCACGGCTTGGCCCCTCCCCCTTGTGGGGAGGGGTTGGGGAGGGGTCTTGCAACGCGCCTGCAACAATTCCGGTTTGCGCCTGAGGCCTGCCACACGACGCCTACGCCGCCTCCCCCGGCTGCACCGCACTTTCCGCCAACTTCCGCGCCGCGACGAAATCGACCTTGCCGGAACCCAGCACCGGTACCTTGCCGATATTGACCTCGGCCGGCACCATCATGTCCATGGCGCCCCTGGATTTGGCGAAGGCGAGGAATTCGGTGCGGGTGGCGGTCGGGGCGTCGGTAAGCAGCACCAGGCGCTCGCCCTTCTTGGCGTCGGGCATCGAGGAGACGACCGAGAGAGCGCCCGGCCAGAGCTCGGCGGCGAGCGTCTCGACGGCGGCGAGCGAGATCATTTCGCCGCCGATCTTGGCGAAGCGCTTGGCGCGGCCGCGGATCTTGACGAAGCCGTCCTCGTCGATGGTGACGATGTCGCCGGTATCGTGCCAGCCGTCGGCGAGCGGCTCGAGCACGCCGGGTTTTTCGGCACGGAGATAACCGGCCATGACATTGGTGCCGCGCACATGCAGCCTTCCGCCCTCATCGATGCCGGGCACCGGTTCGAGCTTCCATTCCATGCCCGGCAGGATTTTGCCGACCGTGCCAGACTTGTTGTACATCGGCGTGTTGATCGAAATCACCGGCGCCGTCTCGGTGACGCCGTAGCCTTCGAGGATGCGCAGGCCGAATTTTTCCATATAGGTCTGGCGGGTCGCGGCCTTCACCGGCTCGGCGCCGGAGAAGATATAGCGGATCGAGCGGAAATCGTAGGGATGCGCCGTCCTGGCATAGCCGTTGAGGAAGGTGTCGGTGCCGAAGATGATCGTGGCGTTGGAGACATAGATCAGCTCCGGCACGATGCGGTAATGCAGCGGCGACGGATAGAAATAAACCGGCACGCCCGAGATCAGCGGCAGCACGGTGCCGGCCGTCAGCCCGAAGGAATGGAACACCGGCAGGATGTTGAACACCTTGTCGCCGCTGTGGAAATCGATGCGGGCAGCCGCCTGTGCGGCGTTCGACAGGATGTTGCGGTGGGTCAGCACCACGCCCTTCGGCGTGCCCTCGGAGCCCGAGGTGAAGAGGATCACGGCGGGATCGTCCGGCCGGCGCTTGACCAGCGGCCGGCTCTTGCGGAGAAGACCGATGATCTTGTCCTTGAATGAGATTTCGGCCCGGAGATCATCGAGCCAGACGATCGTCACCTGCTTTTCCATCTCGGCGATCACGGGGCCGAGTTTCGCCTGGGCGACGAGGGCGCGCGAGGTCAGCACATGCTTGACCTCGGCGGCCTTGCAGGCGGAGAGGATATTGGCAGCACCCGCGGTGAAGTTCAGCATGGCCGGCACCTTGCCCGCGGTCATCACGCCCAAAAGCGTGGCGGCAGCGCCATTGGCATTCGGCAGCATGACGCCGAGGTTCTGTTCCGGGAACATCGTGCGGAATTTGGCGCCGAGCACGGCAGCACCGGCGAGCAGCTTGCCATAGGTCAGCCGGCCGGTGACCGGATCTTCGACGGCAAGCTTTTTCATGCCGAATTCGTGGCCCGCCCGGATGACGCGATCGAGCACTGTCGACGAGGTATCGGCGGTCTGGAACAAGAGGTTCGACATCACCTGGTAGAGGGCAGCACCTGCCGCCGTGCGGCGTTTGCGGCCTTTCAGCTCCGGCGGCACGTCGAGCTTTACCGGCTCGAGAATGGTGACCTTGACCTTGGGAAACAGCCGGCGGCGGATCTTGCCGTTGTCGAGATAGGAGAGATAGCTCTTCTCCAGCCCGTCGATCTTCACCGGCACGACCATCGAGCCGGTTTTGTCGGCGACCATGGCCGCACCGTCATAGACCTTCATCAGCGTGCCGGTCACCGTCAGGCGGCCCTCGGGGAAGATGCCGATCGGGTTGCCGTCCTGCACCACCTTAATCAGCGAACGCGTCGCCATCGGCTTTGTCGGGTCGAGCGGCAGGAATTTGCACATCTTCAGGAAGGGGCGCACCCACCAGGCCTGGGCGATCTTGTAATCGACGGCAAAGGTGGGCTCTTCCTCGGTGATGGCAAGCGCCAAGGCGCCGTCGAGCAGGCTGACATGGTTGAGCGCAATGATCGGCGCGCGGCCGGCCTTCTTGATATTCTCCAGACCCTCGACTTCGAGGCGCATGAAGGCGCGGAACAGGATCGAGATGAAATCGCGGAAGGGATTGGTCGGCAGCGTCTTCAGCATCAGCCAGGCAACGGCGAAATTGATGATGCCGAGGCCGATCAGGATCTGAGGGATGGAAGCGCCCATCGCCTGGACGGCGGCAACGAGGCCGAGGCCGACGGTGATGAACAGGGCAGACAGCACATTGGCGGCACCGATGACGCGGGCGCGACGGTCCTCATGCGCCCAGGTCTGCAGGGCGGCGAAAGTGGGCACCGCGATGAAGGCGCCCGAGATGGCCATGCCGGCGAGATCGATGGCGACGCGGATGGTGTTCTGACCAGCGAAGAAGGTGGCGATCGTCGTTGCATGGCTCACCGAAGCCAGGCCCCAGAGGTTCCAGGCGAGATCGAGGCTGAAGAGGCCGAGCAGCGCCGTGCCGACAGGGGCCGGCAGCAGCACGATGCGGCCGGAGGACATCCAGGCGGCAATCGCCGATCCCACAGCGACGGCGATGGCAAAGACGGTGAGATAGGCCGGCACGACGATCTCGGAGCCGCCGAGCAGCTCGGTGACCATGGTCGGCAGGATGGAGAGGACGAAGGCGCCGACCAGCCAGAACCAGCAATTCATCAGCGCCGAACGCCACAGGCGCTTGTCCTGGCGGATTTCCATGACGAGGGTGTAGCTGGAGCGGATGACATTGCGGTCGATTTCGAGATCCGGCGCCTTGGAGCCGGTGGGCGGGATCATCCGGCTGGCCAGCCAGCAGAGCACCGAAAGCCCCATCATCATCGTGCCGAAGATCAGCACATTGTCGCCGCCGGAGAAGGCGAAGGCGGCAATGATCGTGCCGGCGAGGATGGCGATGAAGGTGCCACCCTCGATCCAGGCATTGGCCTTCGGCAGGTCGCGGCGTTCGAGATGATCGGGCAGGATGCCGTATTTGATCGGCCCGAACAGCGCCGAGACGACGCCGAAGCCGAACAGCGCCGCCATCAGCACGAAGATGGAGGAGAATGCCAGACCGACGACGGCAACGGCGGCGACCGCGATCTCGCAGCGTTTCAGCAGTTCGGCAATCTCAGCTTTGTCATGCTTGTCGGCGAGTTCGCCGCCGAGCGCCGACAGCAGCAGGAAGGGCACGATGAGGATAACGCCGGCGAGTGTCACCAGGGCGGCGCCCTCGCTTGCCGACATCTTGAAGAGAATGAGGAACACCAGGGTGTTCTTGAGGAAATTGTCGTTGAAGGCCGTGAGGAACTGGGTCCAGAACAGCGGCGCGAATTTCCTTGAGGTCATCAGATTGTGTTGCACGGCGGTGTTCCTCTTTCGGCTGACACGAGAAGGCCACAGAGTTGTTACGCAAAAGTTGAATGCGTCAACAACTCTGCGCTGTGGTTAAGGAAGGTCAATCTTCATCGCTACGATTGAACTTGACGAGCAGCTTTTCGGTGCGGGCATCCTCGACCTTGCGGATCAGCTTCTCGGATTCGGCGTTGTCGCGCAGCGTCTTGGTGACGTTCACCGTGGTCTGCACCAGCATCAGAATGCCCATGGCGAGATAGCCTTTACCCCAGAGATCGAGCGGCATCATGTAGAGGCCGAGCGCCAGCATGAAGGCGGCCGAGCCGAAGGAGATGTAGGAGAAGCTGACCCAGCTGGCGGAATGTTTCTGGAAACTGTCGTTCATTGTCTTTGTCCCTATGGTTCGATGGATGAATGCTTGGATGGATGCGGTTTCAGGCAGCAGGCGTGATGCGGCTCTTCAGCCGCGCCAGCACATCATCGGCAGAGGAGCGCAGCGGCGCGCCGAAGCCGGCATTGGCAAGCTTTTCGATGATGCCGGCCGGGCGGATGGCGCCTTCCATGTCCTTCAGCGCGGCGGCCGTCAGCTCATTCTGGCTCTGGCGCAGGCGAAGGCGGGCTAGGGTCTCCTCGGCATCGTCGAGCGTCGCCAGGCCCGGGCCGGCAACAACCACGTCAAGCTTCTGCGCCTCCTGCGTGGCGCGCGCCAGCCGCTCGCCGCGCTGCAGCTCCTGCAGCCTTGCCTCCGAAGCGCGGACGATGCCCTTCAGCTTGTCGATCGCTTGGGTGAACTGGCTCTGCGCCTTCTCCGACGCATCGCGCTCGGCTTCGAGATAGGCGATCGCCTCGGCCGCCTCACGGGCCAGGCCCTCATTGCCCTTCGCCAATGCGGCGGAGGCGCGGGTCTCGAGATCGGCGATGCGGGCAACGATCGTTGCATGCTGCCCCTTCTCCTGTTCGTTCTGGGCGATGGCGACCGCCACGCTGCGGCGGGCCGACTGGATCGACTGGGCGGCATCGCGGATCTGCTGGGCAAGCAGCGGCACGGCGTGGCAGTCGGCAAAAGCCTGCTCGGCATCATGCGCCCTGCCCCGCAACAAAATGGAAATCAGTTTGAACATTTCCTTCCTCCGGTTTATGAACGTTGTTCACGAGCGCTGTTATGGCAGAATCATGAACGTCGTTCAAGATAAATTTTGAACGACGTTCAAAAATCGAAGGGGAATGGTT
The DNA here is from genome assembly GCF_052871115.1 of Rhizobium sp. LARHSG275. Taxonomy (NCBI): domain Bacteria; kingdom Pseudomonadati; phylum Pseudomonadota; class Alphaproteobacteria; order Hyphomicrobiales; family Rhizobiaceae; genus Rhizobium; species Rhizobium sp. LARHSG275. Next base: position 28,546 of record NZ_JBIXJN010000013.1, on the reverse strand, counting down.
AATGGCCGGCAGGCGAGAAGAAAAACGCGAAGACCTGAAGGCCCGGCTGATCGAGGCGGCGCGCGAGCGGATCGCCAAGGACGGGCTGGCAAATCTCCGGGCTCGCGACATCACCCAGGATGCCGGCTGCGCGCTTGGCGGCCTCTACACGGTCTTTTCCGATCTCGCCGAGCTCGTCATCCACGTCAACTCCGCCACGCTGAAGGCGCTGGAGGCGAGGCTCACCCTGCCCGAGACCCGCGACAAGCCACCGACCGACCGGCTGCGCAACCTGGCGCAGGGATATCTCGCCTTCGCCGTCGAGCACCGGAACCTCTGGAAGGCGCTGTTCGACCACTTCCCGCCGGAATCGAGCCCGACGCCGCAATGGCATCTTAACGAGCACCTCTTCCTGATGGACGTGATCGCCGAACCGCTGGCCGAACTGCAACCCGACATGCCGCCCGAAGACCGCGCCATCCGCGCCCGCACGCTGTTCGGCGCCGTGCACGGCGTCGTCAGCATCAGCCTCGAAGGCCGCTTCGTCGGCCTGCCGCTGGAGCGGCTGGCGCGGGAGGTGGATGAGTTGGTGCAGACGATCGCGGCGGGGGCGGAGCGGCGGAGGTGATGGGGGGTAGTGTTTTGGTCCGGGCTCAGGAGATCGGCGAGACCAGCCCCTCATCCGCCTGCCGGCACCTTCTCCCCGTAAACGGGGCGAAGGGGATATGCCGCAACCTCTCCGTCCCTCTCTCGCGTCTCGTATGGCACGTCCCCTCTCCCCGTTTTTACGGGGAGAGGGTTAGGGTGAGGGGCAGCCAGGCACGAAGGGGGCCGTAAATCCTCATGAGGAGAGAGCTACGAAGCGCCACTCGCCATCTTACCGAGCGGGAAATTTGGTGCATCAACCCGCTCCGCATCCCTCGAAATATCCCGATCGGTAAATTTCTCTGGACACCGTCTCCGCATTCGCTATATTTTCCCGATCGGGAAAACCACATGCCAAAACACGTACAGAGTCCAGCCGACATCGGCGCCCTGGTTCGAAGCACCCGCAAGGAGCAAAATCTGCGGCAGGACGAGCTTGCCGGCGTTGCCGGTGTCGGGCTTCGCTTTATCGTCGACCTCGAAGCCGGCAAGCCCACGGCGCAGATCGGCAAAGTCCTGCAGGTTCTGCAAACGCTTGGCTGCTCCCTCGACATTCTGGCTCCCGGCGAGCGCAGGCGATGACATCAAGGCTTCTCAACGTCTGGTGGGGCGGCCGCATTGTCGGTCAATTCACGCAGGACAGACACGGCGATATCGGCTTTGTCTATGCGCGAGCCTGGCTGGACGATGACAAAACGCTACCGCTCTCGGCCTCTCTGCCGAAACGAGCGGAGGGATTTACCCGCCGGGAATGCCGACCGTTTTTCGCCGGCCTGCTGCCCGAGGAAAGCCAGCGCCTGGCCGCAGCACGGGCCTTGGGCGTGTCTCCCGCCAATGACTTTGCGCTTCTCGATCACCTCGGCGGCGATGTCGCCGGTGCGCTGCAACTGCTTGCCGGAGGTGAAGCACCGGCGGGGACGGGGCCGATTGCCGATCGCCAGCTCGTGCCCCTGGACGAAGCAGGCATCGTTGCCGTGTTGGAGGCGCTGCCCGTGCGGCCTCTGCTGGCCGGTGAGGAGGGCCTCAGACTGTCGCTCGCCGGCGCGCAGTCCAAACTGCCGGTTGTTCTGGTCGATGGCCGGATCGGGCTTCCCCTGCCCGGCCAGGCCACAACCCATATTCTGAAGCCGCCGATCGCTCGCTTCAAGGCGACGACCGAGAACGAAGCTTTCGTGATGAGGCTTGCGGCCGCCATCGGGCTCGATGTCGCGGCCGTCGAACCGCGATATGTGCAGGGACGCCCGTTCCTTCTGGTCGAACGATATGACCGCGTGCGCGGCGCCGGCGGCCTGGTTCATCGCATCCATCAGGAAGATTTCTGCCAGGCACTCAACGTACCCCCGGAAACGAAATATGCGAGTGAAGGCGGGCCGGCCTTCAAGGATTGCTTCGATCTCATAAGACGGATTTCGGCAAGGCCGGCTGTCGACGTGCTGAGGCTGCTGGACGCGGCCATCTTCAACCTGATCGCCGGAAATGCCGATGCCCACGGCAAGAACTTCTCCATCCTCTACGATAGCCAAGGCCCGCGGCTGGCAAGACTCTATGACCTCGTCTCCACCGTGATCTATCCGGAACTGTCGCCAAGGCTGGCGATGAGAATCGGCAAGTGCGCCACACTGGCCGAAATGGATGCCGAGGGCTGGAAGGCCTTTGCGGAAGAAGCCGGCATCGGCACTCCGCTGTTGCGCCGCCGCGTGAACGAGCTTTGCGACAAGGTGCTGACATTGACCGGCAAGGTCGCCGATGAGTTGGCAGACGTATCGCCCGATCGAGACCCGATCGACGCGATCGCCGGCGTGATAACAGACCGGGCCGAGACAGCGAGGTTGACGTTAAAAGGTTGAGGGAAACGGGAAACGACGCCCGACGTCGCGCCTCTGGCCGGTCGCCTCTCCCCACTCTCCGTCCTCCTCGGGCTTGCCCCGAGGATCCATGCCGCTGCCGATGAGTGCTGCATGAGCTTCGAGTCAAAGCGCTGAAATCTCCGCCTAAAAAGCCCTCGTCCACCTGCCGGCACCCCTTCTTCGGACCCCCGCTTGCGGGGCAAATACCCCTCCCCAACCCCTCCCCACAAGGGGGAGGGGCTTAACCTGCCGCACCGCATCTCCCAAAACTCCAGATCGGCAAACGACGAGATGATCTCGGGCAAAGCGGTGATGCTGGGCTAGCCCCTCCCCCTTGTGGGGAGGGGTTGGGGAGGGGTCTTAGATCGGTCCGAACCGCCTACATATCGACCAACCCCAGGAACCCACACCCCAACTCCCGCATTGAGCTGATTGACAGACGCCCTCCACGCGACCGCGAAAGGAAACCTCATGAGCCGCATCTTCATCACCGGTTCCACCGATGGCCTCGGCCTTGCCGCCGCCCGCACCCTGATGAAGGAGGGCCACGAGGTCGTGCTGCATGCCCGCTCCAGCGAGCGCGCCTCCGATATCTCCGAAATTTCGGCTGCGGCGCTCGGCATCGTGATCGGCGATCTCGCCAGCGCCGTCGAAACGCGATCGATCGCCCTTCAGGTCAACACCATCGGCCGCATGGACGCCGTCATCCACAATGCCGGCATCTACCTCGAGCGCAGCCGGGGCGAAACGCCGGAAGGTCACGCCAAGACGCTGGCGGTGAATGTGCTTGCCCCCTACCTGCTCACCGCCTGGATCACCCGCCCCGATCGCCTCATCTATCTCACCAGCGGCATGCACCGCGGCGGCAGCAGCGCCCTTGGCGATATCGACTGGAAGAAGCGGCCGTGGAACGCCAGCCAGGCCTATTCGGAAAGCAAGCTCTACATCGCCACCCTCGCCGCCGCCGTCGCCCGCCATTGGCCGGATGTTCTAAGCAATGCCGTGGATCCTGGCTGGGTGCCGACCAAGATGGGCGGTGCCGGCGCGCCCGATAATCTTGAAATGGGGCATCTTACGCAGACATGGCTTGCGACGAGCGATGCGGGAGCCGCGAAGGTCAGCGGTGGGTATTGGTATCATCGCCAGCAGCGGGAGGCGGCGGCGGAGGTTGGTGATGTGGGGTTTCAGGAGGCGCTGGTGGAGAAGCTTGCGGAGTTGACTGGTGTCCGGTTGTTTGAAGAGCGCGGGTGAGGCGCAGCCGGCGCCTATTCGCGAACAATTCGCAGCAGCGGCTCAAAGCTGTATAGAGCCGGACGCCTGCCTGCGGAGGGCTCCAATGTCTTAACCAGCTCCTTCTCGACCAGGATGCGCGTGAACCGGTGTGCAGTTGCTTCCGGAATCCCCGATTTGCTTGTAAATACATTGTTCCGGAACACGGGACGCGAGAACAAAAAGTCGAGCGCCGAGGTGCTCCATTGAGATGTGAGGATCTGCGGAAATTCCCGCTGGAGCTCGTCGTAAAGATCACGAATCCGTTCTGCGGTCGCAAGGTTCTTATTCGCCTGGGTTTCAAGCGCCTCTAGAAAGAACACAATCCACTCGGTCCACGCACCTGATTTCGAAACCTCGCGCATCCCGTCTATATATTCGTCGCGTCGATCTTCGAAATAGCTGCTGATATAGAAGTGCGGAGCGGATATTGCTCCATATTTCCATAGCATTAGGGTGATGAGCATTCGCCCGATTCGGCCATTGCCGTCCTTAAAAGGATGCAATGCCTCAAACTCAAGGTGGGCGACGGCCGTCTTGATCAGTATCTGCCAATTCCTATCCTCGACGAACGAGAAAAGTCGCTCCATCCCATCATTAAGCTGCTCCGGGCGCATCGGGACAAAATGCACTTTGCGGCGCATGCGGTCGGCCAGGTAATTTTGTTCGATCTTGAACTCACCGGGAGAAAGATGTGCACCTCGACCAAAGCCGAGCAGAACCTTGTGAGCGCTCTTGATAAGGAAGCTTGAAAGGGGCGCGCCTTGCTCGATGCTGCGCTGCGCCGCAGTCAGGGCTCGGCTATAGAGGAAGACTTCGATCGCTTCATTCCGATAATGGCCTTCCGGCTCGTTACCGCTTTCCTCCTGATCTGCCTCATACCGTAGGACTTCGTCGAGAGTGCTTACGGTTCCTTCCATTCGGGATGAGACGACAGCTTCCTGATTGCGCAATGGCGCAAGCAGGATTTCACTATTGTGCATGCCTTTCAGCATCTGATCATAACGGGCAAGCGCGGCTGATGCCGAGGCGATCGGCATTATAAGCTGGTTGGCATCAATCCTCTCTGGAGGAAACTGATCGTAGTGGTATTCTACAGCATCCGATAGGTCGAGAGGATGTTGGACCATATTTGACTTCCAGATTTCGCGAAATTTGCAAGGCAAATAGCCTTGTCTGCACCATGATCAACTCAACGGCGTTTGTCTATCAAAAAATGCAGATATTGATAGACAAGTAGTTTTGAGTTTGATTCGTGACAGTCAACCTGGCTTGAGGTCTGAAATCGCTATTCTTTGAGAGTCAATGAGCTCGCACCAAAGCTGGCAACGAGAACGGGCAAACGCGCGACGACCGCGAAAGGAGCCCCCATGAGCCGCATTTTCATCACCGGTTCCACCGATGGCCTCGGCCTCGCCGCCGCTCGCACCCTGATGAAGGAAGGCCACGAGGTCGTGCTGCATGCCCGCTCCAGCGAGCGTGCCTCCGATATCTCCGAAATTTCGGCTGCAGCACTCGGCATCGTCATCGGCGATCTCGCCAGCGCCGTCGAAACGCGATCGATCGCCCTTCAGGTCAACACCATCGGCCGCATGGACGCCGTCATCCACAATGCCGGCATCTACCTCGAGCGGAGCCGCGGCGAAACGCCTGATGGTCACGCCAAGACGCTGGCGGTGAATGTGCTTGCCCCTTATCTGCTCACCGCCTGGATCACCCGCCCCCCCGATCGCCTGATCTATCTCACCAGCGGCATGCACCGTAGCGGCGGCAGCGCCCTTGGCGATATCGACTGGAAGAAGCGGCCGTGGAACGCCAGCCAAGCCTATTCCGAAAGCAAGCTCTACATCGCCACCCTCGCCGCCGCCGTCGCCCGCCACTGGCCGGATGTGCTCAGCAACGCCGTCGACCCCGGCTGGGTGCCGACCAAGATGGGCGGCGCCCGGCGCGCCCGATGACCTCGAAATGGGGCATCTTACGCAGACATGGCTTGCGACGAGCGAGGACGAAGCTGCCAGGTTCAGCGGTGGGTATTGGTATCATCGGCAGCGGCGGGAGGCTTCGCCGGAGGTTACGCATGCTGGGTTTCAGGATGCGCTGGTGGGGAAGCTTGCGGAACTGACTGGCGTCCGGCTGTTTGTGGGGAGGGAGTAAGGTCAAGCGCGCTCTCGTCCAGCAGGACATTACCCTTGCGACCTAGTCCCCGGCTCGCCTCCCGCTGTACTAAAAGGGAGGCGCGTGCTGCCTGCTCATCATCCTGCTTTCGCAAATACAAGAGCGGCACCCATCGCCGCATTCTACTCTCGAACTGAAAGACTATCGGGAAGAGAGCGGCTGGATCAACGCGCCTTGAGCCCTCTTAAAATTCTATCCTGGCCGAAATTCACCGGATATCGTTTGGAGTTTCTTATGGATAGAAGAAATCATAAGTTGCAAAACCGCCCGCTCTCAGATTTCAATTACCGCGCCGACTCATGAGCGCATGAATATGACCAAACCCTTTTACGCCGAACCAATTTTGAACTCTCCATATGACGTTCCCACGCGGCATCATGCACTATCAGAAAGCGGGGAGCCGCTCGATCATCCGCCTATCGAAGGCCGGCGTCGCTCGAAATATGTCGCTCCCGTACCCAAGAGTCGGAAGAGCAAGGTCGGAGAAAAAACACAAGCCTCGCTTGATCTCGACCAAGAGGCTCGGGATGGCGGCAGCCGTTATAATCCGACGCCGATCATCAACGAAATTCGCGGCCATATCGCATCGTGGCGCTCTCTTCCCAATCCTAACGATTGGGGCGTAACACCAGTCACGCAGCGTCTGCTTCAACATTGGCGGAGCGATAGCTTCTCCGGCCCTCGGCCCTTCTACTGTCAAGCGGAAGCGGTTGAAACCGCGATCTGGCTTTCTGAGGTCGCACGGAAAAACAAGCAGTACTCGCACTTATTCCGACATCTGGAAGAGGCCAATCAGGATGCAAACCCCGAGATTTTCCGCCTCGCTCTGAAACTCGCGACCGGCGCCGGTAAGACGACGGTCATGGCAATGCTGATCGCGTGGCAGTCGATCAATGCAGCGCGTCAGCCGAACTCCACTCTCTTCTCCCGCGGCTTTTTGATCGTTGCGCCGGGCATCACGATCAAGGACCGTCTGCGAGTTCTCAACCCTTCCGACGGCAACAGCTATTACCGCTCGCGCGAGCTCGTGCCTCAGGACATGATGGCCGATCTCAACAAGGCGAAGATCGCGATCGTCAATTACCACGTGTTTCAGCGCCGCAAGGCACACGAGTTGAATGCCGTCGGCCTCCGGTTGATGAAGGGCTGGAAAGGCGAGCAGATCGAGGAACTGGAAACGGAAGGACAGATGCTGCAGCGCGCCTGCGGCGATCTCCTCCAGATGAAGAACGTCGTGGTGATTAACGACGAAGCCCACCATTGCTATCGCGAACGCCCGGGGACCCATGAAGAGGACGAACTAAAGGGCGAGGAAAAGGAGGAGGCGAAGGAGAACAACGAAGCGGCTCGCCTCTGGATTTCAGGCATTGAAGCGTTGAAGCGCAAGGTTGGCGTACGTGCCGTCTATGACCTTTCGGCGACGCCCTTTTTCCTGCGCGGTTCAGGTTATGAGGAGGGAACGCTATTTCCTTGGGTCGTCTCGGATTTCTCTTTGGTCGACGCGATCGAATGCGGCATTGTGAAGTTGCCTCGGGTTCCGGTGTCCGACAACTCCGTCAATGCAGCGACGCCTGTCTATCGTAATCTGTGGGACCACATCGGCAAGAAGATGCCGAAGAAGGGGGCGGGGAAATCGGGCGACCTCGACCCACACAGCCTACCGGCCGAACTACAGACTGCGCTCTATTCGCTTTACTCACATTACGAACAAGAGTTCGAGGCTTGGCGAAAGGTGGGCATCGGTGTGCCTCCAGTCTTCATCGTCGTGTGTAACAACACCTCCAGTTCCAAGCTGATTTACGAGTGGATTTCGGGCTGGGAACGAGAGGTCGAAGGCGAGCGACAGACCAAGCACCAAGGAAACCTTGAGCTATTTCGCAATTACGATCGCAACGGCAACCCGCTGCCGCGAATGAACACGCTGCTGATCGACTCGCAGCAGCTGGAGTCCGGTGAAGCTCTCGACAGCAACTTCCGCGAGATCGCCAAGGCGGAGATCGAGCAGTTCAAACGCGAAAAAGCCGAACGTGATGGTGCTGCCGAAGCAGAAAAAGTCAGTGAAGCCGAGCTTCTCCGCGAGGTGATGAATACAGTCGGGCAAAAGGGACGGCTTGGCGAGCAAGTCCGCTGCGTCGTATCCGTATCCATGCTAACGGAGGGATGGGATGCCAACACCGTGACCCATATCCTGGGTGTCCGCGCCTTCGGCACCCAGTTGCTGTGTGAACAGGTTATCGGTCGCGGTCTTCGCCGACAGTCCTATGAACTCAATGATCGCGGTCTCTTCAATACGGAATATGCCGACATTCTTGGCATTCCTTTCGATTTCGCAACCGAACCGCAAACTGTAGTTCGCAATCCGCCAAAGCCAACAACGCGCGTCTATGCACTCAAGGAGCGTTCGAACCTCTCCATCCAGTTTCCGCGCGTTGCGGGTTACCGCACAGAACTTCCCTCAGATCACTTTTCCGCTTCCTTCGGCCCAGATTCCATCCTGACGCTAACACCAGAGCTTGTCGGCCCGTGTACTGTTCGGCTGGAGGGGCTTGTCGGCGAAGGCATCGACATCTCGCCCGACGCACTCGACGATATGCGGACATCGGAAGTGGCGATCCGTCTGACGAAATTCCTGATCGAACGCTACCTCAGAGACGGCACTGAAGACCCGCCTTACATGCTCTATAATCAAGTGCAGCCGATCACGCGTCGCTGGGTCAACGAATGCCTGAAGCTAACCGGAGGCACCAAAGCGGGCATGCTGACTTATGCCGAGCTGGCGGAGAAAGCTTCGGAACTGATCTACCAGGCGATCGTCCGCAGCGCCGGCGAAGAGGGCGAGAGCGTCGTGAAGGCTATGCTCGATCCCTACAATCCGCACGGTTACACTGACCACGTTTCCTTCATCACGACGAAACAGACCCTCTGGGAAACGCGGCTTAGCCACGTGAACTACGTGGTCTGCGACAGTGATTGGGAGGCAGAGTTTGCCCGTGTCGTGGAAGCCCATCCGGCAACGATCTCCTACGTGAAGAATCAGGCGCTCGGCTTTGAAGTCCCCTATCGCTCCGGCAGCGCGCCGCGTCGCTACCTGCCCGATTTCATCGTTCAGCTCGCTGACGACCGGGGGCCGGACGATCCGTTGAACCTGATCATCGAGGTCAAAGGCTTCCGTGGTCTCGACGAACAAATCAAGGCCGAGACCATGACGAACCTCTGGGTGCCGGGGGTGAACAATCTAAAGGTCTATGGCCGCTGGGCTTTTGCAGAATTCCGTGACGCGTTTGCGATGGAGGAGGAATACGCGAAGCTCGTCGAAGCCTTTGGTGCGACGACAGCGCGAGAGTCGGCATGATCGATTCTCGACAGTCAGAGGGAAATCTCAATTCGCTCCCGGTCTTGGCCGCCATTCGATATTGGTGGTGGTGGGCGAGCCACGATCTCGCCTATCTAAAGCGTATCGGTCAAACAGGAGCTATCGACGCGCAATTGGTGAGATCGATCGCCAAGGATTACGGGATAGCCCGCGGAATTCGAAAAGAGAAGAACGATCCGGACGGTGAAATTTCCGCGAGACGAGCAACAAGGATCGCCGAAGCGGTAAACCGCCGTAACCGTGACTTCAGCGCATGCGAAAGCATGACGGATCGGTTCAACTTGTGCCTTGATATTGTGACCGAGCTGAAGGGAAACCATGACGATAACGACCGCCTCACTCATTACGATTTAGTGTCTGGCGTCACCAAGCTTTCGTGGTTTGTCGCACCGGACGGCTGGACGATGTTCGACCGGTTGGCCGCAGAGGCGCTGGGCATCAAGTCGGGAACGGCGCGGGAGAAGGCCGTTAAATTCTACGAGAGGCTCGCCAACGCCGAGTTTGCCGCTCTGACACAGGAAATGAATGCCGCACTGGAACATAACGGCCTCGCCGCTAGGCATTTTCACGCGGAACGCATTGTCGATCAATATCTCTGGCTATCCGCCAGCAATCCCGTCGGCAGATCGCTCATCATCAATAAGATTAGTGCTTTTCTGGATGCAATTGGATCAGAGCAAAGCAGACGATTGCTGAAAATGGGAAAGATGATTGAGGGCGGTTTCGAAGGACGCTTGCAAAACCTTATCTCCGAGCGGCCTAAAACAAGCAGGAAGAAGTAATCATGGCCAAGGCGCCGCGCGAAAAAGACGTTTCCACGCTGACCCATGACGGAGCGGTGCGACTGAACAACCCGACGGCTGAGATGGCGTCCCTCTACGAGCAGCAGGTTGAGCTGCTCGGAGAAGGAGCACGCGAGATGCGCATCCCGCGTGACCGGCCGTTGGCGAAGGGCGAGCAGCGCGACCGGGATTTGGACCGCGATCCGCAGATCATCTGGAACGGCGCGAAGATCAAGATCACGCAAGCGCAGATGCGGCAGCTTGCCGAGACGGGCGAGATGGAGATCGGCGATGCCCAACTCGTCTGGCGCGGCAAGGACCGGCAGGATTGGTCCGATCTCGTGGTCAATGCGCCGCCGCTCTATATTCAGGAAAAGGTGCATCCCAAGGCGATCATCGACGATCTCAAGCGTGGCACCAACAAGGCGCGCCAGGACAAAACCGACGCGCCCGATCTGTTTGCCGATTTCAACGGCATTGCCGATCCGGAGGCGCGGGCCGAATTCTACCAGCATACCAAGCATTGGCAGAACCGCTTCATCCTCGGCGACAGCTTGCAGGTGATGGCGAGCCTAGCAGAGCGCGAGGAGATGCGCGGCAAGGTGCAGTGCATCTATTTCGACCCGCCCTATGGCATTAAGTTCAATTCGAACTGGCAGGTCTCGACCATGAGCCGGGACGTGAAGGACGGAAAGAAGGAGGACGTCTCCCGCGAACCGGAACAGGTGAAGGCCTTCCGCGACACCTGGAAGGACGGCATCCACTCCTATCTCACCTATCTCCGCGACCGGCTGATGGTGGCGCGGGAATTACTCGCCGAAAGCGGCTCGATCTTTGTTCAGATCGGCGATGAGAACGTGCATCGCGTTCGGGCGCTGATGGATGAGGTGTTTGGGGAAGATGGATTTCGTTCTGAGTTGAAATTCAAGACCACAGGCGGTCACAGCAGCTCATATATCTCGTCTATTTTTGACACTGTGCTTTGGTATGGAAGATCTGCCTCCACCAAATATCGCCGGCTATACTTCGACAGAAAACCCGGAGACGAGGGTGCAACACAGTACAAGTATGGCGAAGCCGCAAATGGTGTTCGAGCCTCACTCACACAATTTGAGAAAGAAAAAATCGAAGTACGCAAGATCTTTCAGCCCTATCCCATCGTATCTATGGGACCTAGCGAACGAGATAGGCCGATCTTCTATGAGGGCAGAAATTATAATCCCACGAAAGGACGCCATTGGAGTGTAACTAACAGTGGCGTCGAGCGTATTGCAAAAACCAAGCGCCTTTATCCTCAAGGCGAGAACTTGCGTTTTGTATACTTCATAGATGACTACCCCGTCACGCCATACACGAACATTTGGACGGACACACAAACTTCTGGGTTCGGGGAAGATCGCCTTTACGTGGTGCAAACTCTTCCGAGAGTTATCGAGCGCTGCATACTAATGACGACCGATCCCGGCGACCTCGTGCTTGATCCCACTTGCGGCTCCGGCACCACAGCCTATGTTGCCGAACAGTGGGGCCGTCGCTGGATTACCATCGACACCTCCCGGGTGGCGCTCGCGCTGGCTCGCACCAGGTTGATGAGCGCACGCTATCCCTATTACTTGTTGGCTGACTCCCGTGAAGGCCGGGCCAAGGAGCAGGTGGTTTCCGGCAGGATTCTTGCTGACAATCCGATAACGGCTGATATCCGTCAGGGTTTCATTTATGAGCGCGCGCCGCATATCACACTGAAAAGCATCGCTGACAATGCCGAGATCGATGTGATCTGGGAGAAGTGGCAGGAGGTACTAGAGCCGCTGCGCCGACAACTGAACAACGCGCTTTCGACTACCTTCGAGGAATGGGAAATCCCCCGCAACCTGGACGCTTGGCTGGACAGCAAGGACGGACAGGCCAAGGTGCATCTGATGACCGAAAAGGCGCGGAAACTGCATGCCGACTGGTGGGAAGGCCGCACTGCCCGGCAGACGGAGATCGATGCCTCGATCGCCCGCGCTGCCGATGTCGAGCTGCTCTATGACCGCCCCTATGAGGACAAGAGCAAGGTGCGCGTCGCCGGACCCTTCACCGTCGAGAGCCTGTCGCCGCACCGCGTCGTAGCCGCACGCGAGGATACACTGGGAGCGGACCTTGCGGCATCAGGCACGATCACGTCGCGCGCCTCCACGCCTGCCAACATGCCGGAGGCCGATTTTGGGGAGATGGTGCTCTCGCATCTGCGCAGAGCTGGCGTGCACCAGCAGGCCAAGGCCGACACGATCCATTTCAACTCCATCGAGCCTTGGCCGGGCAACTATATCGCCGCCGAGGGCCGTTATGCAGATGGCGGCGCGGTGGAGAAACGCGCGGCGATCCTGATCGGCCCGGAATTCGGCACGCTGACTCGCAGCCAGATCACCGCCGCCGCCCGGGAGGCCTCCGACGCCCGCTTCGACGTGCTGGTCGCCTCCGCCTTCAATTTCGACGCCCAGGCGACCGACCTCAACCGCCTCGGCCCACTCGCCATCCTGAAGGCGCGCATGAACCCCGACCTGCACATGGCCGCGGACCTGAAGAACACCGGGAAGGGCAACCTCTTCGTCGTGTTCGGCGAGCCGGACGTCGAAATCCTCGATGCGCCTAACGGCGAAATCAAGGTGAAGGTGCACGGCGTCGACGTCTTCGACCCCTCCACCGGCGATATCCGCTCCGATGACGTGAAGGGCATCGCTGCCTGGTTCATCGATACCGACTATGACGAGGAAAGCTTCTTCGTTCGCCACGCCTATTTCCTCGGCGCGAACGATCCCTACAAGTCGCTGAAGACTGCGCTGAAGGCGGAGATCGATCCGGACGCTTGGGAGACGCTCTATGCCGATACGTCACGGCCGTTTGCGCGCCCGAGCACGGGACGGATCGCGGTGAAGGTCATCAATCACTTCGGGGACGAGGTGCTGAAAGTGTTTGGGGTGTGAGGAGATATGCCGGGTCACAACCATTATTCGAACTGCACTTGCGGATGGTGCTGGAACCCTGGCGGCTACTCCTCGCGTCGAATTTATGTTCGTCAGGACAGTGTCGAACGCGCTAGACGCGTTCTAAGCGAGTACTACGTCTCGTCACGACGACAAGCAGCGAGTTTCGTGAATCCAAACGCGCACTGCCCAGTGTGTGGGGCGCGGGTCTACTACTATCAAAACGAATTTGGATCGCGTGTATTTTTTGATGACCTCGGAGGCGATTGGCCAAAGCATCAGTGCACGGACAAGCGCCCACCGCCTCGGGGGTCGCTCGGCAGGAGGATGGCTCCGTCGGAATTTGTCAGTGCCAGAGCAAGAAAAGAAATCGTGATAGCGGCCCTGGACGCGGGCACTCCGCTCAGAGGCACTGTAGCCGCCAGTGAGGCCTCAGATGATTGGGTGCTCGCCTCGGTCACAGAGGTCTGGCTGTTGGCCGAGCGAAAGATAGTTCTAGCAAACCGTCTGCATTTCGACGGTCAACGGACGACAGCTTTCTCCTGTAATGATCCGGACGACATTATTGATGTAGACGATATCATAAGCCTCCATCGGTTAGCTGTTTCTGTCTTGGATCCCATCAATCTTGCCAAGCTGGTCATCCCCGCCACGATTTGGGAAATCCCTGACGGGAAGGATTTTTCAGAGACGGACGGGTTCCCCTAAGGATACTAGATCAGAAGTATAGAGCGCTGCAGCAATTTTGCTGAATGTTTCGAAGCTTCAAGAACGGTAAACCTTGCAAGGGCGGCTGCGGCGATGAAGGTGTTGGTTACTGGATAATAACGCAAATGACCTAAGCCATCCTCTCGGGTTTGCCTGATTTCAGATTGGAACACACTTAATGCCATATGATTCAACGACCATTGCTGCCACGGTCGAGAAGATCAACGCCGAATACTTCCTCCCGGCCATCCAACGCCCCTATGTGTGGGGCCCCGAACAAATGGTTGCGTTGTTCGACTCTCTCATGAAGGGCTACCCAATCAGTTCCTTCCTGCTCTGGGACGTCGCACCCGAGAATGAGATGAGCTGGCAGATCTACAAATTCGCCGAGCACTTCCGGTTCGGCGAAGTGCACAATGAGCTCGCCGGCACACAGGGACGTAAGCTGACGCTGGTTCTCGATGGTCAGCAGCGGCTGACGTCCCTGCTCATCGGCCTGCGCGGCTCTTTCACCGTCAAATCAAAGGGCAGGCGTTGGGACAGTCCTGATGCCTGGCAGCGGAAGACGCTTTACATTGATTTGCTTGTCGATCCGTCGCTGATTCCGAAATCAGAAGACGTCAATGACGATATCGAACACCCCTATGGTTTCGAGCTCTTCGACAAACCGCCACAATCAGGCCCTGCAAACCTATGGATCAAGGTTGGGGACATACTGAACTATCCGGACCCCGAGAGTTTCAAGGTCTTTGTCGAAAGAACCCTAGGTCGGCTGCCTCCATCAAAGACCTGGATGACGGAGGAGACCGCGAAACGAAATCTCGATCGACTTCACCAGATGATCTGGGTCGACAGGATTGTGAGCTACTATACCGAGACCAACCAGGACTACGACCGTGTACTTGGGATTTTTGTGCGCGCCAATGACGGTGGCACCAAGCTCAGCAAGTCCGATCTCATGCTGTCGATGATCTCGTCCAAATGGACGGACATCTCGGCGCGCGAAGAAATCTACAATTTCGTCGAAACACTGAACAGCCGGCTGGATCGTAAGAACGATGTCAACAAAGACTTCGTGATGAAGGCGTGCCTGCTGCTTTCAGACCTCGATCATGTCTATCAGGTGAAGAACTTCACCAACCGTAATCTGGAAATCATGCGAGGGAACTGGACCAAAATCCAGCAATCCCTCAAGCGAACCTTCCAGCTCGTCAACAGCTTCGGTATCGATCGCGAGAACCTTACGAGTTTGAACGCTCTGCTGCCGATTGCTTACTACCTCCACAAGCTCGATCTCGACCTGATGAGTGCGACCACATCGTTCTACATTTCGAATGCCGAGCGCATTCGCCGCTGGCTCATCGCAGCTCTTCTGAACCGGGTATTCGGCGGGACTTCAGACAGCACGATCGGGGCAGCGAAGAATACGATTGCAGCAGCAATATCGACCTCAAGAAATTTTCCGCTCGTCGATCTCAACTCCGCATTGTCGCGCCAAATCAAGCGGCCGTCCTACCTCACCGGAGAGACCCTCGAGGGGGTGATGGAACTGCAGTATGGGAGCAAGCAAATGTTCCTGCTGCTGTCGCTGCTCTACGATAACAAGAGTTGGGGGACCACCACCCATCACATTGACCACATTTTTCCCCAGAGCCGCGTCGATCGCAGACACCTGATGAAAAACAATATCCCCATGTCGAAGATCGATGAGTTGATCTCTTGCGCCAACCGTGTTGGAAATCTCCAGTTGCTCGTCGGCGCAGAAAATCTTGAAAAGAATAACGCAACTTTCGAAGACTGGATCAGGACGCGGGATCACTCCTTCCTCGCCAAGCACCTGATCCCCGAGGACGAGCATTTGTGGTCAATCATGATGCTTCCTCAGTTCGTTGCCGAGCGGGAAAAGCGGATCATGCAGAAACTGGCGTCGCTGCAGGGCGATCCCGAATTCGGCGCGGAAGCAGCAGAGTAAAAAGGAAATTCAAGTGAGTTCACTGGAAGAAAGACTTCGGCGAATCGCAGAAGAGAAACAACGCATCGCTGATGAAGAGGCCGCAATGCGCGATGAAGCGCTCGCCGAACTCGAAAAGACTGTCGAACAGATTGAGGCTTTGGAAAAGCGCAAGGAACAGCTCGAGATTTTCCTGGGTCTTGAGGAAAATCCGCAGCGTGCTGGACACGGGCAGATATTGCAGCTCTGCGTCCGCGCAATCACAGAGTCTGGCGGCGGTCTTACGTCCGGGGAAGTAAAAGAGGCAATCGAGAAGTTTATGCCCGGCATGAAACTGTCGTCAGTGCCTGCCTCTCTAAGCCGAGCTGCCTCAATGGGTCGGTTGAGACGCGACGAACTCGGTCGGTACTTCTTGAGCTAGTCCATGACAACCATCCTCGCCGACAGCTTCACCGCCGCACTCGCCAAGCTCACCCATGACGAGCAGAAGCAGGTGAAGTTGACGGCGTTCGACCTGCAGACCGATCCGAACCGCCCCGGTCTGCAGTTCCACAGGATCGATGCATCCAAGGACCCGAACTTCTGGTCCGTGCGTGTCAGCCGTGATCTCCGGATTATTATCCACAAGACCGGCGACAGCGTGATGCTCGCCTACGTCGACCATCACGACGATGCCTACAAATGGGCAGAGCGACGCAGAATCGAGACCCATCCGCGCACCGGCGCTGTGCAGATCGTAGAGGTGCGCGAGCGCGTCGAGGAGATTGCAGTCCAGCTGGCACCGGCAAGACAGCCCGAACTTCCGTTCCTCGTTCCGGCCGCCCCGTCGGTTTCCACACTGCCACTGTTTGCGAAACTCTCCACCGATGATGCTCTGTCGATTGGCGTTCCCGAGGACTGGGTCAAGGATGTGCTTGACGCCAGCGAGGAAAAGTTCTTCGCGCTCGCGGATCATTTGCCGCAGGAAGCCGCCGAGGCGCTGCTGGATTATGCGGCAACGGGAATTCTGAAAAAGTCCGCGCCGGTCGCTGTCGATCCCTATAGCCATCCCGATGCACAGCGGCGCTTCCGTATCCTGGAAGGGCATGAGGAACTGGCGGCCGCTCTGGATCAGCCGTTCGAAAAGTGGGCGGTGTTCCTTCATCCATCGCAGCGGGCGCTGGTGGACCGGGACTCCTCCGGGCCAGTTCGCGTCGTCGGCTCCGCCGGCACCGGCAAGACCGTGGTCGCGCTGCACCGTGTCGCTCGCACTCTACGCAACGAGCCGCAAGCGAAACTGCTTCTGACAACCTTCTCGGAGCCACTCGCCGCCGCTCTGAAGCGCAAGCTTAATGTGCTGCTTGTTGATAACCCCTCCCTCGCCGACAGCGTGACGATGTCATCGTTCGAGCAGGCCGCGGCTGACCTGTACGCTCTTATCACCGGAAGGAGAGCATATCTGGTCGGTCGAGAAAAACTCCGGGCAATTGTCAACGAGGCGGCAATCGCCGCCAGCGTCACCAAATACACGCCGCAATTTCTGAACTCCGAATGGGAGCACGTTATCGACGCTTGGCAGATCGATAGCGCCGAAGCCTATGCGGCCGTACCGAGGATGGGACGAAAGAACCGGCTTGGTTCGAAGCAACGGGAAGAACTCTGGGCTGTCTTTGGCGATGTTCGCAAGCAATTGAGGTCGAAGTCGCTGTTGACCTCCGCCGATCTGTTCACGGTGGTCACCGAACATTTCCGGGATCGCGGCGAAAAGCCTTACACGCATGTCGTTGTTGACGAGGCCCAGGACCTTGGCGTCGCAGAGTTGCGGTTCTTGAGCGCCATAGTGCCCGACAGACAGGATGCACTTTTCTTCGCGGGTGATATTGGCCAGCGAATTTTCCAGCAACCCTTCTCCTGGAAGGGGCTCGGCGTCGACATCCGAGGGCGGTCGTTCACGCTCAAGCTCAACTATCGAACCTCGCATCAGATACGGAGAATGGCGGATCGCCTCCTGCCCGATAATGTTCGAGACGTCGACGGCGAGGAAGACCAGCGCAAGGGTACCGTTTCAGTCTTCAATGGCGTCGAACCGATTATCGTCGTCGCCCCAACCATCGAGGACGAAGCCATGACTGCCTCTAGGTTCCTCATCAACCTTCTCGAACAGGGGATAAGTCCCAACGAGATCGGCATATTTTGCCGGTCAAACGACCAGATCGCCCGCGCATCGAAGATTGCCGAACTTGCCGACGTTAGAACCACTTCATCGCTTGCGGGACGAAACGCTCAAGAAGCGGTGCTAATCGGCACCATGCATCTTGCAAAAGGGCTGGAATTCCGTGCGGTGCTGATCGTCGCCTGCGATGAAGGCGTCCTGCCGCTGGCAGCGCGCATCAATGACGTCGCCGACGAGTTCGAGTTGGACGAGGTTGTGGCGACTGAACGGCAGCTGTTCTACGTCGCTGCGACCCGCGCGAGGGATCATCTTTTCGTCTCTGCCCTAAAACCGGGCTCGGAATTCCTGGAAGACTTGGTTCAGGTCTGATCCGACGACGGCGAAGATATAAATACAATCCTATGGTTATCTATATAATGTTACCATAGGCGACGAGGGGTGCCTCCTCATAACGGCGCAAAGATGAGGAATAAAAGCGTAACCTATGTGTCCAGAACGGACCAAATTTAGCTTGGCTGGGGCGCCTGGATTCGAACCAGGGATGACGGTACCAAAAACCGTTGCCTTACCGCTTGGCGACGCCCCACCAGAGCTTGAGCGGAAACCGCCTGCTCAAATCGACGCCTGATTAGCAAAGCTCTTCGCCCGTCACAATGACTAAGTTTAACCCGGCGCAGATTTATATGCGCGGCGGCCGCCGTCGTGCTAGGAATTGGCGACGTCATCGGCCCGAGATCATTCCTTCATGGACAGTCCCGCATTCGACCCCGCTTTCGAGCCGGCCTATGGGCAGGCCGTGCCGGTCGTTTCAGGGGTCGAGCGGATCACGGCTGAGAATCCCGGGCCTTTCACCTTTTTCGGCACCAACAGCTATATCGTCGGGGCTTCCTCGGTCGCGGTCATCGATCCCGGGCCGGAGGACGAGGCGCATTTCCAGGCGCTGATGGCAGCGCTTGGCGGCCGCTCGGTGACGCATATCTTCATCAGCCACACGCATCGCGACCACTCGCCGCTTTCCAGGCGGCTGCAGGCGGCAACGGGGGCGGTGACGGTGGGGCAAGGGCCGCACCGGCCGGCGCGGCCGCTGAGGGATGGCGAGATCAATCCCTTTTCCGAAAGCTCGGATCTGTCCTTCGTGCCTGACATTGCGATCGGCGATGGCGAGACGATTGCGGGCGATCGCTGGTCGCTGAGCGCGGTGCTGACGCCGGGGCATACGGCCAATCATGCCGCCTTCGCGCTTGAAGGCCGCGACATCCTGTTCTCCGGCGATCATGTCATGGCCTGGTCGACCTCGATCGTGGCACCCCCGGATGGTTCGATGGCGGATTACATGGAATCGCTCGACCGGCTGATCGAGCGCCAGGACGGCCTGCTGCTGCCCGGCCATGGCGGGCCGGTGACTGAGCCCGCAAGTTTCCTGCGGGCGCTGAAAGCGCATCGACTGAAGCGCGAGCAGGCGGTGCTGGCGCGGATCCGGGCGGGCGATCGTGGCATCGCCGAGATGGTGAAGGCGATCTATCGCGATACCGATCCGAAGCTGCATGGGGCGGCCGCCCTTTCCGTGCTCGCCCATATCGAGGATCTGATGGAGCGCGGTATGATTGCGGCGGATGGGCCGCCTTCGCTTGCCGCCAGCTACCGGCCGGCGTAAGGGAGATGAGGGGAGAAATGAGCATGGGGCGCGCCGAATACAGCTATCGCGAAGATCCTGATGTGCCTGATTTTGCCGATGACCGGCCGTTGATCGTCTTCGATGGCGAATGCGTGTTCTGCTCCGGCTGGGTGAAGTTCGCGCTGAAACATGACAAGCAGCAGCGATACCGCTTCCTCGCGGCGCAGACGCCGCTCGGCGCAGCGCTCTACCGGCATTACGGGCTGCATGCGCGCGACTACGAGACCAATATCCTCATCGAAAACGGCCGCGCCTTCTTCAAGTCCGACGGCTCGATCCGCATGGTGGCGGGGCTCGGCTTTCCCTATTCGCTGGTCAAGCTCTTCCGGCTGCTGCCGCGGCGGGCGGCCGATGCGCTCTATGAATTCATCGCCCGCAACAGGCTGAAGATTGCCGGCCGGCAAAGCTGCATGGTGCCGACGCCGCAGCATCGCAGCCGGTTCATCGCATGAGCGGCGAGCGATTTTGCCTGCTCATCATCGGCGGCTACGGCACGTTTGGCGGGCGGCTTGCCCGGCTGCTGGGCGATGAACCGCGGCTGAGGCTGCTGGTTGCGGGGCGCTCGCTTGAGAAGGCTGACGATTTCGTTGCCGATCTCCGGACTCCGAAAGATGGCGCCGAGGGCCTCGGCAGCAACAATCTCGGCGCGATGGTGCAGGCGGTGCGCTTTGATCGCGATGGCGATCTCACCGAACAGCTGACGCGGATGAGGCCTGATCTGGTCGTCGATGCCTCGGGGCCATTCCAGAGCTTCGGCAAGAATGCCTATAAGGTGGCCGAAGCCTGCATCGATCTCGGCATCGATTATGCCGATATCGCCGACAGCACCGGCTTCGTCGCCGGCATCGGTGGGCTGGATGCGACGGCCAAGGCCAAGGGCACCTTCGCTCTGTCGGGGCTCAGCAGCCTGCCTGCGCTTTCCTTCGCCGCGCTCGAGGCGATGGCGCCGCATTTTTCCCAGGTCGACAGTGTCGCGGCGGGCATCGCCCCGTCGGCGCATGTCAAGATCGGGCTCAATGTCGTGAGGGCGATATCAAGCTATGCCGGCAAGAAGATCACGGTGCTGCGCGATGGGCAGCCGGCCTCCGGGCGCGGGCTGATCGATGCGATGCGGGTGACGGTTGCGCCGCCGGGGGTCAAGCCGCTGCGCAGCCGGAAATTCCTGCTGGTGGATGCGCCGGATCTCAAGCTGCTGCCGGCGCGTTTTGCTGGCCTGCAATCGACTTTCACCGGGGTCGGCACGGAGCCGCAGCCGCTGCAGCACCTGCTCAGCCTCGCGGCCAGGCTCGTCCGCCTCCGGCTGCTGCCGTCGCTGCTGCCGTTTGCGCGGCTGCTGCAGCGTGCCAGCCACGCATTCGCGATGGGCGAACATCGCGGCGGCATGTTCGTCCGCGTCGGCGGCGTCGATCACGCCGGAAAGCGGCTCTCCTGCGGCTGGCATCTGATTGCCGAAGGTGATGACGGGCCGTTCATTCCCGTGATCGGCGTCGAAGCACTGGTGCGCCGGCTGCTGACCGGCGTGCGGCCGGAGAATGGGGCGCGGCCGGCGGCCGGCGAATTGCAGCTTGCGGATTTCGAAGCGGCCTTCCAGCGGTTTTCGATCACATCCGGCATAACGATGGAAAACGAGGAGGCACGCCAGCCGCTCTACCAGAGAATCCTCGGCAGCGCCTGGGATCAGCTGCCGCCCGCCCTCGCCGCCCTGCATGCCGGCGGCGCCCGCGTCGCCTCCGGCCGGGCGCTGATCGAGCGCGGCGGCGGGCTGTTGGCCAGGATCGTCGCTCGGGTGATCGGCTTTCCTCCGGCGGGCGAGGATGTGCCGGTCACGGTGCGTTTCGTGCCCGATGGCGACAAGGAGATCTGGACACGCGATTTCGGCGGCACGATGTTCCGCAGCTGGCAGGTCGAGGCAAAGGGCCGCGACCGGCATCTGCTCGCCGAGGTCTTCGGGCCGTTCCGGGGGCTGATGGCACTGGTGCCGGATGGGGAAAAGCTGCGGCTCGTCGTGCGCGGCTGGCGGTTCTGCGGCATTCCGCTGCCGATGTTTCTGGCGCCTGGCGGGGAGACCTATGAGGAGGAGCGCGATGGGCGCTTCCACTTCCATGTGGAGATTGGTGGGCGACTGACGGGGCTGGTGGTGCGGTATACGGGGTGGTTGGTGGTGGAGTGAGGGGGGGCATGTCTCCCCTTCTCCCCAGCGGGGAGAAGGTGGCCCGAAGGGTCGGATGAGGGGGCCACACGGCACGCCCTCTCATTTTAACTATCCCGCCATGCCGACGCGAGCGCTGTCGAATTCCGCATGAGCGTTGTGAAGAAAGACCGGCTTCGCCGGCCCCCTCATCCGCCCTACGGGCACCTTCTCCCCGCTGGGGAGAAGAGGGAACCGAGAGGTCGCGGCATATCCCCTTCGCCCCGTTTACGGGGAGAAGGTGGCGGCAGCCGGATGAGGGGCAGGTCTCGGCGATCTCCTCGGCCGGGGCCTCGCTTCGGATAACAGCCCCTGTCCTCTTATTGGGGTAGAAGGTTGTCGAGCCTGCCGCACCCTCTCCCGGCCCTTCGCTTTAGGCTCAGGGCGTTCGCAACTGCAATCGATTCACTGGATCGATTGCTGGCGCTCTGCGCCACCGTTGCTCACCCACCCGCAATCCCCAACAGCTCGGCATCCAGCGCCTTCAGATAATCGCCGGCGATTTCGGCGCTGAAGCCGAGGTCGTGTTGGCCGTAGCGGGATGCGACGCGGATGTCGACGAAGGTGGTTTCGGCCTCTTCGCGCAGCCGAATGATGAAATCGAAGCGCAGGCCGAGGATCAGCGTGCGGGTAGTGCCCTGCAGCGTCACGCCGTTGACGCCGCGGATCAGCTTGGCGACATCGTCGTCATAGGGGCGCGGCGTCGGCACGGGGATGATATCGGGCGCATCGGCCACGGCATCGTCGCTCGCCTCGGGCGGTTTGACCGGTCTGTCCTCGGGATCGCGGCCGGGCTCGGTGTCGCCACTGCTCCTGGTGATGGTCATGCCGCTCATCTTGGCGACCTTGCGCACCGCCTCCAGCACGCGGTCGAGCGCGCCCTCATAGCGCCGGCCGGTGAGTTCGGGATAGGCGGCGAGCTGCTTTTCGCGATCCTCCGCCGTCACCTCAACCCTGCGCTTCAGCCAGATCTGGTTGAAATACGGCTGCGAAAGCCAGTCGGGTGCTGAGACCGGATCGGTGGAAACGTCATAGATATCAGGCAGCGTCATGTAGCGCTCGGCGGCATAGGTGCCGAGGCCGAGCGGAAAGGCGGCATAGATCAGCGCCGCCAGCGCCGCCAGCCCGCCTTCGGCCCCCGTCATCCAGAGGCTGCGCAGCCCGAGTGCGGCGAGCATGACAGCGAGAAGCGCGCCGCCGGCGGCGGCAATCAGCAGCAGCACCAGATAGGGTGTGGCGAGGCCACCGAAGCGATGGGCGATCATGACAGCCAGCGCCAGCACCAGGGAAAACGCCCCGAGCAGCCGCGAAAAGCGGGCGGCGCTGGAAACGGGGCGGTCATAGCGGATGGCCATCAAACTTACCGGTTGCTCGTCAGCGCCCGCGCGTTCGACCACGCAAATCGC
This sequence comes from Rhizobium sp. LARHSG275, assembly GCF_052871115.1. NCBI lineage: Bacteria > Pseudomonadati > Pseudomonadota > Alphaproteobacteria > Hyphomicrobiales > Rhizobiaceae > Rhizobium > Rhizobium sp. LARHSG275. The sequence goes on along the minus strand of NZ_JBIXJN010000013.1, from coordinate 5,430 downwards.
CTCAACCCTGTTTAGAGCATGATGTCGAAAAGTGTGAAGCGGTTTTCGGACGACATCATGCTCTATTCTTTGATTTAGATCCGGATTCAGATTTTAGGCCGGCCCGGCCTAAAATCATCCGGCTATGGGGCAAGATTCGGCTAAATTGAAACGATTGTCTGAAGCATTGCGTTGGAATCCTGGGCGATGGCCATGGCGAAGCGGGGCCCTCTTCATAAGCCCTTGCTGATATGTCAAAAAAAGGCCATTCTGCCGCGGTTTCATCTCCAGATGCAGAGGAGAGACGGGATGATTTCACCCGACATGGCAGCAAGGCCGCAGGCGTCCGCGCTTGGCGGGATCGACCACCAATCCGAAACGATGCTGCCGCTGGAACTGCTCGAGCTCGAACTTTCGCTCGAAAGCTATGCCGGCGGCGATACCGACTTCTGCGCGGCGGTGCGCCAGGCCGCGGCACGCTCCGGTGGCGAATTGCTGTTCGACCTGCCGGCCGGCGGCCTGATCGACGATTGCCGGCGCATCGCCGTGCTGCGCATTCCAGGCGATGGCCGGGAGATGCGCGTCGTGCTGGCGCTGCTCGATGATAACGGCACCGAAATCCGCATGCAGGCGCCCGACGAAGAGACCGCGCCGCTGGTGCGTTTCGCCGATGCCTTCATCGAAGTGCTGCAGCGGATCTGAGTTTCATTTTTTTACGCAATTCCGGACGGAAAACCGCTTCACACTTTTCCTGGAATTGCTCTACCGGCGCTCGGCCGCAGCTTCCGCGACGCTGCGGAAAGGGAACTTGCGCCCGCATTCGCACTTGATCACGAAATTTTCCTGGTGGTTGGACGGCCGCTGCACGCCAAAACCGCGCGGCAGCTGATCGACCTTGAAATCCGGATGCTTGCGCTTGGGATCATCGACTTCCGAGGCTTCGGCAAAGCCCTCATTGCCGCATTGCGGACAGTTCAGTTTTTTCGAAAATCGATCGCGAAGGGCCATGCTCGTTCCAAGGTTTGCAAGCTTTCCTCATACATAGGAATGGCCCTGATGCATAGAAAGGTTGGCCGGCAAAAGTGGAACCAAGTGCCGAGGCTGCCGTTCCTTTTTCGAAAAGGAGGCACTCATGCCCAACAAACACCCGATCCCGACACCCAATGCCGATATGCCGCGCGGCCCGACGCCGACATCAGGCACTCCCGATCGCATCCAGCAAAAACCGCCACAGACGCCGGCGCAGGATCCGGACGATACGAAGAATCCTCTGGATCCGCCGGTTGATCCGGCGCTGCTGCCGATCGGGGATCCGGCTGGGGCGGCGTGAAGGGTGAGCCGCAAAGTCGCGAATGCGCTGAGCGCAAGCGAAGGCAACAATGAATGGCGTGCCGTGCGGCCCCTCATCCGACCCTTCGGGCCACCTTCTCCCCGCTGGGGAGAAGGGAATGTGCCGCAACGTCTCGATGCCCTCTTCTCCCCTCGAGAAGGTGCCCGTAGGGCGGAAGGGGGCCGCACGGTACACGGCTCGCCTAATCACCCAGTCTCGGCAATATCCGAACCGAGGCACTAGCTTGACGCCCCCTACCGAATGGCCTTTCCTCAGGCAAAAGCATTCCAAGGACCAAACCCATGCGCATCCCCATTTTCATCACCGCCCTCGCCGCCATCGTCGCCGGGCTGTCCGCCTGCCAGACGATGACGCCGGAGGAGCGGCGGGCGGCGGATGAGCAGCGCTGTCTGGGCTATGGCTTCCGGCGTGGCACGGATGGGTTTGCCACCTGCCTGCAGCGCATCGATCTCGACCGGCGTGCCGAATCGCGGGCGCAAAGTGCCGAGCTGATGAACGACATGGCCTGGGATCTGAACGGGCCTTATATCTATCGCGATCACTGGCGGCGGTATCACTGACTGCCACGGGCGCCCTGCCCCAAACTCCAGCGAATATCCTACACGATTGCCCGCAGGTCTTTCGGACCGCGCCGGATCTCTTCCAGACTGCCTGCAATCACCGCCTGCGCCGCCGCCAACCTGGCGATCGGCACGCGGAAGGGCGAGCAGGAGACATAATCGAGGCCGATCGTTTCGCAGAAGCGGATCGAGGCCGGGTCGCCGCCATGTTCGCCGCAGATGCCGAGCTTCATGTCGTTGCGGGTGCGCCTGCCGCGTTCGGCGGCGATGCTGATCAATTCGCCGACACCGTCGAAATCGAGCGAGATGAAGGGGTCGTGCTCGATGATGCCCTTGCGCTGATAGGTGGGGATGAAGGCCGAGGCGTCGTCGCGCGAGATGCCGAAGGTGGTCTGCGTCAGGTCGTTGGTGCCGAAGGAGAAGAATTCGGCGGCTTCGGCAATCACATGGGCGCGAAGGGCCGCGCGCGGCAGCTCGATCATCGTGCCGACGAGATAGTCGATCTTCATGCCGGCCTCGCGCATCACCTCGCCGGCGACCTCGTCGATGCGCGCCTTGACGTAATCGAGCTCGGTGCGCAGGCCGACGAGCGGCACCATGATCTCCGGGACGACGGCAGCACCGGTCTCCTTGGCTGCGGCGACCGCCGCCTCGAAGATGGCGCGGGCCTGCATCTCGACGATTTCGGGATAGGAGATCGCCAGCCGGCAGCCGCGATGGCCGAGCATCGGGTTGAACTCGTGCAGCGCATCGACGCGCTGGCGAAGGGTTGATGCTTCCATGCCCATGGCGAAGGCGACTTCGGCGACCTCGTCGTCGGTTTTCGGCAGGAATTCGTGCAGCGGCGGATCGAGCAGGCGGATCGTCACCGGCAGGCCGTGCATGACGGTGAAGAGGCCGGTGAAATCCAGCCGCTGCATCGGCAAGAGCTTGTCGAGCGCCAGCCGCCTGCCCTTCTCGTCGACGGCCAGGATCATCTCGCGCATGACATGGATGCGCTCACCCTCGAAGAACATGTGCTCGGTGCGGCAAAGGCCGATGCCTTCGGCGCCGAAGGAACGGGCGGCGAGCGCATCGGCCGGCGTATCGGCATTGGTGCGCACCGTCATGCGCCGGGCGCGGTCGGCCCAGCCCATGATGCGGCCGAAATCGCCGGACAGCGCCGGCTGGATCATCGGCACCTCGCCTTTCAGCACCTGGCCGGCCGAGCCGTCGATGGTGATGATATCGCCCTTCTTGAGCGTCACGCCGACGCCGAGCAGCCGCTCGTTGCGTTGGTCGATGCGCATGGTGCCGGCGCCGACGACGCAAGGGATGCCCATGCCGCGGGCAACGACTGCCGCATGGCTGGTCATGCCGCCGCGGGTCGTCAGAATGCCTTCGGCGGCATGCATGCCGTGAATATCCTCGGGGCTGGTTTCGACCCTCAGCAGAATGACCTTGCGGCCTTCGGCTTCGGCCTCGACAGCCTCCTCCGCGGTGAAGACGATGGCGCCGGTGGCAGCGCCGGGCGAAGCCGGCAGGCCGGTGCCGATCACCTGGCGGGTGACGCGCGGATCGATCGTCGGATGCAGCAGCTGGTCGAGGCTTGAGGGCTCGATGCGCAGCACCGCCTCGTCCTCGGTGATCACCCCCTCGTCGACCATGTCGACGGCGATCTTCATCGCCGCCCGGGTCGAGCGTTTGGCCGAGCGGGTCTGCAGCATCCACAGCCTGCCGCGCTCGATGGTGAATTCGATATCCTGCATGTCGCGGTAATGGATCTCGAGCTCGGTGCAGATGCGGCAGAGCTCGCGAAACGCCTCCGGCATCAGCTTTTCCATCGAGGGTTTTTCGGAGCCGGAGGAAATCCGCCCCTCCTCGGTGATGCTTTGCGGCGTGCGGATGCCGGCCACCACATCCTCGCCCTGGGCATTGACCAGGAATTCGCCGTATAGCGCCCTCTCGCCGGTCGAGGGGTTGCGGGTGAAGGCAACGCCGGTCGCCGACGAATTGCCGAGATTGCCGAAGACCATCGCCTGGATGTTGATCGCCGTGCCCCAGCCTTCCGGAATATTGTGCAGCTGGCGGTAGGTGACGGCACGCGCGCTCATCCAGCTGGAAAAGACGGCGCCGACCGCGCCCCAGAGCTGGACTTCGGGATCCTGCGGGAATTCCTGCTCCAGCTCCTCCTCGATCAGCTTCTTGTAGAGCGAGACGATGTGCTGCCATTCCGAGGCGCTGAGTTCGGTATCGAATTCATGGCCGAGCTTGGCCTTCTCGTCTTCCAGGATCTCCTCGAAGGCGTCGTTGCCGAGGCCCATGACGACATCGGCATACATCTGGATGAAGCGGCGGTAGCTGTCCCAGGCAAAACGCGCGTCGCCGGCATCGTGGCCGAGCGCCTGCACCGTCTCGTCGTTGAGGCCGAGATTGAGCACGGTGTCCATCATGCCCGGCATGGAGACGCGGGCGCCGGAGCGCACCGAGAGCAGCAGCGGCTGGCTGACGGAACCGAAGTGGCGGCCGGTGATCGCCTCGATCGCCGATATGCCGGCGCGCACCTCGGCCTTCACCGCATCCTCGATGTGACGGCCGTTCCTGTAATAGGTGTTGCAGGCATCGCTGACGATCGTCAGCCCCGGCGGCACCGGAAGTCCGAGAGCGCACATTTCCGCGAGATTGGCGCCCTTGCCACCCAGAATCTCGTGATCGCGCGCCCGGCCCTCAGCCTGCCCGTCGCCGAACCTATAGACCCACTTGGTCATCTTCCCCCCAACACCAAATCGGGGCTAGCTTAATCCGTTGGTGTTGAAATGAAAATCGACAAATGCGGCAGAATGTTGCGCTGCACAATAAATCTTGGCTGCGGCCGGCGTTGAAACGGTTGAAAGGTGCCCAAACAGAAAACAAGGCACAAAAAAAGCTTTGCGGGACTGCAACAATGTCCCGCAAAGCCTTGTTTCCGTCCGGCCAGGAAAACCGGACGGGGGGTCCCTCAACCCAGGAGCGGCTCAGCTTTCTTGTAAAGCAGAACCGCCTGACCTCGTCTTACGCAATTCCTGGGAAAACAGATCGCTACCTTCCCAAGATTTGCTCTCGGTTTCCGGTTCTTGCCCTCGCCCGGAAAACCGCACGCAAATTCGACAATGCACAACCTTTGATCGCCCGCTTTCGAGCAGGGTAATTAGGTTGCGTTGAAACAACTTCTAATGCAAGTCAGCGAAAAGAGCATCACCCAAATGGACTACGAGGGGCGAGGAAGCCGACCTTTTCTGGTGTTTATTGCTCGTCAGGGGATTTTGCGCAATTTCCGGGCGCAAAACCGCGCCGTCGCTTTACGGAAATTGCGTCTGCGGGGGCGGCTCCATGGATACTCGGGTCAGGCCCACTGCTGTCCGGTTGGCGCGAGCGGCTGCCCCTCACCCTAACCCTCATATGCGCTAGGTTAGGCGGGCGCGGAGATAATCGCATTGTTTTCGGCGTCGTCGCGGCGGCTCGCAGAGGTGGCGACGACTTCGCGTGAGGAGATTACGGACGGCCTGCCACAGAAGTGGTCCG
>NZ_JBIXJN010000012.1:0-238257 GCF_052871115.1 Rhizobium sp. LARHSG275 | reverse complement strand
AACACGGCCGTGAAACGCCCCTGCGCCCATGGTACTTCGTCTTAAGACGCGGGAGAGTAGGTCGCTGCCAGGTCTGCAAAACGCAACTTTGATAAAACAATCTTCTCTAAACAAAACAAACGGCCCATGCCGAACAAAAAGGGTCGCCCAAGCGGCCCTTTCTGCTGTAATATAATAACGCGGGGTGGAGCAGCCCCCGCCGGAACCGCAGAAGGCAAAGCCTTCGAGGACCGGCAAACAAAAAGTCCGGGCTTGCCCCAGACAGCTCATCATGGCGCGGGGTGGAGCAGCCCGGTAGCTCGTCAGGCTCATAACCTGAAGGCCGCAGGTTCAAATCCTGCCCCCGCAACCAAATCCCAAATACACATACGCAAAAGCCCGCCTCCTGCGGGCCTTTTGCGTTTTTGCTTACCGGTGGGTCGAGGCAGGCATCCGCCGGGCAGCAATTGGATCCGATGCTTCAGTTCAATTCATCCCGGGCCAGGAATTCGGCTGCCTGAATTGTCTCCAGGGCGCTCGCTGTCTCCCGGAAATAAGGCAGGCCTTCCCAGAGGCTGCGATCGCCGACGATATAGAATCGGCGTTTGGCGCGCGTGAGGGCAACGTTCAAGAGGTTCGGCTTCGAGGCGGCCCAACTGGCCGCTCCGCTATGGTCGGCATCGGCGCCGAGCACCATGAAAACGATGTCTTCTTCCTTGCCCTGGAAGGTATGCACCGTGCCTATCCGATCCCGCAGCCACATCGACAGTTTCGGTGGAGGCGAGCGCGTATTTCCGTTCCAATCGACCCAGGCTGCATGGGCCAGAGCCTGCTTCAGACTGTTCTTGACCTCCTTGAACGGCGAAATGATATAGAGATCAGGCAATACGCCGTCCCGGCGATAGGTGGCGGTGAGGAGATCGACGATGAAGTCCGTCTGTTCTGGAACGGCCTGTTTGCCGGCTACCCTTCCCTTGACGTCGACCCAAGCACTGTCGCCATAAAACGGTGGAGCATCGCCGGCGGGCCGGCGCTCCTGCAGTCCGAAGACCATCTTGTTCTGATAGGCGATCTGGTTGGCAAGGCCGAACATCGGATCGATGCAGCGCCGATGCACCCTGAGAGGGCTGCCGATCCAGAGCCCGTCCGCCTCCTCGCCCGGAACGGTCGTTCCATAGCGATTGGCGGCATCCGCCAGCATCTGCACCGACGCCCTGTTCGGCGAATATTGTCCTGCGGCGGTGTGGGGCGAGAGAGCCGAGGTGGCGGTGATCAGCGCGCTGGGTAGCGTGAAGACCGGCTCGATTTGCTGGGGATCGCCGATCACCATGACACGGCGCGCCCGCAACAAGGCCCCGACCGCCGCCTGCGGCACCGCCTGACCGGCTTCATCGATGAAAACCCAGCCGATCGAGCCGGCTTCGAGACCGCGGAACTGCCGGGCAAAGGACGCAAACGTCGTCGACACGATCGGAACGATCATGAAAAGGCTCTGCCAGATCAAGGCAATGTGCTCGCCATCGACGGGACTGTTGTTGGAAAGTAGTTTGCTGATGGCGACGATATTTCCCCCAAAACCTCCGCTCTTCCTGCCGACCTCCGCCAGCCACGCTTCATGCAGCGTCAAAGCCGCTTCCAGCAATGCAGAACGCAGACCTGCCAACTCGTCTCGATGCCACAGACCATCAATCTGGAAACGGTCGGCCTCGAGATCGGAGAGATGCCTGGGTACGGTGGGATGATCGAGAATCGTCCCGAGACGATCGAATTCCTCTCTCTTCCTAGACCAGATTTCCCGTTGCGATCCTAGCGCCCGCTCGGCCCGTTGATGTCCCCGCAACGCTCGCTTCAGCGCAGGTCCATGGACTTTCGCAAGACGACGCTCGCATTCCGCCAGGGCCTTGCGCAGTTCCAGCTGCTTGCGCGCGTTGGCAACGACATCTTGCCGATGCTGCCGGGCAGGATTGGCCGGCAGCACTTTCTCCCACCACGCAGGAGCGCTGCGCTCTAGCAGCTGTTCCTCCTCCTTCAGATGAGACAATCCTTCCCTGATACCGAGCATTTCGGCCGCGACCATGTCGCAGCGATCTTGTGCGCGCCGAAGTTCGGTCGCGGCCGCCCTGACCCCTTCAAGCGCCTCGCGGCAGAATACATCTTGCGAAACCAGCGCGATTTCATCACAGAGATCGGCATAGCGCGCATACTGGCCGATCTTGTCGCGAACCACCTCATCGGCGGCATGAAATGCCGCCGCTGCCTCGGCGAAGGTTGGTCCCTCGTAGCCTTTTAGCCATTCCCAGATGGTCTGTGGCTTATCGGCGCCGGACCAGCCAGGTTTTGGCCTTTCGGCGATCTCCATGAAGGCGAAACGTTCCTTGAAGGCTCGACGGTTCCGGGCGTTGCCGAGCGCACAGGCGATCAACCCCCATGGGCGGTCGCCGTCGGAGAGCTTGACGGCAGCTCCATTGTCCTTCTGGCAAGCGATCTTGTGCGCGACCGCTGCAGATATTGGAATGAAGATGTCTTCCCAATCGAACTTCGTTTGGGAAGGTCGCGCGAGATATTCTCCACTGCGGCGTTGTTGGACGAAGCGACGACCATTTCGAATCCCGAAATAGCCGGGATCAGCGCCGATATCGAGGCGGTGCTTCGGTCCGTGAAGATGGCTCGGCGCGGCGAGCCGTCGAAGGCATCGCGCGCCGTCTTCAAGGAGGCCAGGACGCGGGCGCGCCGAACGATATTATCCGCGAACATGTCGCGAAGCAGGGTCGTCTTTCCCGTCCCTGGTGGGCCGTTGACCGAGAACAGTCCCGTTTCCGAAAGGTCGCCGATGGCCGAATTGATCGCGAACTGCTGCATGAGGCTCATCGCCTGGTGAGGTTCGCTGAGCCAGCGTCCGCGGTTGAGATTTCCTGGATGCAGGGCTTGAACGATCGCCCGGCGTCCATCCTCCGAGTAGAGGTCGATCCGCTTCTCTTGCGCAGGCGGCGTGAGATATTGCCTGAGCGGCTCGGGGATATCGCCGTGTTTGACGCACGTCATCGCCCGTTCGATATCCTCGATGAAGAAACTGTTCAGGATCCCGATGTCTTCTTCAACGTTTGCACTCTCCTCCTCCTCGTCGCCGGCATCGAGCGCATTGCTCTCCTGCGGTGGCGGCAAGGAGATGATTTCAGGTTTCACCACCCTATCTCGGTAGCGTATTTCGACAGCAGCGATGGGTTTCTCTTGTTTCGAGGCAAAGCCGGCCCAATCGCAGAGCAATTCATGCAGCGTCAGGATTTCGGCTGCATCGATCGGCTGACCGTCGGGATCCTCGGCGGACGAAGATCTCAGATGCCGTTGTGCCCGAAAGTTTTGAAGCAATTCCGAAAGCTGCCTCTTGCCGTCGGCAAATGCCTCGTGGCTGAGTGAGGAGAGGCCGGATTTCCGCACCCGCCCCAGAGCCCAGGGAAGCGTGGAAACGGAAAATGTTTCGAACAACGGCTGTCCAAAGGGGGAGAGCTGCAGGCTGGCAAAGCAGGTATCGCCATCGAGATCGCCGCGTTCGGCATCCTCATACTCGTTGCTATCGGCCGCAATGCTATCGAAGTGCCTGCGGATATCGGCAATTTCGGATTTGCTGAAAACGCCGAGGAACAGGGTGAAGCCCGTAATCTGCTTCTCTTCGGGTATCGCTGGGCGGCTGAGTGCGGCGCCGTCATCCTCGAGCGTTTTCGCATGCAGCCAAAAAACGCTTCGGCCTTCACTGGAGGCAATACGACTGGAGAGATCGTAAGGAATGAAGAACTCGATTTTGTGCCAGAAATCGAGAATGGCGAGAAGCCGTTCTCTTTCGGCGCCGTCTGCATTCATCTGCATGAGTTCTCACTGAGGCGTTGCAAAATAGGCTCGCGCTTGTTTTAGCAACGATCGCAGCTCGAAATCAAAGTCCATGGCGACTGCGCGTCTCGAACGCATTTCCGCACATGGCAATACCGCGTCAATGCAGACGCGGTCGGCGTCGCTCGCCGAGCGCCGTCCCCGGTTCCAGCAAAGCCATGGTCGCCGCCACGACATCGGTCTTGCCAGCGGCGGGCTCGGCGATCGAGCGCAGCCGTTTGAGCGCAGCACCGCCGGCATAATCGAGCGTGGCTGGATCCTCCGAATGCAGGTCCCGGATTTGCGGCAAAGACGGCCCCTTCCGCCAGCCGTTTGCCCCGATCTCGCCGACCCGGCGGACAGTCTCTACAGCTCGCTGATATTGCAGGGCAAGCTGCGTGTCGCCAAGCCGCATCTGGATCGGTGTAGGATCGGGCCCCGCTGGCTCAGTGAGGCCTTGGCAGTCAAGGATCCTGTCAGCTTGCCTCGGCCACGCTGCATGACGAAAGTATGACAAATTGTACTGAAATATTACATTAAGCTGATCGTCTATAGTCAGAGCAAATATAACCTTCAAGTATCTACCAAGTGAAAATGCAACCAAAGCTTTGTATTATATGGTTTTTCGTCCGCTAAAACTAATCACTTTGGGCCATTTCCTTCCTTCTCAATCCGTATTAACATAATTAAGAAATGTCTAAAAAATAAGGCGATGACATCCGGGATCGACATTTCATACTATCTAATACCCGCCATCGCTCCACGTTTGAGTAAAGTGTAACGCTAGGGGAGGCGTATATGTTCATGACAGGCTCTGGAATGGAGAATACTGACCAGGGGAGGAAGTTGAGTACGTCTGGAGATACTATACTAGTAGTGGCAAAGGCGGATTTATTTTCGGAGTGCATGGTAGAAGCACTGGCAAAGAAATTTCCGAATTGTGAAGTAGCAAGCATAACGAGCACCAAGCCAATGCTGGAAAAAGATACCAGCGAGATTAAGCTTGTTTTATTCTATCATATACCCGGCCCCGAGCTTCATGAGGCGTTGCAGGCTGCGCGCGAAAACCACCCTGAAACCTCGATCGGGCTTGTTGTCGAAGCGATCGACATGCTCGAGCCCTACGTCAGCCGGCTGGTGGAGGCAAGGATCATCGATGGTGTCCTGCCGCTTAATCTCCGGCTCGACGTCTTCATGGCCGCTGTGGATTTACTGATGAAGGGCGGCGAACATTTTCCGTCAGCACTTCTCAACCGTCTCAACAACAAGAACGCCCAGCTGGAACCTTCGCTCTATCAGGCAAAATCGGTCGATGCGGCCCGCAACAATGCGCTCAAGCTGAGACGCGACAGCATCTCTGCTTTGACCACCCGGGAGGTTCAGATCCTGGATCTCATCTGCAAGGGGACGCAGAACAAGATCATCGCCGACAAGCTGCATCTTTCCGAAAACACCGTGAAGGTTCACGTCCGCAACATCTACAAGAAGATGAACGTGCGGAACCGCACGGAAGCGGCATCCCGCTTCTTCAATGAGCATCCAGCCGGAGAAGACGACATGTCCGGCCGGTGGCGCAATTGATATAATGCTATTGTTTCAGATAGAAGGACGCGCAAAGCAGCGCGACTTCTGTCCGAAGCCGCTTGGAGAGCAGATATAAGGCGCTGAGCCGTGATAGGCGACAGCGCGGGCCGTTACTCCGGCCGGGCGCTCGGCGTGATTTTCCGGATAGGCGTAGGCCTTCGAGAAACGCGGAGCCTCGGCCACGACGAGATTCTTCTTCGCGACGACAGCGATATCGTCATCAACGAGCGTGCAAGCCGTTTGTCCGATCGCCATAAGCGTCGTTCCCCCGACGAACATCGCCAAACGAAGACACCAGCCTTTCAGCTGCGCTGCATCTTGTTTCTTCAACATAGCCCAAACCCCTCGCATATGGCACTTCCGGATGCAAGACCGGCCGTGCCGTTGAGCTCCGCCGATCTCCCGACTTCCCTCGTATATTAGCGGCATTGAGTGAAGCTTGAGAGGCGTATGAGAGGCGTATTGGTGGTAAAACATTGAAGTGATTAATCATTTGTTACTTTTAAGTATACTTTCGTAATTATTTCGGATATCTAAATCTTTTCATGTTGACCCCGCTAACATTCGTTGTACTATTTTACTAATAATTCGGTATCCGAAGAGTAACTACAAAGTTATTCGTGTATGGACGCTCAGTTTTATGAATATCCAGAGCGGGTACAGAGGCATGCAGTGCGTAAATAAAACAAAAGACTAAATACCTGGGAAGGAGTTGGTAATGCGTAGTTTCGTTCCCAACGAAGGCACTTCTAAAGTGTCAGACATACCGGTGCTCCAAGGACGACGCACCGTTCTTGTAAATGGCGGGGGCGGCTTCCTCGGTTCACATCTCTGCGAAAGGCTCCTGCAGCGCGGCCACAGCGTTACATGCCTCGACAATTTCTCGACCGGCCGCCGTGCGAATGTCGCTCACCTTGCAGCGAACATCCGCTTCCGCATCGTCGAGCACGATGTTAGGCAGCCCTTCGATATCGACGCGTCGCTCATCTTCAATTTCGCCTCCCCCGCCTCTCCGCCCGATTATCAGCGGGATCCTGTGGGAACGCTGCTCACCAACGTGCTCGGCGCCGTCAATACCCTTGATTGCGCGCGAAAGACCGGTGCGATCGTCGTCCAGTCGTCGACCTCAGAGGTCTATGGCGATCCGACCCAGAGCCCGCAGCACGAATCCTATTGCGGCAATGTCAACCCGATCGGGCCGCGCGGCTGTTACGACGAAGGCAAACGCAGCGCCGAAACGCTGTTCTTCGATTACCACAGGACTTACGGTGTCGACATCAAGGTCGGCCGCATCTTCAATACCTACGGACCGCGCATGCGCCTGGACGACGGGCGGGTGGTTTCCAATTTTATCGTTCAGGCCCTGCGCAACGCCGACCTGACGATCTATGGCGATGGTCAGCAGACCCGTTCTTTCTGCTACGTCGACGACCTCGTTGAGGGTTTCCTGCGTTTTTCGGCTGCCGGCAGCGCCTGCAACGGTCCGATCAACCTCGGCAACCCAGCCGAAATGACCGTTCGGCGTCTGGCGGAAATCATTCGAGACTTGACGAACTCGCGTTCCCGGATAGTTCACCTGCCTGCGGTCACCGACGACCCTCGTCAGCGGCGGCCTGATATTTCCCGGGCCATGGCCGATCTTGGCTGGAAGCCCCGCATCGGGCTGGAAGCCGGCCTGGCTCGCACCGTCGAATATTTCGACGGACTGCTGGCCGGCACAGAGAAGGCGGAGGTCGTATGAGATGCCCCGCTACATTCTCGTTACCGGCGGCGCCGGTTTCATAGGCAGTCATATCTGCAAAGCGTTGTCGCGCGCCGGCATGATCCCCGTCACCTACGACAATCTCTCGACGGGACATGCCGACAGCGTCCGCTGGGGCCCGCTCATCCGGGCAGAGCTTGCCGACGCTGCCACGCTGCGCCGGACCCTTGCAGAGTTTTCGCCCGATTGCGTCATCCATTGTGGTGCCAATGCCTATGTCGGCGAATCCGTCGACATGCCCAGGAAATACTACCGGAACAATGTGGTCGGCAGCCTGACGCTGCTCGAGGTCTGCCTCGATCAGGACATCGAGCGGATCGTTTTTTCGAGCAGCTGCGCCACCTATGGCGTTCCCGCCTCGCTGCCGATTCGGGAGGAAAGCCCGCAGCACCCGGTCAATCCCTATGGGCGCACCAAGCTGATCTTCGAGATGGTGCTTGAGGATTTCGCCGCCGCCTACGGTATCCGCTTTGCCGCGCTGCGCTATTTCAATGCGGCCGGCGCCGATCCAGATGGCGAGCTTGCCGAGCGTCATCATCCCGAGACCCATCTCATCCCTCGCGCCCTTCTTGCCGCTGCCGGCAGGCTGGAGCGGCTCGATATCTTCGGCACCGATTATGCGACCGAGGATGGAACCTGTGTTCGCGATTATGTTCATGTCAGCGATCTCGCCCAGGCGCATCTCGCCGCCGTCAATCATCTGATGGCGGGCGGCGGCTCGCTCAGCGTCAATCTCGGCTCCGGCCGGGGCACTTCGGTACGGGAGATTCTCGAGGCGATCCGTCGCGCGAGCGGTCGTGAAGTCCCCGTGAATTATCGCGCCCGCCGTTCCGGCGATCCGCCGATCCTCTTTGCCAATGCCGCAAGGGCGAAAGCGGAACTCGGTTTCGCGCCGGTCTTGTCGGATATCGATACGATCATCCGCACCGCCGGCCCCACCTTCGGACTGGAGATGAGGGCATGAGTGACACACTGCAAGTCGGTCACAGCGCCAGGACGGCGGAGGCCGCCACAGCTGATGCATTCGATCCTGTTTTCACCGGCTGGAACCGCGTCGCCTATGCCTTCGGCATCCTCTGCTGGCTGGCAGCACTCGGTTATTTCTGGATCTGGTGGTGCCAGTCCGCCCATATTATTTCCTGGGCGGCCTTCGTGCTGATTACCCTCGTGCTTGCTTGGATCACGCTGGTACCGGCCTATTTTATCCTGATCTTCCTCGACGCGAGAACGGTCAGCGCTCGGGCAGGGCTGCCGGAAGGGCGGGTGGCGATGGTCGTCACCAAGGCGCCGTCCGAGCCCTTTGCCGTCGTTCGCGCTACGCTTCAGGCGATGCTCGACCAGATCGGCGTCGATTTCGATGTCTGGCTGGCCGACGAGGACCCTTCGGACGAAACCACGCGCTGGTGTGCGGAGCACGGCGTGCTGATCTCCACCCGAAAGGGTGTGGCGGAGTATCATCGCACCGCGTGGCCGCGTCGGACGCGTTGCAAGGAAGGCAACCTCGCCTATTTCTACGACCATTTCGGCTATGCACGCTATGATTTCGTCGCCCAGTTCGATGCCGACCATGTGCCGACGCCGACCTACCTCCGTGAAGTCCTGCGCCCCTTTGCCGATCCCGGCATCGGTTATGTCTCCGCTCCCAGCATCTGCGATGCCAATGCCGGCGCAAGCTGGGCGGCGCGCGGCAGGCTCTATGCCGAGGCAAGCCTGCACGGTTCGCTGCAGATCGGTTACAACAATGGCTGGGCGCCCCTATGCATCGGTTCCCATTATGCGGTCCGCACATCAGCCCTTCGCCAGATCGGCGGCCTCGGCCCCGAACTTGCCGAAGACCATTCGACGACGCTGATGATGAATGCCGGCGGCTGGCGCGGCGTGCACGCCGTCGATGCGATCGCCCATGGCGACGGACCAGCAAACTTCACTGATCTCGTCGTCCAGGAATTCCAGTGGTCGCGCAGCCTGGTCACCATTCTGCTGCAACATTCCCGCCGCTACATCATGCACCTGCCCTGGCGACTGAGATTTCAGTTCGTGTTCTCGCAGTTGTGGTATCCGCTCTTCTCCGCCTTCATGGCCGTGATGTTCCTGCTGCCGGTTGCCGCCTTGATGACGGGCCAGGTCTTCGTCAATGTGACCTATCCGGATTTCCTACTGCATTTTGGGCCGATATCGGTCGTGCTGACGCTGTTTGCCTTCTTCTGGCGGGCCACGGCAACCTTCAGGCCGAACGATGCGAAACTGTTCGGCTGGGAAGGGCTTGCCTTCATCTTCCTGCGCTGGCCATGGTCGCTTGCCGGCAGCCTCGCCGCGCTTCGCGACTATATCTGTGGCTCTTTCGTCGATTTCCGCATCACTCCGAAGGGAAGGCAGCAGCAGCGGTTTTTGCCGCTGCGCGTCATCGCGCCCTATATCGGGCTCGCCGGTCTTTCCGCCGTCGCAATGATGTTTGCGACCGATGCCGCGGCCGCCCAGGGTTTTTATGTTTTCGCCATGATGAACCTCTCGGTCTACCTGTCGCTGACGGTGCTGATCGTCGTTCGCCATGCAGTCGAAAACGATCTGCCGCTGCTGCCGCAATCGCGCGGGCTGTGGCTTGCGACAGCCACCGGGCTTGCGATTTTCGTCGCCGGCGGCACGCAGGCGGGGAGCCACGGCCTGCGCGGCCTCGAAGCTCTTTCGCACGGCCAGGCGTTCGTCAGTTTCACCGAAACGCAATTTGCCGTGGCCGGCGCCGGCCTCGGCGGCGGCAAGACCAGGATCGTGAAGTTCCGCCTCAGATGGAATGGGTTCGGAAGCACGGGACGGGACGAACAAGGTGTCTGAGCCGGCGGAACCGGCAAGTATCGATTAGGAGGATGTAATGAGTATCGGATCGAAATTATACGGAGCGGCGCTCGCTTTGAGCCTGTGCCTGCCAGTGGCAGCATACGGCGCAGAGGTCGCCAAAACGAAGGCGCCAACGCCGGTCAGCGCCTATGAGCTCTATCGTATCTACGGCGACAAGACCTGGACCTGGAACACCGGCGGCGGCCGTTTCTTCGACAATGGGCGGCGGTTCGTTGCCTGGAGCAATGACAAGGGGAAGCCGTCCTTCGCCGAAGGCAGATGGGTGGTCGACGATCTCGGCCAGCTCTGCATGCGTGCCACCTGGACGAATGCCGAGGGTGCGGCCCGCGCCAGCACCTGTTTCGGTCACCGCAAGATCGGCAACACGATCTATCAGCGGCGCCAGCCGGACGGCAATTGGTACGTCTTCCGCCATGCATCGGTGCTTCCGGATGACGAGTTCCGCAAGCTCGTTCCCTTGGATACGGTGAGCGCGAAGGCGCGCGAACTGAAGCAGGTTCTGCTGAGCCAGGAAATAGCCCGAAAAGGAGGGTGAAGCCATGAAGAAGCTAATGAAAAACAACCTCTCGACCACCGCGATCGCGTTGCTGTTGTTGTGTGTCGCGGAACTGCCGGGCCGAAGCGAAGTGCAATATGCGGGCATTGCGCCAAATCCGGCGGCGGCCGTGCAGACGATCATCGACAAGCGCCCCGTCGTTCATGCCGGCGGCATCAAGTTCGGGGCCTACGATCCGCACGGCGATTTCGGCGCGCAGACGAATGTCGCGACCGAAGCCCTGTTCCTGCCGTGGGAGGACGTCGACCTGGAAACCTTGCGGGTCGCCGATGCCTATGCGCTGGCGAGAGGCCGCAACCTGCTGATCACTGTGGAGCCGTGGTCCTGGGACGTCGACTGGCGGCTAAGCTCCGCTCAACTTCGCGCCAAGGTCCTGCGCGGTGACTACGATGTCAACATGCGTTCGATCGCCCATATGATATCCGAGCTGAAAAGCCCGGTGATTGTCCGCTGGGGACAGGAGATGGAGGACAAGTCAGGGCGGTTCTCCTGGTCCGGCTGGAGCCCGCAAGACTATATCACGGCCTACAAGCGGATGATGGACATCGTCCGCAAGGAGGCGCCCGGCACAGAGCTCATGTGGTCGCCGAAGGGAGAACCTGGCCTTCAGGCCTACTATCCCGGCGACGATTATGTCGATCTCGTCGGGCTCTCGGTCTTCGGCCTGCAGCGCTACGACGAGCTTGCCTACAAGGAGCACCGGACGTTCTCGGAAGCGCTGAAGCAGGGCTATGATCTCGTCGCCGGCTACGGAAAGCCGATCTGGGTGGCGGAGCTCGGCTATGAAGGCGGCGACGCCTATATCAGGCCGTGGATCGAAACTGCCACGTTGAAGCAGAGCGCCTTCCCGAATCTGCAGGAAGTCGTCTATTTCAACGACCGGGATGTGCAAGCATGGCCGTTCGATCTCGGCCGGCCGGATTGGCGCGTGGTCGAAAACCTGGGCAGCAACTGATAGTCCGGAAAACAGAGGCCTGAAATACGAAGAGGCCCGCCGGGGTGTTGCGGGCCTCTCCTCATGTCGGGCGACCGATCATCCCTTGATCGTTGCCTTACCCTCTTCGATGAGCCGGGTCGCCGCATCGGCGGGCGAAATCCGTTCGAAGGCGAGTTCGTCGCAAATCGGGCGCAGCACGCGCTGGTCGAATTGGGTTGCTCCCATCGGTACCGGCGGCGGATACTCGCCGACCTGATCCTTGAGCAGGTTCACGTATTTGACCGTTTCCTGCTCCGTCGGGTTGAGTTGCGGCAGGATGGCTTCGCGTACGGCAGGCGACATTGGCACGCCGCGTTCGACACCCAGAATCTTGCCGGCTTCGGGATCGTTGACAAAGAAGCTGATGAACTTCGCGGCAGCTTCGCCCTGCTTGGTCGTGGCGCCCACACTCCAGATCAGTGCCGGACGGTAATAATGGCCGGATGGACCGCCCTTCTTTTCACGCGGCAGCATGGTGATGCCGAGCTTGTTCTTGATGATCAGCTGATAGCCGATCATCTGGTTGGAATAGGCCATGCCGATCACCGATTTGCCGAGACCAAGGCAATTGGTGTCGATCGTGTTCTGATCGAGCGTCTGCACGTCGGCAGCAACAGTGCCGCCCGCCTTGCGCAGTTTCTCCCAGTAGTCGAACCATTCCCTGGCATCGTCGGCCGTGAAGCCCAGCCCAACACTTTCTCTCGCAAAGAGGCTTTTGCCGCGCTGGCGCAGCCAGGCATCGAACACATAGGCGTAGCGCGCCGCATAGGGGCCGCCGCCCTTGCCGGAAGACTTGGCGAGTTCGACGGCGAGCTTGGCGTACTCATCCCAGGTGAGGTCGGGCGTCGGCAACGGGATGCCTGCCTTTTCGAATTCGACTGTGTCGAAGAACATCGAGAAGGAGTTGAGGCCGAGGCCAACACCATAGAGCTTACCGTCAATGGTGGTCAGTTTCAGCATATCGGCACCGAAGGACTGAACGTCCAGGGTGGAGGGGACGAATTCATCGAGCGGCAGGCAGGCGCCGCGCTTCGAATAGTCTGAAATCGTTCCCGGCTCGAGTTGGAAGATGTCGGCGATCGAGCGGCCAGCCATCTGCGTTGCCAGCTTCGTCCAATAGCCGTCGCCCGAAAGCGATTCACCGACGATAGTGACGCCAGGCGTTTTCGACTGATAGAGCTTGGCAACATCGAGCGTGCGCTTGGCGCGGTCGTTGGATCCCCACCACATGGCGCGCAGTTGCGCGCCTTCGGCAAAGGCCGGAATGGCGCTTCCGGCGCCGAGAGCGAGGCCGGCGGCCGCACCGGCTGAACCCATCAGAAATGAACGGCGATTGACCTGCATGCTAATCCTCCTTGTCCCAATTGCCCGCTGCCATCCTCCAACGGCGTTATCGGGCACTTCGGCAAACAGATTACGCAAAAAAAAATTTATTGCAAGAAGCAACCATTTTCTTGCAAATTTGCATCACTTGCATAATGTTTGCCTATGAACGACCAAAAGATCAGACGGCCGCGTCAGGCCGATATCGCTACATTGGCCGGGGTCTCCGTCTCCACGGTGTCGCGCGTGCTCGCCAATGAACCTGGCATCAGCGAAACCGTCCGCCGCCAGATATTGAAGGTGGCAGCCGAGCACGGCTATCCCGTCAAGCCTGCTTCCGACGCCGTTGCCGGCGGGCTGGCGCTGATTGCCAGCGACGGCGTCACCGGCACCCTCAGCGTCTTCTATGAAGCCATCGTCGACGGCCTGCGCGCCGGCGCTGCCGAAGCGGGCATGCCCTTCGACGTCCGGTTGGTCCGCGAGGATCGAACCACCCCGGATGCCGTGCGCGACTATATGCAGACGGCTGAGGCTGAAGGTCTCTTTCTCGTCGGCATCGATCCGAACGAGATGCTGCGTGGCTGGCTGCAAGCCAGCATGACACCGACCGTTCTTGTCAACGGCACTGATCCAAGGATGCAGTTTGACGGTGTTTCGCCGGCTAATTTCTTTGGCGCTTACGAGGCCACCCGTCGGCTGACCGAAGCCGGGCATCGTCGCATCCTGCATCTCAGCGGCTCCCACCGCCACACGATCCGCGAGCGCGTGCGCGGTTTCGAGGCGGCGATCGCCGCCGTCCCCGGCGCCGAGGGCCGTCTGGTGTCCTTGACACTTCAAGGCAGCGCCATCCGCGAGGCACATGAACGCACGGCAGAAGCACTTGCCGAGGATGCCGGTTTTACCGCCGCCTTCTGCATGAATGATTTCATCGCCGTCGGCGTGCTCGAGGCTGTCACCGAGGCCGGCCTGCGCGTGCCGGAGGATTTCGCGATCGTCGGTTTCGACGATCTGCCCTGCGCGCTGATGACCAATCCGCGGCTGTCCACCATGCGCGTCGATCGTTCCGCCCTCGGGCGCGAGGCCGTGTCGCTGATGCTCGCCCGTTTCCGCAACAGGACGGCACCGGCGCGCCACATCTGCCAGGCGGTCATTCCCGTTCCGGGCGGAACTGTTCCGAATCCGAATGCCGAAAACCCGTGAGAGATGCGATGACCTATGATCCCGCCAGCGCCAACCCGCTTGCCGGCAATCCGCTGGAAACCCGCGCCGATATGAGCGGCGCCCTGCTTGCTCTCTTCAATCCGCTGCTTGCCTGTTTTTCGAAGGGCAATGCCCGCGTCACCCTCAATGGCGGCGGCGCCCATTTCGACCGGGCAGCGGCCGATCTCGAAGGGTTCGCCCGCCCGCTCTGGGGACTGGCGCCGTTTGGCGCCGGCGGTGGGAACTTTGCCCATTGGCATCGGTTTGCCGAGGGTCTCGCAAACGGCACCGATCCCGCCCATCCCGAATATTGGGGAACGGTGAATAGCCGCGATCAGCGGATGGTCGAGCTTGCCGCTCTCGGTTTTGCCCTGGCGCTGGTGCCGGAAAAGATCTGGGAGCCGCTCGATGCGCGCGCCCGCGGCAATGTCGTCGCCTACCTCAAGCATGTCAGACAGTTCGACTATGCCGACAACAACTGGAAATTCTTCCGGATCTTCGTCGATATCGCACTCGATCGTCTCGGCGCCGATTTCGACCGCAGCCTGACGCGGCAATATCTCGAGGAACTCGAAGGCTTCTATATCAGTGACGGCTGGTATCGCGACGGAAACGTGCGTCGCATCGACCATTACATTCCCTTTGCCATGCATTTTTATGGCCTGATCTATTCGAAGCTCGTCGATGACGATTATGCAAAACGCTACCGCGAACGCGCGGTCCTCTTCGCCCGGGATTTCCGCCACTGGTTTGCCGCTGACGGGGCGACGATCCCCTTCGGCCGCAGCCTGACCTATCGCTTCGCCTGCGCCGGCTTCTGGTCGGCGCTGGCCTTTGCCGATGTCGAGGCTCTGCCTTGGGGGGAGATCAAGCATCTCTGCCTTCAACATCTGCGCTGGTGGAAGGACAAGCCGATCGCCGATCGCGACGGCGTGCTGTCGATCGGCTTCGGCTATCCGAACCTCCTGATGTCGGAGAGCTACAATTCCGCCGGCTCGCCCTACTGGGCCTTCAAGGCCTTTCTGCCGCTGGCAATCCCCGATGATCATCCGTTCTGGACCGCTACGGAAAAGGAGCCGGAGCAGGCGCCTGTTGTCGTCGCCCAGCGTCACCCCGGCATGGTGATCATGCGGGCGGGCGGCGATGTCGTGGCCCTGTCTTCCGGCCAGGAAAACCTGCAGATGCGGTGCGGCACGGAAAAATACGCGAAGTTCGCTTATTCCGCTCGCTACGGCTTCAGTGTGGAGGCCGATGAGCGTGCCTTTGCGCTTGCCGCCTTCGATTCAGCACTTGCCTTCAGCGATGACGGGCTGCACTACCGCGTGCGCGAAACGAACGAGGAAGCCAAGCTCGCAGGCGACGTGCTGTATGCGAAATGGTCGCCTTTTGCCGATGTCGACGTCGAAACCTGGCTCGTGCCTGCCGCTCCCTGGCATATCCGCCTCCACCGGGTCAGGACAAGTCGGCCGCTGCGGATTGCCGAAGGCGGGTTTGCCATCGGCCGCCGGGATTTTGAGCTGGATACGCTGTCCGCTTCCGATGGGGTTGCCTATGCGATCGGCGACGCCGATTTCACCGGCATTCTCGATCTCGGCTCTTCGGTCAAGCGTTCGGGGCTCGTCCAGAAGGCAATGCCCAACACCAACGTGATTGTCGCGAAAACCCTCGTGCCGCAACTGCGCGGGCAGATTCCGGCCGGTGAAACAATTCTGGTGACGGCGGTGCTCGCGCTTGACGATCCCGCTGCTGTCTCGTCTGTCTGGACGATCCCGCCGAAAGCGCCTGACATTGCAGCGCTGGAGTCCCTGGTGAGGGAAAAGGGCGTGACAGTCAGCGCGATTGAGGCGCCGGGACACATGCCATGAGCCAGCCGGCCATTGTCCTTGCCATGCAACCGTCGCGCACGGAGCATGTCCTGCCGGATGAGGTCCGGCGCCGGCTGAGCGGCATCGGTCGCCTGCTGGATTCCAAGCCGCTGCAGCGCTTCGACGACGAGCGTGCGAGGCGTCTGCTGGCCGAAGCCGAAATCCTGATCACCGGCTGGGGCGCCCCCTATGTCGGGCCTGAAATCCCCGCCGCGGCGCCGCATCTTAAGCTCATCGTCCATGCGGCGGGCACGGTAAAGGGCGTTGTCGACGACGCCATCTTCGAAGCCGGTATCCCGGTCAGCCATTCGGCCGAGGCCAATGCTGTGCCGGTTGCCGAGTTCACGCTGGCGGCGATCATTTTCGCCGGCAAGCGTGCTTTCCGTTTCCGCGATCTCTACGTTGCCGACCGCAACCGCAATCGGACTCATCCGATGCAGCGCGAAGCGATCGGAAACTACCGCCGCACCGTCGGCATCGTCGGCGCGTCGCGCATCGGCCGGCGCGTCATCGAGCTCCTGAAACCCTTTGACTATAGGCTGCTGCTCGCCGACCCGACGCTCGATGCCGCTGAGGCAGCCGGCCTCGGAACGGAAAAGGTCGATCTCGATGAATTGATGCGGCAGGCAGACATCGTTTCCCTGCATGCGCCGTCGCTGCCGTCGACACAGCATATGATCGATGCGCGAAGGCTGTCGCTGATGAAGAACGGCGCGACGCTCATCAACACGGCGCGCGGCATTCTCATCGATGAGGCCGCCCTGCTTTCGGTGCTGAAGACCGGCCGCATCGACGCGGTCCTCGATGTCACCGATCCGGAGATCCCGGAGGCGGGCTCTGCTTTCTACGATCTGCCGAATGTCTTTCTGACACCGCATATCGCCGGCGCCATCGGGCTGGAACGGGCGCGCCTCGGCGAGATGGCGGTGGACGAGATAGAGCGCTTCGTGACCGGCCAGCCGCTGCTCTACCAGATCCACCAGGCAAATCTCGAAAACATCGCCTGAGGCGTCGAGCGGCTCAGGCGAAGGGTATCAGCGCGACGTCCTCAGCGAATTTGGCGAACCGTCATTGGCAAGTTCAGGCATGAGATCGGCAATATTGACCACCTTTCCGGTGCGCGAGCTCTCCAGCGCGGCAATACCGCAAAGCACCGACATGGCACCCGCCCGCGTGCCGGCGCGTTGGGCGAGCCTGTCTTCCGAATCGGGCTTGAAGATCATGTTGCGCATCCGATCGTCGCCGCCGTAATGGCCGCCGGTGAAATGCGGAACGACGATGCGCTCCACAGCCTCCTTACCATCAGGGAAATTGCGGATGAGGAGGATCGTGTCCTGCTTCGGCTCTTCCCAGGGCTGGGCCTCGTATTGGCGAAGCTCGATGCGCCCTTTGGTGCCGTTGAAGGCAAGGTGATGGCCTTCGATCGGCTGGAAGGTGTTCAGCGAATAGGAGACATGGACATTGTTGCGGTAACGCAGCGACACCACCATCGTGTCGGGAATGTCGATGTCCTCGCGGAAGACGCAGCCGTCTCGGAAGTAGCCGTCGATCTTCGAGGGATCCTCGTAGAGCGAATCGAGGAAAGGATCGGCCTCGAGATCGAGGTAGTAGTCGCATTCATGTGCGTGCGGACAGAGCTTGCAGCGCGGGCCGCGGAACGGGCCCCTGCTGCCATAATTCTGCAGGTCGGCGAAGGAGGTGACGGCATCGGGATCGCTGTCGAGGTACCAGTTCAGCAGATCGAAATGATGCGTCGCTTTGTGGACGAACAGGCTGCCGGAATTCTCCGTATAGGCATGCCAGCGGCGGAAATAATCGGCGCCGTGTTTGGTGTTCAGATACCAATGAAAATCGACTGACGTGACCCGGCCGATCTCGCCGGCATTCAGCAATTCCTTGATCTTCGCCGCCGTCGGCGCATAGCGATAGTTGAAGGACACGTCGACCCGGCGACCAGTGCGCTTTTCGGCATCCAGAATCCGGCGAATCTTCTCGACCGAGGTCGTCATTGGCTTTTCGGTAATGACGTCGATACCGGACTCCAGCGCCCGTACGACGATATCGTCATGCGTATGATCGGGCGTACAGACGATGACCAGATCCGGTTTCTGCTCGGTAAGCATCGAATCGATGTTTTCGTAGAGCGGCGCATTGCTGCCGATCATGTTGCGGGCGCGTTCGCCACGCAGCGAATTCTTCTCGACGATCGCGGTCAGCTCGACATGCTCGCGCCAGCCGGCAAGCAGATCCTTGCCCCACATGGTGGTGCCGCGGTTTCCCGTCCCGATCAGGGCAAAACGGCGTTTCTCCATCGAATGATCCTCCTGCATGCGTGATGAAACAAATACTGAAATCAGGCCTAAAGCGCGTCGCGATCTTTCAGATTCGCTTGGCCAGCGCTCTAGGTTTTTGATTTTCGCATGTCATGGTCCAAAACCGCTGTACACTTTTGCGCGACATGCCTTAGCAGCAGCTCCTGAAGCGCTCGACGCAGGTGGCGATCACTTCCTCGGCCGGGCGTTTCCACCAGTTCTCGGCCGAAAAGATCTCCACCTCCTGCGCGCCGAAGAACCCAGCGGTCTCCACCATTCGCCTTATGCCTTTGAGGTCGATCACGCCATCGCCCATCATGCCGCGGTCGAGCAGCATGTCCGTTGTCGGCACCAGCCAGTCGCAGATGTGATGGGCAAAGATGCGTTTCAGGCGGCCGGCGCGGGCAATCTGGTTGGCAAGATCGGGGTCCCACCAGACATGGTAGACATCGATCGCCACGCCGACATCCTCGCCGAGCTGCTCGCACATGTCGAGCGCCTGACCGAGTGTATTCACGCAGGCACGGTCCGCGGCATACATCGGATGCAACGGTTCGATGGCAAGCTTCACGCCGGCAGCCTGCGCATGCCGCAGCACCGCGGCAATGCCGTCGGACACCATCTGGCGCGCAGCGACGATGTCCTTCGACGCGCCCGGCAGGCCGCCGACGACCAGCACGAGGCAATCGGCTGAAAATGCCGCCGCCTCGTCGATCGCACGCCTGTTGTCGTCGAGGTTTCTCTGCCAGTCGGCATCGTTTGCCGCCGGGAAGAAGCCGCCGCGGCAAAGCCCGGTCAGCTTAATGCCATTCGATTTGACGATACGCACCGCCTCGTCGAGACCGGCCTTGGCGACCTGGTCGCGCCACGGCGCGATCGCGGTGATGCCGTGTTTCAAGCAGATGTCCACGGCTTCTGCAAATCCGCATTGTTCGCGGATCGTCGCCAGATTGATCGAAAGTCCTTCGACCTGCATGTCATTCTCCTCCCATCCGGTGGCTTCAGTTGACGCCGTGGACGGCGAGCACCTTCTGCATCCGGCTTGCGGCCAGTTCGGGATCGGCCAGAACCCGTGCCTTGTCGGCCAGGCGGAAGAGTTCGGCCAGATGCGTCAGCGAGCGCGTGCTCTGCTGGCCGCCGACCATGACGAAATGGTCCTGCAGGCCGTTGAGATAGGCGAGGAAGACGACGCCGGTCTTGTAGAAGCGGGTCGGCGCCTTGAAGATGTGGCGCGACAGCGGCACCGTCGGCTCCAGCAGGTCGAAGAATTCATGACTGCTCTTGCGGCCGAGCGCCTCGAGGGCTGCCGAGGCAGCCGGCGCGATGGCGTCGAAAATGCCGAGCAGCGCGTCGGAATGGCCCTCTTCGTCGCCGGCGATCAGTTCCGCATAGTTGAAATCGTCGCCGGTATACATGCGCACGCCTTTCGGCAGCCGGCGGCGCATCGCCACTTCCTTTTCCTTGGAGAGCAGCGAGATCTTGATGCCGTCGACCTTGTCGGCATGCGCCTCGATCACCTCGAGGCAGGTGGACATGGCTTCGATATGATCACCATTGCCCCAATAACCCTGAAGCGCCGGATCGAACATTTCGCCGAGCCAATGGATGATGACAGGTTCCTTGACCTGGCGGAGAATGCGGTCATAGACGCTTACATAGTCGTCCGGCCCTTTGGCGGCGGCGGCAAGCGCCCGGCTCGCCATCAGGATGATGCGACCACCGGCCGCCTCCACCGTTTCGATCTGCTCCTCATAGGCCCTGAGGATCGTGTCGATAGTGACATCAGGTCCCGGCGGCAGATGGTCGGTGCCGGCGCCGCAGGCGATCAGCGCGTCCTTTCGGCCGGCCGCCTCACCGAGCGCCCGGCGGATGAGGTCGCGCGCTTCCGGCCAGCCGAGGCCCATGCCGCGCTGCGCCGTATCCATCGCTTCGGCAACGCCGAGGCCGAGATCCCAGAGCCGATGGCGAAAGGCAAGTGTTCGCTCCCAATCGATCGCCGGCGTCAGCCACGGATCATTGTCGGCGAGCGGATCGGCGACCACATGGGCGGCGGCAAAGGCGATGCGCGGAAAGGCCTTGGAGTCGCGCTTGACGAGCGCGATCGGCGTGCCCGTCAGCGTGTAGGGGGCGATCTTGCCGTCGAGAGGGAGATTGATCGTCGTCACGGCTCAGAACTCCAGTGCGGGAACATCGAGCCAGCGGCGCTCGGCCCAGGATTTCAAGCCGAGTTCGGCAAGCTGCACGCCCTTGGCACCAGCTTCCAGGCCATAGGGCCACGGCGCATCTTCGACGACATGGCGGATGAACATTTCCCACTGCGCCTTGAAGCCGTTGTCGAAGGCCTGTGTGTCGGGAACCTCGTCCCAGGTCTTGTAGAAGTCGATCGTTTGCGGCTGGTCTGGATTCCACACCGGCTTCGGCGTGTTGACGCGGTGCTGGCTCCAGCATTTCGTCAGGCCGGCGACGGCTGAACCATGTGTGCCGTCGACCTGGAATGTGACGAGGTCGTCGCGGCGGACGCGAACGGCCCAGGAGGAATTGATCTGCGCGATCGCACCGCCTTCGAGCTCGAAGGTCGCATAGGCCGCATCGTCCGTGTCGCACTCATAAGGCTTGCCCTGCTCGTCAATGCGGCGCGGAATATGCGTAGCGCCGAGGCAGGATACGGCTTTGACTTCGCCGAACAGATTATCGAGCACGTAGCGCCAGTGGCAGAGCATATCGAGGATGATGCCGCCGCCGTCGCCCTTGCGGTAGTTCCAGGAGGGGCGCTGGGCGGGCACGCCCCAATCGCCTTCGAAAACCCAGTAGCCGAATTCGCCGCGCACCGAGAGGATCTTGCCGAAAAAGCCGGAATCCTTGAGTAGGGCCAGCTTGCGCAGGCCGGGCAGGAAGAGTTTGTCCTGCACGACGCCGTGCTTGAGGCCGGAGCGGCGCGCCTTGCGAGCAAGGTCGAGCGCCACCTGCAGATCGTCGGAAATCGGCTTTTCGCAATAGACATGTTTGCCGGCATCGAGCGCCTTGGACAGCAGCTCGGCCCGCATCAGCGTCGTGCCGGCGTCGAAGAAGATCGTGTCGTCGGGATTGGTGAGAGCGGCATCGAGATCGGTCGACCAGCGCTTGATGCCATGCTTCTTCGCCAGCTCTTCCATCTTGGCGCCGTTGCGGCCGATAATGATCGGGTCGATCTCGAGTTTCTCGCCCGATTTCAGCATGATGCCGCCCTGGTCGCGGAAGGCGAGGATAGAACGCACCAGATGTTGATTGTAACCCATGCGGCCGGTGACGCCGTGCAAGATGATCCCCAAGCGTGCCATGTTTTCCTCCCAGCAGATTTTTGCGGCGGGAGCGGGCGTCCTGGCCCGACCCTCCCAAGCCGGTAACTAAACAGTTACTTGATGGCAGAAGAGCGACGTGGCTGTCAATAGTCAAATCCGATTTTAGAAATTCAGCGCTTGATCGAGGCGAGCGTGACGTGGACGATATGTCTTTCCCAGGCGTTGAGATGGGTCGGCTCGATCAGGTCGCGGCCGAAGATCGTCGACAGCGTGTATTGGTTGGAGAGGTAGAAATAACCGAGCGAGGCGATCGTCAGGTAGACATGCAGGGGATCGGCGGTCTCGATGAAGACGCCCTGCTTCTTTCCTTGCTTGAGCACGTCCGAAAGCTCGCCGATCAGATGCGAATGCAATTCCTTGAGCCGGACGGACTGGCGTAGCCAGCGGGCCCGATGCAGATTTTCCGTGCCGAGCAGGCTGAGGAATTCCGGATGCTGGAGAAAATAACGCCAGGTGAAGAGTGCCAATTCGCCGATGCCTTCCTCGGGGCTGCGGTCGCCGATATGCAGCGCGCGCTCTGCGGTGCGGATGCTGACATAGGCTTCCTCGAGCACTCTGAGGTAGAGCTGCTCCTTGTCGCCGAAATAATGATAGAGCATGCGCTTATTGGTGCCGGCGCGCTCGGCGATCGCATCGACGCGAGCTCCACCTATGCCGTTTTCGGCAAATTCCCGAGTTGCGGCATCAAGGATAGCAGCGCGTGTCCGTTCCGGATCGCGTTGGGTCGTCCGTTCTGCCGATGGGCGTCGAGACCTTTTCTTTCCCCCATTCTCCCCGCTGTCGTTCATCTCTCCACCTCCGTCTTCACATGTTGCGCTCATAAGCCTTCGGTGCGAAATTGTAAAAACCGAATTTGAAGGGCCTGCGAGCGACACCGCTTGACACGTGCGCCGCTTTGCCCGTAGCTTGTAACCAATTAGTTATTTATGCAAGGGTAACTAGGTTCGGAAGCGTGTGGAGGCGCTTCCCTTTAGAGGAGGAAAGAAATGACATTCCGTGTAAGCAGACGCAATTTCGTCGCGGGAGGCGCCACGCTTCTCTCACTCTCAGCGCTGGGAACCAGCGCTTTGGCACAGGAAAAGCGCCTGCGTCTCCTGTGGTGGGGTTCGCAGCCGCGCGCCGACCGAACCAACAAGGTATCGCAGCTTTATCAGACGAAAAATCCGGGCACGTCGATCACCGGCGAATTCCTCGGCTGGGGCGACTACTGGCCGCGCCTTGCGACCCAGGTCGCTGGCCGCAACGCGCCCGATGTCATCCAGATGGACTATCGCTATATTGTCCAGTATGCGCGGCGCGGCGCGCTCGCCCCACTCGAATCCTATATGCCGGCCGAGCTGAACCTCGACGATTTCGACAAGGCGCAGATCGAAGGCGGCAGCGTCGACGGCCATCTCTACGGCGTCAGCCTTGGGGCGAATTCGGCCGCCACGGTCCTGAACACCACCGCCTTCAAGGAAGCCGGCGTCGATCTGCCGACCCAGGCGACCACTTGGGAAGAATTCGCCCGCATGGGGACGGAGATCACCAAGGCAGGCAAACGCAAGGGCATGTTCGGCATGGCCGACGGCAGCGGCGGCGAACCGCTGTTCGAAAACTGGCTGCGTCAGCGCGGCAAGGCGCTTTATACCGCCGACGGCAAGATCGCCTTCGACGTGGACGATGCCTCCGAATGGTACGACATGTGGGCCAAGTTCCGTGCGGCGGGCGCCTGCGTTCCTGCCGATGTCCAGGCCCTCGACAAGAACGATATCGACACCAACACGGTTTCGCTCGGCAAGTCGGCCGCCGGTTTTGCCCATTCCAACCAATTCGTCGCCTATCAGGCAATGAACAAGGACAAGCTGGCGCTGACCAACTACATGCGCGTCAAGGCGGATTCGAAGGGCGGCCATTATCGCAAGCCTTCGATGTTCTTCTCGGTCTCCGCCCAGTCGAAAGCCGTGGACCTGGCCGTGGACTACGTCAATTTCTTCGTCAAGAACCCCGAGGCAGCGCTGCTTCTGGATGTCGAACGCGGCATTCCGGAATCGAAGGCCATGCGCGAAGTCGTGGCGGCGAAGCTTGATGAGAACGGCAAGGTTGCGCTGGCCTATGTCAGTGGCCTTGGCGATCTCGCCGGCAAATTGCCGCCGCCGCCGCCGGCCGGCGCCGGTGAAGGTGAGCTGATGTTACGCAACATCGCCGAACAGGTCGGCTTCGGACAGCTGTCTCCCTCAGACGGCGGCAAACAGCTTGTCGCTGAAATCACGCAGATTCTCGCACGAGGCTGATCCCGTATGAGCAATGCGATGCGCACGCCCGCAGGGGCCATAAATGTGGAAAGATATCAGGGGGCCGTGGCCGAAGGACGCTTCAGGCGTCTCTGGAATGCCAATGCTCCCGGTTATCTCTTCCTTCTTCCATGGCTCATCGGCTTTTTCGGGCTGACGCTCGGGCCGGCCCTGATTTCGCTCTACCTCTCCTTCACCGACTTCGACATGCTTCAGTCGCCGCGGTGGGTGGGAATGGCGAATTACGTGCGCATCGCCACGGCGGATCCGAAATTCTCGGCTGCCATGCATGTCACCCTGACCTATGTCGTCTTCTCGGTGCCGTTCAAGCTGACCTTCGCCTTGCTGGTCGCCATGGCCCTGAACCGAGGCCTGCGCGGGCTGTCGATCTATCGTGCCATCTTCTATCTGCCGTCACTGCTGGGCGGTAGCGTGGCGATCGCCGTGCTCTGGCGTCAGCTTTTCGCCAGCGATGGCCTGGTCAATGCCGCGCTCTCGCATTTCGGCATTGAAGGTCCGAGCTGGATCTCGCATCCGAGCTATTCGATCTATACGCTGGTGGCTCTGTCCGTCTGGCAGTTCGGCTCGCCGATGATTATTTTCCTGGCCGGCCTGCGCCAGATCCCGCAGGATATGTATGAGGCGGCAAGCCTCGACGGCGCCTCCAAGTTCCGGCAATTCTACAAGATCACCCTACCACTTCTGACCCCGGTGATCTTTTTCAATGCCGTCGTCCAGACGATTGATGCTTTCAAGGCCTTCACGCCGGCCTTCATCATATCAGGCGGCACCGGCGGTCCGATCAACTCGACGCTGTTCTACACGCTCTACCTCTATCAGGAAGCCTTCGGCAATTTCCGCATGGGCTATGCTTCTGCGCTCGCCTGGATCCTGGTGTTGATCATCGCGATCTTCACCGCCTTCTCCTTCCTGACCTCGCGTTATTGGGTGCACTACGATGACTGAGATGACCGCTTCCGTCACTGCGGCCAGGCCGCCATCCGACATCACCAAACGCAGCCTGCCGACGTCGCTCATCATCCACGCCCTGCTGATCGCCGCTTCACTTTTGATGCTCTATCCGCTGTTGTGGATGGTTTCGGCGTCGGTCAGGCCGGAGAACGAGATCTTCTCGTCGACCTCGCTCATCCCGTCGTCGATCGATTTCGCTTCCTATGCGCGCGGTTGGGTCGGCCTTGATGTCAGTTTCGGCCGGTTTTTCTGGAATTCGCTGGTCATCTCGCTGCTGGTGGTGACGGGCAATGTCATCGCCTGTTCGCTGACAGCCTTCGCCTTTGCGCGGCTGCGTTTTGTCGGCCGGAACTTCTGGTTCGCGATCATGCTCGGCACGCTGATGATCCCCTACCATGTGACGCTGATCCCGCAATATGTGCTTTTCCTCAACCTCGGCTGGGTGAACACAATCCTGCCGCTGGTTGTGCCGAAGTTCCTGGCTAGCGATGCCTTCTTCATCTTCCTCATGGTGCAGTTCTTCCGCGGTATCCCGCGCGAACTCGATGAGGCGGCGATGATGGATGGCTGCAGCGCTTGGCGCATCTACTGGAAGATCATGCTGCCGCTGTCGCTGCCGGTGCTGGCAACGGCAGCGATCTTCTCCTTTATCTGGACCTGGGACGATTTCTTCGGCCCGCTGATCTACCTGAACGACATGAACACCTATACGATCCAGCTCGGCCTGCGCACCTTCGTGGATTCCACCAGTGCATCGGATTGGGGCGGTTTGTTCGCCATGTCGACCCTGACGCTCGTGCCGGTGTTCTTCTTCTTCCTGTTCTTCCAGCGCCTGCTGATCGAGGGCATCGCCACGACGGGCATGAAGCGTTGATGCCGATAACGGGAAAGAGCGACATGAGCATCAGGACGGTTGCGATCGTCGGCTGCGGTATCGGCCGCTCCCACATCGTCGAAGGCTACTTGCCGCATTCCGACAAGTTCAAGGTCGTGGCGATCTGCGACCTGAACGAGCTGCGCATGGCGGCGGTTGGCGACGAGTTCGGCATCGAACGGCGCACCACTTCCTTTGCGGAGCTGTTGGCCGACGACACGATCGACATCATCGATATCTGCACCCCTCCCGGCACCCATCTGGAACAGGTGATCGCGGCCCTTGCCGCCGGTAAACATGTCGTCTGCGAAAAGCCGCTGACGGGCTCGCTTGCCGCTGTCGATGTCATCATGGAAGCGGAAAAGACCGCCAAAGGCGTGCTGATGCCGATCTTCCAATATCGTTACGGCGACGGTATCCAGAAGGCCAAACGGATCATCGACGCCGGTATTGCCGGCAAGCCCTATACCGCTTCGGTCGAAACCTTCTGGCTGCGCAAGCCGGAATATTACGCCGTGCCCTGGCGCGGCAAATGGGCGACGGAGCTCGGCGGCGTGCTCGTCACCCATGCGCTGCATCTGCACGACATGCTGATGCATCTGATGGGTCCGGCGGCAAGGGTCTTCGGCCGCGTCGCCACCCGCGTCAACGATATCGAGGTCGAGGATTGTGCCTCCGCCAGCCTGCTGATGGAAAGCGGCGCCTTTGTCTCACTGTCCTGCACGCTTGGTTCGCAGGAACAGATTAGCCGGCTGAGGCTGCACTTCGAGAATGTCACTTTCGAAAGCAGCCACGAGCCCTATACCCCCGGCAAGGACCCCTGGAAGATCATCGCTGCGAATGACGACGTGCAGGAGCAGATCGACAAGGTGGTTGGCGACTGGCAGCCGGTCGCGCCGCGTTTCACCACCCAGATGGGCCAGTTCCACGCTTTCCTCAGCGGCCATGCGCCGCTGCCGGTAACGAGCCGGGACGCCCGCCGCGCGCTGGAACTCGTCACCGCCATCTACCAGTCTTCCGATAGCGGCGCCGACGTGCCGCTGCCGGTCGGTCCCGACAGCCCGAAATACGCCGATTGGCGCGCAAAAACGAAGTAACCGACAAAATAAAAAGAGAGGGTTTGAGAAGATGGCAACCAGTGTCGTTCTTCAGAAGGTCGAGAAGCGCTACGGCTCGCTGGATGTGATCCATGGCATCGACCTGACGATCGATCCCGGCGAATTCGTCGTTTTCGTCGGCCCCTCGGGCTGCGGAAAATCGACCCTGCTGCGCATGATCGCCGGTCTCGAGGAGATCACCGGCGGCGGGCTGCTGCTCGACAACGAGCGCATGAACGAGGTGGCGCCTGCCAAGCGCGGCATCGCCATGGTTTTCCAGTCCTATGCGCTCTATCCCCATATGTCGGTCTACAAGAACCTCGCCTTCGGCCTGGAGACGGCAGGTTACAAGAAGGCCGATATCCAGCCGAAGGTGAAGCGCGCCGCCGAGATATTGCAGATCGAGAAGCTCTTGGAGCGCAAGCCGAAGGCACTCTCCGGCGGCCAGCGCCAGCGTGTCGCGATCGGCCGTGCCATCGTGCGCGAGCCGCGGATCTTCCTGTTCGACGAGCCGTTGTCGAATCTCGATGCCGAATTGCGCGTGCAGATGCGCGTCGAGATCTCCCGCCTGCACCGCAGCCTCGGCAATACGATGATCTATGTCACCCATGACCAGGTCGAAGCCATGACGATGGCGGACAAGATCGTGGTGTTGAATTCCGGCCGTATCGAGCAGGTCGGCGCGCCGCTTGATCTCTACAACAACCCGGCCAACCGCTTCGTCGCCGGTTTCATCGGCAGCCCGAAGATGAATTTTTTGAAGGGCCGCATCGAGCAGGTCGGCGAGGCCGAAACCAGCATCCATGTCTGCGGCAATTCCGTCCGCCTGCCGCGCCGCCTGAAAGGCGGGGCGGGAGAGGACGTCACCTTCGGCATCCGTCCCGAGCATCTTTCCCTGGCCGAAGGCGCAATCACGCTCTCGACCATCAACGTCGATCTCGTCGAAAATCTCGGCGGCGCCACCATGCTCTACACCACGACGCCGGATAACCAGCTCCTGACCGTTGCGCTTGACGGCCAGCAGAAGGTCGAGCGCGGCGCCAATGTGAAGGCTTCCTTCGATCCGGCCCGCTGCCACGTGTTCGACGCGGCTGGCAAGACGATCTGACCCCACTCATAATTCCTTAAATCGGGATCGATTTAAGGATAAATTATGTAGTAATTCAAAGGTGTTAGGGCGCCTTTTGCATGTCTGAAAAGACGCGCGGCGCTGTAGCGGCCGCTTGACATCAGATCCTCCTCTGCCCCATCATTTCGGAAAGGGCTGAAGGGGATGAGCATGACGCCTGAAGATAGGATTCATGCGCTTGGCATCTGGCAGGGCCCGATCGCAATCTCGCCGATAGCAGGCGGCATCACCAACAGAAACTATCTGGTCAGCGATGCCGTCGCGCGTTGCGTGGTCAGGCTCGGCACCGATATTCCGATCCATCACATCAGCCGTCAGAACGAGGTTGCCGCAAGCCGTGCCGCCCATGCCGCCGGCATATCGCCTGCCGTCATCCACCATTCGCCGGGCGTGCTGGTGCTCGAATATATCGAGGCGCGGGCGCTTTCGCCGGAGGATATCAGGACGCCTGATATGCTCGCCCGGGTCTTGCCCCTGGTGCGCGCCTGCCATCGCGACATCGCCCGGCATTTCCGTGGCCAGGCGATGATCTTCTGGGTCTTTCACGTTATCCGCGATTACGCCGCCAATCTGAAGGCGTCGCAGAGCAGCTACCTTCCTCTGCTGCCGGGGCTCCTCGGCAGAGCTGAGACGCTGGAAGAAGCGGCAGGGCCTTTCGAGATCGCCTTCGGCCACAACGACCTGCTGGCCGCCAACTTTCTCGATGACGGCAAGCGGCTGTGGCTGATCGACTGGGACTATGCCGGTTTCAACACGCCGCTTTTCGATCTTGGCGGATTGGCCTCCAACAACGAGCTCCCGGAAGCGGTCGAGCGCACGATGCTGGAGACCTATTTCGACCGGCCGCTGACCGATGATCTCAGCAGGCGATATGCCGCAATGAAATGCGCCTCGCTGCTGCGCGAGACGCTCTGGAGCATGATTTCGGAAATTCATTCCAGCATCGATTTCGATTATGCCGGCTACACAGCCGAAAATCTGGCGCGCTTCGAGCGCGCCTATCAAGCCTTTGAACAGGACCAATAAATGACGAAGGAATTACCGAAGACGGCGAAAGCCGTGGTCATCGGCGGCGGCATTATCGGCTGCTCGACAGCCTATCATCTCGGCAAACTTGGCTGGACCGATACCGTGCTGCTGGAGCGCAAGAAGCTTACCTCGGGCACCACCTTCCACGCCGCCGGCCTTGTCGGCCAGCTGCGCACCAGCGCCAATATCACCCAGCTTCTCGGCTATTCCGTCGATCTCTACAAGCGGCTGGAGGCGGAAACGGGTCTCGGCACCGGCTGGAAGATGAATGGCGGCCTGCGCCTTGCCTGCAACGAGGAACGCTGGACCGAGGTCAGGCGCCAGGCGACCACCGCCCAGTCCTTCGGCCTCGAAATGCAGTTGCTGACCCCGCAGGAAGCCTTCGATCTCTGGCCGCTGATGATTGTGGACGATCTCGTCGGCGCTGCTTTCCTGCCGACCGACGGTCAGGCCAATCCTTCCGACATCACCCAGGCGCTGGCAAGGGGCGCCCGCATGTCGGGCGTTTCGATCTTCGAGGATATCGAAGTCCTCGACCTCGAAATCGAAAAGGGGAGGATTCGTGCCGTCATCACGGCGCAAGGGCGCATCGAATGCGAGCGCGTCGTCGTTTGTGCCGGCCAATGGACGCGCGCCTTCGCGGCCCGCTTCGGCGTCAACGTGCCGCTGGTCTCCGTCGAGCATCAATACATCATCACCGAATCCTTCGGCGTGCCATCCAACCTGCCGACCCTGCGCGATCCCGATCGCCTGACCTATTACAAGGAGGAGGTCGGCGGCATCGTCATGGGCGGCTACGAGCCGAACCCCATTCCCTGGGCGGCAAACGGCATCCCCGAAGGTTTCCATTACACGCTGCTCGACAGCAATTTCGACCATTTCGAGCAGATCATGGAACAGGCGCTCGGCCGCGTTCCGGCGCTGGAGAATGTCGGCGTCAAGCAGCTGCTGAACGGCCCGGAAAGCTTCACGCCGGATGGCAACTTCATTCTCGGCGAAGCGCCGGAGCTGAAGAATTTCTTCGTCGGCGCCGGTTTCAACGCTTTCGGCATCGCTTCGGCCGGCGGCGCCGGCATGGCGCTTGCCGAATGGGTGACGAAGGGCGAACCGCCCTATGATCTCTGGCCAGTCGATATTCGCCGTTTCGGCCGTCCGCATTTCGATACCGACTGGGTGCGGACACGCACGCTCGAAGCCTACGGCAAACATTACACCATGGCCTGGCCGTTCGAGGAACATTCGAGCGGCCGCCCCTGCCGCAAATCGCCGCTCTATGACCGGCTGAAGGCGCAGGGTGCCTGTTTCGGCGAAAAGCTCGGCTGGGAGCGGCCGAACTGGTTTGCCGATCTCTTCGCCAACGAGGAGCCGAAGGATATCTACAGCTATGCCAGGCAGAACTGGTTCGACGCCGTCGGCCGCGAGCACAAGGCGGTGCGCGAAGCGGCCGTCATCTTCGACCAGACCTCCTTTGCCAAATTCGTGCTGAAGGGCAGGGATGCCGAGGCGGCCTTGTCCTGGATCGCTTCCAACGATGTCGCAAGGCCTGTGGGATCGCTTGTCTACACGCAGATGCTGAACGACAAGGGCGGCATCGAGTGCGACGTGACGGTCGCCCGCATCGCCGAGAATGAATATTACATCGTCACCGGTACCGGTTTCGCCACCCATGACTTCAATTGGATCGCCCGCAATATCCCGGCGGAGATGCATGCCGAGCTGGTCGACGTCACATCCGCCTATTCCGTGCTGTCGCTGATGGGACCGAATTCCCGCGCCGTGCTGGAAAAGGTGACGGGCAGCGACGTCTCGAATGCGGCCTTCCCCTTCGGCAAGGTCAGGACCATCGGTATTGCAGGCTGCCCCGTGCGGGCGCTGCGCATCACCTATGTCGGCGAGCTTGGCTACGAACTCCATATTCCCATTGAATATGCGACTACGGTCTATGACGTGCTGATGGCCGCTGGCGGCGAACTCGGCCTCGTCAATGCCGGTTACCGCGCCATTGAGAGCTGCCGCCTGGAAAAGGGCTATCGTGCCTGGGGGTCGGATATCGGTCCCGACCATACGCCTGTTGAAGCCGGTCTCGGCTGGGCGGTGAAGATGCGGAAGAATATTCCGTTCCGCGGCCGTGAGGCGGTCGAACGGCAGCTTGCGGGCGGCGTGAAGAAGCGCCTCGCCTGCTTCATTCCGGAGGATGCGGATGCCGTGCTGCTCGGCCGTGAAACGATCTATCGCGACGGCAAGCGTGTCGGCTGGCTGTCGAGCGGCGGCTTCGGCTATACGCTGGGTAAGCCGATCGGCTACGGCTACGTCCGCAACCCCGATGGCGTCACCGAGGATTTCGTCCTCTCCGGCGCCTATGAGCTCGATGTCGCGCGGGAACGCATCCCCTGCAAGGTATCGCTGTCGCCGCTCTACGATCCGGATATGGCGCGGGTGAAAGCCTGAGCATGCGATTTGGTTTTGCCGAACCTCAGCGTCAAAGCGGGACGGCCGCGGCTTGGCTCCCTCTTCTCCCCAGTGAGGAGAAGGTGGCCCGAAGGGTCGGATGAGGGGGCCACACGGAACGCCATTCATTGCCCTTCGCTTGCCCTTCGCTTGCGCTCGGCGCATTCGCGGCTCTGCCGCTCACCCCCTCAACCGCCTGCCGGCACCTTCTCCCCGCGGGGGAGAAGAGACGTGTAAGACGCGCCTTGCAATCTCTCCTTAGTCAGAGCAAAGCGTGCCCGAGGAAGAGGACAGGATGAGGAAGAGATAGAGCCTGCGCCAGAGACTCCAAGCCTCAAAACAGCGGCAGCCGGTCGTCCTGGATCAGGATCTCCAGCTTGTCTGACACATCCTGCGTCCACGCCCGATTTCCTGTCAAAGCTGCCGGGAAGAGTCCCGGAAGTGTGAAAAGAGCCGCCGAAATCGCCAGGCCGGTGCGCGGGACATCGGCGATGAGGGCGGCGATTTCGCCAGCACGGGGATCGCGCAGTTCATAGCGCTCGCCATTGCCGTGCTCGCCGATCGCATAGCGCATCCATGCGGCAACGGCGATCGCATAGGTCTCCGCCTTGTCGCCATGCGCCAGTGCCTCGGTTGCCGGTTCCAGCAGCCGCTGCGGCAGTTTCTGCGTGCCGTCCATGGCGATCTGGTAGGTGCGATGGGCGATCGCCTTGTTTGCAAAGCGCGCTATCAAATCGCTGGCATAGTCATCGAGGTCGATGCCGGGAACCGCATCGAGTGTTCTCGCGGCCGCATGCATGTGGCGGTAGGCAAGTGCTGCCAGGGCTGCATCGTCCATCACGTCGCGGATGAATTCATAGCCGCCGATATAACCGAGATAGGCGAGCAGCGAATGGGCGCCGTTCAGCATCCTCAGCTTCATCTTTTCGTAGGCCGAGACTTCCTCGACCATCAGCGCGCCGCGCACCTTTTCCCAGGCCGGCCGGCCATTGGCGAAATGATCTTCGATGACCCACTGCGTAAAAGGCTCTGTCTCGACCGCCGCCATGTCGGTGC
Organism: Rhizobium sp. LARHSG275; assembly: GCF_052871115.1. NCBI lineage: Bacteria > Pseudomonadati > Pseudomonadota > Alphaproteobacteria > Hyphomicrobiales > Rhizobiaceae > Rhizobium > Rhizobium sp. LARHSG275. Next base: position 205,770 of record NZ_JBIXJN010000012.1, on the reverse strand, counting down.
GGCCCGTCAGCCGCTCGGCATCGGCATAGGTCGCTTCGGTACTTGCCGGCGTGATGCGGTCGACCATCGTCGAAGGGAAGGGCACATTCGCTTCGATCCAGCGATGCAGGTCGGGATCGATGCGCGAGGTGAATTCAAGCACGAGGCGTTTCAGAACCGCGCCGTTGCTCGGCAGGTTGTCGCAGCTGAGCGGCGTAAAGGGTGCGATCCCCTTCTGCCGGCGGCGCGCAAGGCCTTCGACGAGGTAGCCGATGACGCCGCGCGGCGCATGCCGGCTGGCGAGATCGGCAACGATATCGGGGTGCTTCAGGTCGAGGCCGCCGGTTGCCGGATCGAAACCATAGGCCTTCTCCGTCACCGTCATGCTGACGATGCGGATAGCGGGATCTTCGAGCCGCGCCAGCAGACCGGCCGGATCGCGCGGCGCCACATGCGCCTTCAGGATCGAACCGATCACCTCAGCCGTCGTGCCCGAGCTGTCGCGGATCAGCGTCGTATAAAGCCCGTTCTGAGCACTCAGATTGTCGGCGACATCGGGCGTTCGCAGGCTTGCTACCTCGATGCCCCAGTCGCCGCCTGCGGCTGCGAGCGCACCATCGGTAAACGGCGCGAAATGCGCGCGGAAAAAGGCGCCCGGCCCAAGATGCAGGATGCCGCTTTTCAGCTGGTCGCGGTCATAGGCGGGAAGCTTCGCCGTCGGGGCGAGGCCGGAAAGGGTCCTTAGTCGTTCGGTCACAGCTTGTAGGCCTTATTTGCATTGCCATAGGAGAGCTCGCCTGCGACGATCTCGGCTTCCCGCTTGGAAATCCGGTATTCGGCGGCAAGCTGGGCGAGGAAGCGGCAGACTTCGCGGCGCCAGACGTCATGCCGGGCCGGGATCGAAAGCAGCGCGCGGGTATCGTCGTTGAAACCCGCCATATTGGCAAAACCTGCCGTTTCCGCAACCTGGTCGAGATAGCGCCGGATGCCGTTCGGGCTGTCGTAGAACCACCATGGCGGGCCGATCATCAGGCAGGGCCAGTGGCCAGCCATCGGCGCCAGCTCGCGTGCATAGGTCGTCTCGTCGAGCGTGAAGAGCAGCACACGCAAACCCGGTGCGTGGCCATATTTTGATAGCAGCGCATTCAGGCCGCCGACCCAGTCCGTGCGTGTCGGGATATCGGCGCCCATATTGGGGCCTCGGGTCGAGAAAAGACCGAGGTCGGTATTGCGTCTGGAGCCGGCATGGATCTGCATCACCATGCCGTCCTCGGCCGAAAGCCCGGCCATCTCGGTCATCATCTGGCCGCGGAAGAGCTCGGCCTCTTCAGGCGAAAGCGGACCCTTCAGCGCCTTGTCGAGCAGCGCCTGTTTTTCCGCAGGCGGCAGGTCGGCGGTGAAGGCGGTGGGCACGCCATGATCGGTCGCGGTGGCGCCGAACTGGCGGAAATAGGCGCGCCGGCGCCGATGCGCCTCGATCAGACCGTCCCAGCGCGTTATCTCAGTGCCGGTGATCTCTCCAAGCTTGACGAGATTGTCGCGGAAGCCGACGGCATCGGGATCGGTGACATTGTCCGGCCTGTAGGTGGTGCGCACCTTGCCAATCCAGCCGTCGGCCGCCAACTTCTGGTGATGCGCCAGCGGGTCGAGCGCGCCATCCGTCGTCGCGATCGTTTCGATGCCGAATCGCTGATGCAGCGCCCGTGGGCGGAATTCGGGAAGCGCAAGCTGGGCATTGATATGGTCGTAGAGCGAATCGGCATTATCAGCCGTCAGCGGCTCGGTGCAGCCGAGCACGGCCGACATGGCGTGGTCGACCCAAAGGCTCGAAGGCGTTCCGCGGAAAAGATGATAATGTGCGGCAAAGGTCCGCCAGATCGCCCGTCCCTCAGCCACCGGTTTGCCGTCGAGCCGCGGCACGCCGAGCTCGTCCAAAGTGACGCCGACGCTGTGCAGCATCCGGAAGAGATAGTGATCGGGAATGACTAGCAGCGAAGCCGCGTCTTCGAAGGGCTTGTCGTCGGCAAACCAGGAGGGTTCGGTATGCCCGTGCGGGCTGACGATCGGAAGATTGCGCACCGTCTCGTAGAGGTCTCGCGCGATGGTCCGTGTTGCCGGATCAGCCGGAAAAAGCCGGTCCGGATGAAGAAAGCCGTTTCCTGCATCCATCAGTATTCCTCCCTGATGGATAACGGCCTACCCCACAACATCAGGCGCGGCAAGGTCTTTTAGTAACCAAACGGTACAGTTTTGCGCATGGCCGCGCCGGCCATGGAAAGCATTGACGAGGCGACCTATTTCCGCTTTGGGAGAACCATCTGTTCTGCCGGTTTCGGCAAAGGAGGATCGATGTCCGACGAGACGGCCCACATCACCCGGCTGGAAGAAATGCTGGCCCACCAGGCAAAGACGATCGAAGAGCTTTCCGATCAGCTCGCCGAGCAATGGAAGACCGTCGAGCAGATGCGCACCAAGCTCGACCGGCTGACCGAACGCTTCCTGTCGCTGGAGGAGCAGTCGCTGGAGGCACCTGGCATCACCCGCCCGCCGCACTATTGACGGCACGCAGCGCAATGCCGCGTGCCGTTGGGGTGTCTTGCGCCGTGAGACGGTGGATCAGACGCCGCCGATGCAGAGATATTTCATTTCCAGATAGTCGTCGGCGCCGTGGCGCGAGCCTTCGCGGCCGAGGCCGGATTGCTTGATGCCGCCGAAGGGTGCCGTCTCGGACGACATGATGCCGGTATTGATGCCGATCATCCCGTATTCCAGCGCTTCCGCCACCCGCCAGACCTTCTTCAGGTCGCCGGCATAGAAATAGGCGGCGAGGCCGAATTCCGTATCATTGGCTTGGGCGATGACATCCTCGACGGTCTCGAAGCGAAAGAGCGGCGCCACCGGCCCGAAGGTCTCCTCGCGCGCCACCTTCATGCCGCGGGCAACGCCTGTCAGCACCGTCGGCGTGAAGAAGGTGCCGGCGCCGTCGATGCGCTTGCCGCCGGTCAGTACCTTGGCGCCCTTGGCAAGCGCGTCGCTGACATGGTCCTCCACCTTGGCAAGGCCTTGCTCGTCGATCAGCGGCCCGATCACGACACCCGGCTTGAAGCCGTCGCCGACCGACATCTCGGCGACCTTGGCGGCAAGCTTGGCGGCGAAGGCGTCATAGACGTTCGACTGGACGTAGAGGCGGTTGGCACAGACGCAGGTCTGGCCGGCATTGCGGTATTTGGAGGCGATCGCGCCTTCGACGGCAGCGTCGAGATCGGCATCGTCGAAGACGATGAAGGGCGCGTTGCCGCCGAGCTCCAGGCTCACCTTCTTGATCTGGTCGGCGCACTGCCGCATCAGGATGCGGCCGACCTCCGTCGAGCCGGTGAAGCTGATTTTGCGCACCTTTTCGTTGCCGCAGAGCTCGCGGCCAATCGCCGGGCCATCCACGCCGACGATGACGTTGAAGACGCCGGCCGGAATGCCGGCCTGCTCGGCGAGTACGGCAAGCGCGATCGCCGTCAGCGGCGTCTGTTCGGCGGGCTTCGACACCACGGTGCAGCCGACGGCAAGCGCCGGGGCGATCTTGCGGGTGATCATCGCCGCCGGGAAATTCCACGGCGTGATCGTGCCGACGACGCCGACCGGCTGTCGGATGACGATCATCCGTTTATCGTCGGAAGGCGCGGGGATCGTCTCGCCATAGATGCGTTTGGCCTCCTCGGCATACCATTCGATATAGGCGGCGGCATAAAGGATCTCGCCGCGCGCTTCCGGGAACGGCTTGCCCATTTCGGCGGTCAGGATCGCCGCGAGTTCGTCGGCATTGGCGACCATCAGGTCGAACCATTTGCGCAGGATCGCGCTGCGATCCTTGGCCGGACGGGCCGCCCAGGCCGGCTGGGCAGCATGCGCCGCATCGATCGCCGCCCGCGTCTCGGCCGCACCCATATCGGGAAGCGATGCCAGCAACTCGCCCGTTGCTGGATTGAGAACGTCGAAGGTCTTGGAGGCATTGCCCGACGTCCAGACGCCGTTGATAAAGCCGGCATCACGCAGGAAGGGCGAAGAGAAGGGAACGTGTTTGGTTAGTGCCGTTGTGAAAGCCATGTCATGTCTCCTTTGGAGCGGCTGCCAGTTGCCGGCGGCCGTTGAAATCCGATGCCGTCACTTGGCCGCAGCCACTTCCAGCATCGACGCTTCGAGAATATCGAGCGCTTCGCCGAGGACCTCGTCCTGGATGGTGATCGGCGCGAGGAAGCGGATGACGTTTCCGTGGACGCCGCAGGTGAGCAGGATCAGGCCCTTGTCGAGCGCGATCAGACGCACCCGGTTGGCGAATTCCGCGCTCGGCAGTCCCGTCGTCCGGTCGTTGAATTCGACGGCATTCATGAAGCCCGGCCCGCGGATATCGACGATCTCCGGCACCGTCTCGCGCAACGATTCCAGCCGCTGCTTCAGTCGCCCGCCGAGCTGGTTGGCGCGGTTGCAGAGATCCTCGTCGACAATGACGTCGAGCACGGCATGGGCAGCGGCGATCCCGAGTGGATTGCCGCCATAGGTACCGCCGAGCCCGCCCGGTCCCGGCGCATCCATGATTTCGGCGCGGCCGGTGACGGCGGCGAGCGGAAAGCCGCCGGCCAGGCTCTTTGCCATCGTCGTCAGGTCGGGCGCCACCTCGTGATGGTCCATTGCGAACATCCTGCCGGTGCGGGCGAAACCGGTCTGCACCTCGTCGGCGATCAGCAGGATGCCGTGCTGGTCGCAGAGTTCGCGCAGCGCCTTCATGAAGGCGGCAGGTGCGGCGTAGAACCCGCCTTCGCCCTGCACCGGTTCGATGATGATGGCGGCGACGCGCTGCGGATCGACATCGGCGGCGAAGAGTTTCTTTAGTGCCGCCAGCGACTGGTCGGCGGTGACGCCGTGCAGCTCGACCGGGAAAGGAATATGAAACACGTCGCCGGGCATCGCGCCGAAGCCGACCTTATAGGGCACGACCTTGCCGGTCAGCGCCATGCCCATGAAGGTGCGGCCATGGAAGCCGCCGCCAAAGGCGATGACGGCCGAGCGGCCGGTCGCGGCACGCGCGATCTTGACGGCGTTCTCAACCGCTTCGGCGCCCGTGGTGACGAAGATCGTCTTCTTCTCGAAATCTCCAGGCAGCAGCGCGTTCAGCCGCTCGGCAAGGTGTACGTAGCTTTCGTAAGGCACCACCTGATGGCAGGTATGGGTGAAGCGGTCGAGCTGATCCTTGACCGCCGCGATGACCCGGGGATGGCGGTGGCCGGTATTGAGAACGGCGATGCCGGCGGCGAAATCGATGTAACGGCGGCCTTCCTTGTCCCAGATCTCGGCATTCTCTGCACGATCCGCATAGATCTGGGTCGTCATGCCGACGCCGCGTGAAATAGCGGCGTTCTTCCGGTCCGTAAGGTTTGTCGTGTTCATCGATGGCTCCTCCGCTGAAAAGTTTGAAAACTATCTTGCATATCTTCTGCAAGGTGAATACAAAACACCTACATTTTTCCTGCAAGAAAACAAGCGGCATTTTTTGCTTCAAACATCACGTTTTTTGATGAAAGCTCTGGGCGATTGGAATCAGGGATATTGGCGGATGAACGATAACGGGCCTGTGCGCTACAAGGTGGCGGAAGCCGCGCGGCTGGCGGGCGTTTCGGCCTCGACGCTGCGCCTCTGGGAAAGCCAGGGTCTGGTGGTTCCCGGCCGTTCGCAAACCGGTCATCGGCAATACACCGCCGACGATGTGGCGCGATTGAAGCGCATCTCCTGGTATCGTGTCGAGCGTGGCCTCAATCCCGCGGCAATTCGCGAGGCGCTGGAGAGCGAGGAGCCTTCCGCTGATGGCGCCGAGGCAAGCCAGGATGACGGCCTCGGCCGCAAACTGCGCAGCCTGCGCCATGCGAGCGGCAAGACGCTCGATCAGGTGGCCGGCGACATCGGCGTCAGCTCTTCGACGCTCTCGACGCTGGAACGCACCTCGCAGGGCGTCAGTTTCAAGACGCTGCACGATCTCGCCGAATATTACGGCACCACCGTCTCCCGCCTCTCCGGTGAAGAAAGCGGGGACGTGCCGGCGCTGGTGCGCGCCGGCGAATGGCGCAAGTGGCCCGAAACAACCCCGGGTGTCGCGGTGCAGCTCCTTGCCGAAGGTCGCAGGATGATGGACTGCCACCGTTTCGTGCTGGCGCCGGGGGCTGCCAGCGAAGGCGCCTATCGCCACGAGGGCGAGGAATTCATGCATGTTCTGTCCGGCCGGCTCGAACTGGTGCTCGACAGCGATCAGTTCTTCGATCTCGGGCCTGGCGATTCACTTTATTTCGAAAGCCGCCGCGACCATTCCTGGCGCAACCGCCACGATGGCGAAACCGTGCTTCTCTGGATCAACACGCCGCCGACATTCTGAACGGCTAACACGATGCGGGGACTATATGAGGTAGAGCGTCCTTTGTGCGTCCAGGAGGACGCACGGCGCTCCAGCGGCTGGAAAGCGGTTTCACACTCTGCGCCTTTGCGCTATAGCGCTGCTGCATAAATTCTTAAATCGGAATCGATTTCAGGATAAAATTAAGCAGCCATTCAAAGTGCTACAGCGTCCTTTGCGCGTCATAAGAGACGTGCGGCGCTGTAGGGGATGCATTCGAACGAAAGACAATCTCATGGCAGCGACCATACGTTATCACGAAGGCGATATTTCCGCGGCCGATGCCGCCCGCTACACCGGCGCGATTGCGATCGACACCGAAACGCTCGGCCTTGTGCCCCGGCGCGATCGGCTCTGCGTCGTCCAGCTTTCGCCGGGTGACGGCACCGCCGATATCATCCGCATCGCCGCCGGTCAGAAAGAGGCGCCCAATCTCGTCGCCCTGCTCGAAGACCCCACCCATCAGAAGATCTTTCATTACGGCCGCTTCGATATTGCCGTGCTCTTCCATACCTTCGGTGTCACGACGACCCGGGTTTTCTGCACCAAGATCGCCTCGCGCCTGATCCGGACCTATACGGATCGCCACGGCCTCAAGGACAATCTCAAGGAGATGCTCGACGTCGATGTCTCCAAGGCCCAGCAATCTTCCGATTGGGCGGCCGAGACGCTGTCCCCGGCCCAGCTCGAATATGCCGCCTCCGATGTGCTTTATCTGCATGCATTGCGCGATAAGTTGACGGAACGCCTGATCCGCGATGGCCGCTACGATCATGCGACGGCCTGCTTCGAATTCCTGCCGACCCGCGCCAAGCTCGACCTGCTCGGCTGGGAAGATGCCGATATCTTCGCCCATAGCTGAGCGAATTGCCTTCATTCTGCGTTTGCGAATGGCCGTACGGCAGGCTTGCCGGCGGCCGTTAGCGATTCGTTAACGCCTGTTCATTAATATTCCTCTTAATTTTTATGCATTTCGATGACGCCGGAACTGCGTCATGCGGACAGGAGGATCTGCTGGGATGCAAGGGGACCGGATGAGCGCGGTCCTTTTCTAGAGCCTGCTTTCATCGTCACTTTACGAAAGGAGCATGCCATGTTGACTCCCGTTCGTGCAGCGTCCAATGCAAGCTTTTCGTCCCAGGGTCAGACAGCGGCGATCGTCGCCAGTGGTCTCGGCCAATCGGTGATTGCCCCCGCGCCTGTCAACGCCGTCGAAGCCGCCGACCTCAATTCCGCCATTGCCGGCAAGCTCAATATTCTGCTTCTTGCGGCGCGCGAGCGCATGGTCGAAGCTCTTTTCGATGTCATCGATGCGGCAGGCCGCTCGATCTCGCTGGATCGTGGTGAGGACGAGAGCAATCTTGCCTTCGCCGCTCGGCTCGCCGATGCCATCCGGCGACTGCCAACCGCCAGGATCGACGAGGTCGAGCGCCAGCTCACCGAGAATGGGCATAGCGTGCCGCTCCGGACGATCGCCGAGGCCCTGAAGAACCCGACAGGCCCTGAAGCCGCCCGCGTCGTCGCCTATCTGGAGATCGTCCGCTATAAGGATCGCGATCTCGCCGCCCGCGCCGTCGTCCGCTCCTATGGCCAGAATGATGCATCGCCAATGCGCGCCGAAGCTCGCCCTGAGATCCGGCTGCCCGAGATAAGGCTGCATGAGGACAGCCTGCCTGCCGCCATGCGTCAGCCGACAGACACGGCGCCCGCGTCAGCCGATTCGCTGATCGAGGCCGCAGCTTTGGCGACCGTCGAAGAAGCGGTCGTCGCCGAAGCCGTGGAGGCTGCCGATCCGGAAACGCCGCAGGCTGAAAACCGGGCCCAGTCTGCCCCGGCGACGGCCGCGGAGATCGCCCCGGAAAAATCTGCGCCGCGGGAGATCGAAGCCGGGCAACCGTTGCCGATGGAAGCCGCAGCGGCCGACGATACGCCGGAAACGCCGGCGCCGCCTGCCGTCCAACCCCGCGCGATGGCGGAAAAGGTCGATCCTGTCATTCCCAGGAACTGGGCAGGAATTGTCGCCTCGATGACCGAAGAAGTCTCCGAGATGATCGTCACCATCATCCGCGAACAGGACGTCGAGACCGTGCAGGACGATCTTTCCGTCGAGGCGGCAGTGGAGATCGATACGATCCTCGACGATGCCGTCATCAGCGATGCGACCGAAACCCTGACCAGGCAGCCGGCCGAATTCACCGCACCCGATGCTCGCCAATCCGCCGCGCTCCGCCCATCGCAGATGGATATCGAGACCGTGGCTGTCCGTCAGCCGAAAGAAATCTCCGCGCAACCGCAGATGATGCCGCTTCCCGAGACGGCCGAGGCTTCCTATGTGCCGCTGGCGGCAAGGATGCCGGAAGGATTTGCCTATAGCCAGCTGCCTTACCAGTTTGCCAAGGATACGCCGTCGAACGAGAAGGCAGGCGAAACGCACCACCAGCATCAGCACGACCGCGACGACGCGTCGGAGGATCAGCAGCAGGCGCAGTCCGGCGGCGGCGATGCCGAGCCCGACGCCGAAGAAACCGCCGCCGCACCCGAGCGGACGCCAAGGATGATCGATGCTGAACCGTCGGCCTGTCAGCCGGGCGTGGCCACTGATCCGGTATATGCGCTCTATCAGCGCATGGTCGGCTGGGAGTAACGCTTTTTCCATCGCCTGAAAATGAAGAACCCGCCGGATCGCTCCGGCGGGTTCTGCAATTCAAAGGCGGATGCGAGGCTTATTCGCCGCCGCGGTTCTTCAGGGCTGCGCCCAAGATGTCGCCGAGCGAAGCGCCGCTGTCGGACGAACCGAACTGGGCAACGGCTTCCTTCTCTTCCGCAATCTCCAGAGCCTTGATGGACAGCATGATCTTGCGGTCCTTCTTGGAGAAGTTGGTGACGCGGGCGTCGAACACCTGGCCGACCGAGAAACGCTCGGGGCGCTGCTCGTCGCGGTCGCGGGCGAGGTCGGCACGGCGGATGAAGGAAGTGATGTCCTCGTGGTTGACGAGCTTCACTTCGACACCGCCGTCGTTGACCGCGATCACTTCGCAGGAAACGACTGCATTCTTGCGCAGGTCGCCAGAAGCAGCGGCATCGCCGACTGCATCCTTGCCGAGCTGCTTGATGCCGAGCGAGATGCGTTCCTTCTCGACATCGACGTCGAGAACGACCGCCTTGACGACGTCACCCTTGTTGAACTCCTCGATGACCTGTTCGCCTGGACGGTTCCAGTCGAGGTCGGAGAGGTGCACCATGCCGTCGACATCGCCGTCGAGGCCGATGAACAGGCCGAATTCGGTCTTGTTCTTGACTTCGCCTTCGACTTCAGTGCCGGCCGGATGGCTGCGGGCGAATGCTGCCCACGGATTTTCCAGCGTCTGCTTGAGGCCGAGCGAAATACGGCGCTTGGACGGGTCGACTTCGAGAACGACGACTTCGACTTCCTGGCTCGTGGACAGGATCTTGCCGGGGTGAACGTTCTTCTTGGTCCAGGACATTTCCGAGATGTGGATCAGGCCTTCGATGCCCGGCTCCAGCTCGACGAATGCACCGTAGTCGGTGATATTCGTGACGGTACCGGAAATCTTCTTGCCTTCCGGATACTTGGCCTGGATGCCATCCCACGGATCGCTCTCGAGCTGCTTCATGCCGAGCGAGATACGGTGGGTTTCCTGGTTGATGCGGATGATCTGAACCTTGACCTGCTGGCCGATGTTCAGGATTTCCGACGGATGGTTCACACGGCGCCATGCCATGTCGGTGACGTGCAGCAGGCCATCGATGCCGCCGAGGTCAACGAACGCACCATAATCGGTGATGTTCTTGACGACGCCGTCAACAACCTGGCCTTCTTCGAGGTTCTGAACGATTTCAGAACGCTGCTCGGCACGGGATTCTTCCAGAACCGTACGGCGCGAAACCACGATATTGCCGCGGCGCTTGTCCATCTTGAGGATTTCGAAGGGCTGCGGATTGTGCATCAGCGGGGTTACGTCGCGGATCGGGCGAATATCGACCTGAGAACGCGGCAGGAAGGCGATCGCACCGTCGAGGTCGACCGTAAAGCCGCCCTTGACCTGGTTGAAGATCACGCCTTCGACGCGCTCGCCAGCTTCGAACTTGGCTTCGAGCTTGACCCAGCTTTCTTCGCGGCGAGCCTTCTCGCGCGACAGAACGGCTTCGCCAAGTGCGTTTTCGATGCGCTCGACATAGACTTCGACTTCGTCGCCGACCTTCAACAGGCCGTCCTTGGCGCGCGCGCCGAATTCCTTGAGCGCGATGCGGCCTTCAACCTTCAGGCCGACGTCGACAACGGCGACGTCCTTCTCGATGCCCGTGACGATGCCCTTGGTGACATAGCCTTCGGCCAGGTCGTTCTTGGCAAAGGACTCTTCGAGAAGAGCCGCGAAATCCTCGCGGGAGGGGGTAGCTACTGACATAAAATCTCCTGCGTGTCCTGAAACGGAAGCGGACACGTATGCGCCGGTTGGTTTGCGTTAACGGGCCTGAACCCAGTCCGCCCTCTCTTACGAAGGCAATCCGGCGCTTGGACGGAATTTCAGGCTTGCTGTATGAGAAGCGATCCATGCTCAGAGCACGCAAAATCGCTTGAATTTAGGCATTTCGGCTCAAGACCGCATCGATGATCGATTGAGCAGCTTGAAACGCGGCTTCTATACTCATTTCCGACGTATCAAGCAAGTGCGCATCATCAGCTGGTTTCAAAGGGCTGTCGGCCCGTCCCATGTCGCGTTCGTCGCGCCGCTTGACGTCCTCGAAGATGGCATCGAAATCCGCCGTCAGGCCTTTGCCGAGGATCTCGTCATAACGGCGTCTTGCGCGGACTTCCGGCGACGCCGTCACATAGAATTTCACCGCCGCATTCGGGCAGACGACCGTGCCGATATCGCGCCCATCGAGCACCGTTCCCGGCGCTTTCGTCGAAAACCGTCGCTGCGCCTCGACCAGCGCCCGGCGCACCGCCGGCATGACGGCAATCTTCGAGGCGGCTTCGCCGATCTCATGTTTGGAAAGTATATCGCGATCCAATCCGGCGAGTTCAACCTCTCTTGCGATCTTTTCCGCCACCGCCTCATCGTCGAGCGGCAGGCCGGCATCGAGCAGCGCCTTGGCCGTGGCGCGATAGGTCAGGCCGGTATCCAGATGATGGAAGCCGTAGCGCTCTGCGATGAGGCGCGAAAGCGTCCCCTTGCCGGCCGCCGCCGGGCCATCGATGGCGATGGTGAAAGTCTCGTTTGTCATATGATCAATCCTGCGGCAGCACGCCGAAACGGCGAATGAGTTCGTCTTTGCGGACATGCGGCAGCTGGCACATCATTCCGCCACCAGCTCGATCTTCGCTCCAAGGCCGGTCATCAGCTGCATGAATTCCGGAAAACTGGTCGCGATCATCGCCGCGTCGTCGATCGTCACAGCATGCTCCGAGGCAAGCCCCAGGACAAGGAAACTCATGGCGATGCGATGGTCGAGATGCGTCCGGACTTGGCCGCCGGCAGCGTTGCCGAGGCCCTTGCCGTCTGGTCGGCCGCGCACGATGAGAAAATCCTCGCCCTCGTCGCAGTCGACGCCATTCAGCTTCAGCCCGTCGGCGACGGCGGAAAGACGGTCGGACTCCTTGACGCGCAGTTCCTCCAGCCCCTTCATGACCGTCGCGCCCTCGGCGAAACAGGCAGCGATGGCCAGAATAGGATATTCGTCGATCATCGACGGCGCCCGATCTTCGGGAATGGTGACGCCCTTGAGCTCGGAATGGCGCACGCGCAGATCCGCCACGTCCTCGCCGCCGGCAAGACGTGCATTCACCACCTCGATATCAGCGCCCATCTCCTGCAGCGTCAAGATCAGCCCCGTGCGGGTCGGGTTCATCAGCACGTTGACGATGGTGATGTCGGAGCCGGGGACAAGCAACGCCGCAACCAGCGGGAAGGCGGTGGAGGAGGGATCGCCCGGAACGTCGATCACCTGGCCCGCCAGCTTGCCGCGGCCTTCGAGCCGGATCGTGCGGACGCCATCCCCGGCCGTCTCGACGGAAAGGGCGGCGCCAAAACCCTGCAGCATCTTTTCGGTATGGTCGCGCGTCATCACCGGCTCGATGACCGTGGTGACACCCGGCGTATTGAGACCAGCAAGCAGCACGGCCGATTTCACCTGGGCGGATGCCATCGGCACCCGATAGCGGATCGGGCTCGGCGTTCCCGGGCCTCTGAGCGTCACCGGCAGCCTGTCGCCTTCGGATGCGCTGACCTGCACGCCCATTTCGCGCAGCGGAGCGAGCACACGGCCCATCGGCCGTTTCGAAAGCGAGGCGTCGCCTGTGAAGGTGGAGTGAAAGTCGTATGTGCCGACGAGACCCATGGTCAGCCGCACGCCGGTGCCGGCATTGCCAAAATCGAGCGGCGCGTCAGGCGCAAGCAGCGCACCATTGCCGGTGCCCTCGATCACCCATTGCGCACCCTCCTTGCGGATCCTGGCGCCCATCGCCTGCATTGCCCGGCCGGTATTGATCACGTCCTCACCCTCGAGCAGGCCGGTGATCCGCGTTTCGCCGGAAGCAAGCCCGCCGAACATGAAGGAACGATGCGAGATCGACTTGTCGCCCGGAATGCGGACGCTGCCTGTAAGACTGGCGGATTTGCGGGCGGTGGCGGGCCTGGGCGCAGAGCCGTGCAGCATGGCGTAATCCTTTGCAAACGCAGTCTATTTTTGCCGCAAGGCAGGCTTGGCCGGTCGCAATTCCCGTCCGCTTCTGCAGCTGTTGCGGCTCGTTAACATAAACGCGCCGGGCGGTCATCCGTCGGCTTGCCAAAAACCCGACGCTCGGATCGCAAAGTTTGGCTTTGACATGGGAAGCCACAGCGATTAAGGGGACCGGCTTATAAATTCCGATGGAACGCCGGCTTGAACGGCATCTGCCGAATCTCATATTCGGCTATTCACACGAGGCTTATAGTGGCGAAAGCGGAACTTGGAACCAAGCGTACCGATCCGGAAACCGGCAAGAAGTTTTATGATCTGAACCGGGATCCGATCGTTTCTCCTTATACCGGCAAGTCCTACCCTCTGTCCTTCTTCGAAGAAACCTCGGCGATTGCCGAAGTTGCCGAGGAAGACGAGGTCGCGGAAGTCGATACTGAAAACACCGAAGTCGAACTGGTTTCGCTGGAAGATGCCGATGACGCCGCCGGCGGCGACGACATTCCGGATATTGGCGATGACGATGTTGAAATCGAAGGCGATGACGACGACGATACCTTCCTTACACCCGACGAAGATGACGATGATGACGACATGAGCGATATCATCGGCGTCACCGGTGACGAAGACGAAGTCTGAGACCGCATTTCGGCCCGGCGAGGAAAAAATTCTCCGGGCCGCATTTTTTTAGGCTTGCTATCTCCGGAAACCGGAAGTAATAAGCCGCCACTCCGCAGGGCACATGCCTTACGAGTATCCCAGGACCGGCCTTGAGCCGGACCACCTTGATGGGGCTATAGCTCAGCTGGGAGAGCGCTTGCATGGCATGCAAGAGGTCAGCGGTTCGATCCCGCTTAGCTCCACCAAACTCGTTAGCCAACCAGGTCTTCCATGTAGAGCTCGGCCTGTAGGGCTTCGTTCCATTCATCAAAATGGACCGGACAATAAAAACCTTGGATCTGACAGCTAGGCTGCGGCAGGCCACCTAAGCAGGATCGAGGCTCCGGCCGATCGCGATCTTCACGCGGCCTCGGGGCTAAAGTCTGAGAAGCCGAACATCGACAACTGGAGTCCGTCGGGAAACAATATGCCGTTGAGAAGAGAGACGGCTTTCTCGCTTCGATGGCTGGCGAGCGAATAATAGATTGTCTGAGCTTCGCGGCGCGCCTTGACGACCTGCTGACGTTTCAGCACGTTCAGATGGTGCGATAACGCCGACTGGCTGAGCCCGACACTTGTGGCGAGTTCCGTGGCTGAGATCTCACCCTTGGCCAGCGTGCGCAGCACGGCTAAACGGCTGGCGTTGGCGAGCGCGGAAAAATAGTCCGCCAGCTCACGGTCATTTACGATCATGGCGTGCCTCCTCTGAACACGAAATGTACATTAGCGGCGGGCGAGATTTGCTCATTGACCTAACGCAAATCGCATAGTGAGAAGGCCGCGTCAAAACGGGCTGAAGGTCAGCACGGCCCGTGGTGAAAACGGACGCTGTTCGATCCGCGATCGTCCGGCGACGAAAGCAGGGCGCGGGCTTCAGCTTGACTATGCCAGCCATTTCGGCTGACGGCATCATGCGGTCGCGCTGGCGGACGGCTGATGCGGCTCAGGACGAGCGGTCTGCCGGCTGACAGGGGACGGGCTCGATGACTTTTGCCTTAATGCGCAGCATGATCTCCTCGGCGAGCCTTTCGGCGGGCTGCGTGGCGTCGAGGCGCGGCCATGCGATGGCGCCCGTCTCATGCGCGAACTGATGCGCCAGGATATCGACCGTCGCGTCGGAGGGGCTGCCAACCCGTGCCGCAACGCGCTGCCACAGCAGTGCCGGATCGGCTTCGAGCCAGAAGGCCGAAAAGGGATGGTGGCCTTCTTCCGCCGCTTCCTCGATCATCCGCCGGTGGACCGGCTTGTCGAAGACCGCATCGGCCACCGCCGAACTGCCTTCCGCAAGGATGAGACGGGCGCGCCAGGCCATCTCCTGATAGACCTTTGCCGAGACCTCTGGCCGGTACGCGGCCTTCGGCAGCCTCGTCTCTGCCGGAACGCCGTGCATTGCCTTGCGGATGCGGTCGCTTTCGATGATACGTGCTCCCGGCGCGAGGCCGATCCGCGGCGCCAGCACTTCTGCAAGCGTCGTCTTTCCCGATCCGCTGAGGCCGCCGAGCGCGACGAGTTGTCCCGGCACCTGATGCAGGAGAGACCGGGCGAGCTGGAAATAGGAGCGCGCCTCATCGGTCAACATCGCCGCACGATCACCTGCATCCTCCGCCTGAGTGGCGATCACATGAGCCCGCACGGCAGCGCGTACGGCAATGAAGAACGGCAGTGCTGCAAAACCGTCGTCCTCGTCCGTCTCGTCGAGATAACGGTTCATCACGAGGTTCGCGAACTCGGGATGCCCTCGATGCCAGAGATCCATCAGCAGGAAGGCTAGGTCGTAGAGAATGTCGGTGGTGGCAATCTGATCGTTGAACTCGATGCAATCGAACAGGCATGGTTCGCCATCAAGCAAGAATATATTGCGGAGATGCAAGTCGCCATGGCAACGCCGGACCTTGCCGGCCAGCCCCCGCCGGTCCAGGAGTTGGGCGAGCCGCGCGAGGTGCCTCTCGAAGGCCCCGGTCAGTTCCTCGATCTCCTTGGCGGAAAAGATATGGCTAGTCGCAAAGCCGGCCTTATTGACCTTCAGCACCGCAGCCATGCTCGCCGCCCCGCCGTTGGCATTCATGACCGGCGCGAGACGATGAAAGCCGACGATCGCCCTTGCAAGGGATGTCATCATCGACGACGTCAATCCGCCGGAGGTGGCGATATGATCGAGTAGCAGCGACTGATCGAAGCGCCGCATTTCCACCAGAGCATCATGCAGGGTCCCTTGACCATCAAGCGCAAGGCCACCGTCCTTTTCCAGCGTGATCGTCCTGACTCCGAGATAGATGCCGGGCGCCGTGGGCGCGTTCAATTCCACCTCTTTCCGGCATGTCGCCAGCCTTTTCTCCGCCGAGGAGAAATCGGCATAGGGCAGCTTCACGGCGCGCTTCATCTTGTAGGCGCGGTCCCCGGCAAGAAAAATGCGCGAGATATGCGTCTCGATCACTTCGACCGGCTGCCCATCCTGGGGCAATGCGTCGTTGAGAAAGGAAATGGTTGCCGACTGGTCTTCCGTGATCATCTGCAAACTTTCAGCTGACATGCCGCACTATCGAAAGCATCGCCCTGCCTCCGCGACAATGCATTGACCCGCATCAATGCTCGGACCGCCGCCACATCTCAGAACGAAAGCGAGGCCCTGGGGTCGCGGGGTGAAAATGAACCTGTCTTCCAGAAGACAGCTTGTCGAAGCGCTGATCCCGGTGATCCGGAAAGCCGGCGTTGCCGCTCACGTCGCAGGACGACGACGTTGCGGTAAGAGCCAAACAGGACGGTTCACCCGTCACCTCCGCCGATCTTGCCAGCAATGACATCCTGCGCGCAGCATGCCTGGCGGTCTTTCCGGCAATGCCCCAGCGAAGAAGACAGCCGTGTCTTCGAGGCCCGCAAGGACTCAGATTCCGTTCTCGTAGTCGATCCGCTCGACGGCACGAAGGAATTCATAAAAGGCCGAGACGAGTTTGCTGTCAATATCGCCCTATGCACCCGCCCGTGACCGGCTTTTCTTCTCCTACGGCGCCGGACTTGCATTCGAGCAAACAGCCGGCAGTCAGCGCCGCAGCCTGCCCCGCCCTTCCGCTCCACGGCGTCATCTGATTGCGCTTGTCAGCCGCTCTCATCTCGATCCCCGGACCGAAGCGCTCCTGGTCGCGCTGCAAGGCCCCAGCAATAAGCCCGTGGCTCAAGGTTTCAAGACGGCCGCTCCGCTCAATCGGCCGGCACGCAAGTCGTCAAGCGCCCTATTGGCTTCGGTAAGCGGATAGACAATCGTATGGGTTCTGATGCCTGCCTGGCGGGCGATGGGGAAGAATTCCTCCGCATCCTTGCGCGTGAGATTTGCGACCGAAACAACGCTTCTCTCCCCCCAAATCAGCGCATAGGGCATAGCCGGAAGATCACTCATGTGGATGCCTCCGCAGACGACCCTGCCGCCCTTGCGCACCGCCTTCAGCGCTGCCGGCACGAGTTCGCCGACCGGAGCGAAGATGATTGCCGCGTCGAGC
Source organism: Rhizobium sp. LARHSG275 (assembly GCF_052871115.1). Classification (NCBI taxonomy): domain Bacteria; kingdom Pseudomonadati; phylum Pseudomonadota; class Alphaproteobacteria; order Hyphomicrobiales; family Rhizobiaceae; genus Rhizobium; species Rhizobium sp. LARHSG275. The sequence continues at coordinate 188,508 of NZ_JBIXJN010000012.1, read as the reverse complement.
ATGACGGGCGAAGGTTCATCCGAGCTTCCCGCCCACGAAGCGCCAAGGCTGAGCGCGAAACGTTGCGCTGCCTCATCGCCGGTGCGTGAGAAAGCATAGACCTGACGGCCCTGCCAGCGGCATATTTGCGCGATGATATGGGCGGCTGCACCGAATCCGTAAAGCCCGATCCGGGCACCGTCACCAGCCTTTTTCAGCGAACGCCAGCCAATGAGACCCGCGCATAGCAGCGGCGCAAGAGCGACCGGATCGGCCTCGCCGTCAAGTGCAAATGCATAATCTGCGTCGGCAACCACATGGGTGGCAAAACCTCCGTCGCGCGTATAGCCGGTAAATTGCGGCTCGTCGCAGAGATTTTCATCTCCGGTGCGGCAGAACGAGCAGCAGCCGCATGTGTGGCCGAGCCAGGGCACACCAACCCTTTGCCCTATGCGCGATGACGCGACACCTTCCCCAACGGCCTCGACGATGCCGACGATCTCATGGCCGGGAACGAGTGGGAGCTTCGGGTTCGGAAGATCGCCGTCACAGACGTGAAGATCCGTCCTGCAGACGGCGCATGCTTCGATCCTCAACATCAACTGGCCCGTTCCAGGCACGCGATTAGCGCGCTCTACCAGACGCAAGGGGGTCGCGATCCTTTCCAAAATCATTGCTTGCATCAGCTTCTCCTCATCTCGCAAACCGGCACCCTTTTGAAAACGCGTCAATCGGCATGAACGCGCGTCAAGGATACGTCCTGTCCATTCTCGTTTGCCGTTTTCGTTACGTGACGACGGCCCAGATTGACCTTCTCAATGCATCGGCATTCCATGTCACATCGTGGTATAGTTCAAATGAAATAACGTGCGCGGAGGCCACTTCATGAATGACGCTGTGAACGAGGCATGGAGGCCGAGCATTTCGCCGGAGACCGTCCGCTTTCTCATCCTCAAGGGCAAGCAGTTCGACGTCAAGGATGTTGTCACTGAACCCGATCCGGGCTCGAATCCGAGTGACGACGGGATGATCGAAGTGCTGGAGGACCATGACGACGATCCCGTCGAGACGGAGCTCAGGAGTGCAATCTGGGCTCTCAACGAAGACGAACAGATCGACCTGGTCGCCTTGGCATGGCTCGGCCGAGGCGATGGGAATGTCGATGATTGGGATGAACTGCGCAGCCTGGCTGCCGATGCGCACAATACGCGCACGGCGGCTTATCTTCTCGGCCTGCCCCTCCTGCCGGATTATCTCGAAGAGGCGCTCGACCAGTTCGGAGAGGCGTCCACGGACGACGCGCTGGGCCGGCTCTGATATCACCGGCGCCCAAATCGGCAGCCAGGGAATTTCCTCAGCTGCAAGGAATGTCGATCCGACGCCATGACATGAGCTGCATGACTGTGAATGGCTCTTGGAGAGCAAGGAGATCAGCAATGAACCGTCGCCGTTGGCAAGACCACATCGCCTTTATCGTGGGAATATGGCTCATCAGTTCTCCTTGGGTATTCGGAAGATTTAGTCCGGACTCCATGCCTATGGGGTCGGCCGCCTGGAATTTCCTTGTCTGCGGAACCGCTATCGCTATCCTAGGCTTGGCTGCTCTGGCATCGTACCGTTTTTGGGAAGAATGGGTCAATCTTCTGATCGGTGTCTGGCTTGTCGCCTCGCCATGGATCCTCCAGTACGTTCAAGAGCCGCTCCTCGTTTGGAATGCTTTCATCTCAGGCATTCTCCTCGTTGTTCTCGGCGTATGGGCACTTCGCGGAGCAAGCCTATCTGAACGCCGCTGAACGACGGCTTGCGGATGACGAAATGACATGTACGGCGCAGGTGCCTTCACGATTGGATGGGCCGGCAACGTCTGGACCCATCGGATGATCACGTCATGGTAACGACCGAAGAAGCCTTCCAGCGCCTCAGTCTCGCGCTTGCGATTGGTATTCTGGTCGGCATCGAGCGCGGCTGGCAGGATCGTGAGGCCGCGTCGGGCAAAAGGGTAGCGGGGATCCGCACCTATGGCCTGTCCAGTTTCCTGGGCGGCTTCTGCGGCTTCCTGCAGCCCGTGACGGGGCCAATTCTGCCGACGGCCATCTTTGCTTCCTTTTGCGTCACAATTCTCCTTTTCAGCCGCATGCAGGCAACACATGACAAAGACTACAGCGCAACCGGTGCCATTGCGGCAATAACGGTCTTCGCGCTGGGCTTCGGCGCAGTCGTTGCGGATATGACGGCAACGGCGGCAAGCGCTGTTGCAATAACAGCGCTCCTCGCCGCGCGCGAACCATTGCATGGATTTCTTCGTCAATTGACTTGGCTCGAGCTCAGGGCCGCCCTGATCCTCCTGACGATGACGGTCGTCATCCTCCCGATCCTTCCCAATCAGCCGGTTGACCCCTGGCAGGCGATCAACCCCTTCGAGCTTTGGATGCTGACGATCCTGGTGGGAACTGTTTCCTTTGCCGGCTATATCCTGATCAGGCTCAGCGGCGCCCGCGCCGGCATCCTGCTGACCGGGGCAAGCGGCGGCATTGTCTCGTCGACGGCCTTGACGCTTTCCTTTGCCCGCCAGTCGACACAGATGCCTGCCCTCTCACCATTGCTTTCAGCGGGAGCGATGCTGGCGGGCGCCGTTTCCCTCGCCCGGGTGCTTTTGATTTGCGGCGTCGTTGCACCGGCTGTTTTCAAGGAACTGGTTCCATCGCTCGCTCCCGCTGCTGTGATCTTCGCCATGGCAGGCGGCCTCGCCGCATCGTGGCGGCGCCCGGATGACAGCACTGATTTCTTGCCGCGAAACCCACTTGAGGTGATGGTTGTGCTGCGTTTCGCGCTTGTTCTCGCCGTCGTGATAGTCCTGACGCGCGTGACCCTGAACGTCTTCGGAAACCAGTCGCTGCTCGCCCTTGCGTTCATCACGGGACTGGGCGATCTCGATGCGATTACACTTGCCGTGGCTAAATTGTCATCCGTCCAGGTGCCGGCGGATGCGGCCGCTCGCGCCATAGCGGTCGCCGCGTTCGCCAATCTGCTTGCGAAAGCTGTTCTTGCAGCAAGCATGGGGAGCATCGCCTATGCAGTTCGTTTCGCGATCGCCGGCATTGTCGCGACTTTTGCCGCAATTGCCGGCTTGGTTCTGGCGTGACCACTGGCAGAACCAACAGCAGCACGGGAAAGCCGATCGCCCAGGAGAGCGCCTATGTGGAGGGCCACATGGCAAGTGCAGGCGCGGTCAGGCCCTGTGCCCTCACGATGCTGATCGCCGAGACGACTGATGTCATCAGCAGCGAGAGGATGAGTGACATGACGATCGTATTGTAACGTTTGGGGAGTTTGCCTTTGGGCCTTTTGATCTCCCTAAGGTGCCGATCAGACAATTGCGCAGCACCGATCGACGGGTTGCGCGTTGATTGACGTAAACGCTTACGGAGCTTCGATCTGAAGCAACGCTGCCTCTATGGCCGAAAATGTCTCTTGCCGTTCAAGTCGCCCACCCCCTTCCGATCGCCTTTGCCAATTCCTCAATGCGAGGATGTATGCTTGTTGCTGGAATCTCAGCGATTCGGCTCCGGGACCTTCAGCCAATGACCAGATCAAGACGACGCCGCATCATCCGTACCCGCCGAACCCTGACCGGGCTCGCCCTCGTCGGCTCGATTTCGTTTCTGGCCGGCATGACCGATGCGACCGGTCTTCTGCTCACCGGCGATTTCGTTTCCTTCATGACAGGCAATACGACGCGTGCCGCACTCGCCTTGAGCGAGGGCAATCTTTATCATGCCGCTGTCCTGATCTCTGCCATCATCGTCTTCGTGCTTGGCAATGCGGCAGGTATCGTCATCTCCCATGTTTCGCAGCGCCGCATTTTTGTGGTGCTTGGCTGCGTCGCCCTGGTTCTGGCGCTCGCCTCGGTGATGACAGTACAGAACATGCTGTTCGTGCGGTTCTACATGATCGTCTTTTCCATGGGCATGGTGAACGCCGCCGTCGAGCACATCGAAGGCCTGCCGATCGGCCTGACTTATGTCACAGGCGCTCTGTCGCGCTTCGGCCGTGGCATCGGCCGCTGGATCATCGGCGATCGTCGTGTCGAATGGACGATCCAGATCGTACCCTGGGGCGGCATGATGCTCGGCGCGATCGTCGGCGCCGTCCTGACGCGACTGACCGGAGCGCATGCGTTGTGGCTGGTCTCCCTCTTCGCCATGATGCTTTCACTGGTCGCAATGCTCATCCCGCGGCCGCTTCAGCGGCGCTTCAATCAGAAGATCGCGCCGAGCGGATCGGCCCTCACGCACGCGAAATAAAACCGTCGCATTCCTGTTACCGTCGAATCGGATAGGAAGGACCGCCGCTAATCCTCAAAGGAGTGGGTCTTGTTCCTGATTTCGAAGCTTGTCTGGATTTTCGCTCAGCCGCTGTCGCTGGCATTCTTCCTCATCTTGCTTGCCCTGATTGCCGGCCTCCTGCGCTGGCGTACCCTAAGTATTCTCGGCGCAGCTGGTTCGGCCCTTATCCTTTTCGTGACGCTTTACACCACCGCCGGAAACCTCCTGATGCAGGGTCTCGAGCAGCGTTTCGCCAAGCCCGCTGCCGATCCTGATAGCCTGCAATGCATGATCGTGCTCGGCGGCGGCTTCGAAAACGAGGTGAACACGGCGCGCCACGGCATAGAATTCAATGACGGAGCCGACCGCTTCGTCGAAGCCTTGCGGCTCGCGCAGAAATTTCCGCAGTCACGTATCCTGGTATCGGGCGGCGACGGCTCCATCTCAGGTATCTATGAAGGCGATGCGGCCGCCTCCGAGCGTTTCTTTCCGCTCTTCGGCGTTGGCAGGGATCGCCTGATCGAAGAGAGGCAATCGCGCACGACCTTCGAAAACGCCGTCAATACCAAGGAATTCCTGGCAAGCCAGGGCCTTTCCAATTGCCTGCTGATCACCTCGGGTTTTCACATGCCGCGATCCGTCGGCATCTTCCGCAAGCTCGGCATCGATATCGTGCCCTGGCCGACCGATTATCGCACCGACGGCCGCGTGAGGCTTGGGTTTGATTTCACCCAGCCGAGCCTCAATGCGCAGAACATGGCGACGGCGATCCGCGAATGGTATGGCCTGGTCGGATATTACCTCGCCGGCCGCACGTCGGAGCTTTATCCAAGCTGAGGTCTACTTCTTCGAGATGGTGACGAATTTCGTGCCGCGGACGCGTGCCGTCACGGTGCAGGGATCACCCTCGGTGCGGTCGCAGAAGCGCGGATGCATCTTCATCGCCAGCACCATGTTGCCGAAGCGCTGGACGAAATCGTAGCCATAGATCTGTGCCGTTGCGATCATGAAATAACCGCCTTCGGCAACCTGCAGGTAGAAATTATAGGTACAGCCGTCGTCATTGCATTGCGGCCCCTTCTGCCCGTCGCAGGTCAGCTGGCCCTCGTTGACCACCGCATCGATCAGGCCGTCATTGTTGATGTCCTGCCGGATGATGAAGCCGTCGGCAAACTCGGCCGTCTTGCACTGCTGCTGGAAATGTTTCTTCTCGTAGATCTCAGGGTCGGATATCAGCGATTGCTGACTGAGGGCGACGGCCGGCATGGCAAGCAGCAGGACGATATTCAGAACGGCGAGCACCAGCGTTTTCACGGCTTTCCTCTTTGGATAAAGGCTCCCAATGCATGTCGCCGAAAACTGTGCAGCGGTTTTGGGACAACGACATGCTTTGGGACGACGACATGCATTAAATCAAAGACATCAGCTTTATGGCCGCGCCGCCTTGCGCCGCCCTTGCCGCCGTGATTGATTCCCGAGAACAGGATGATTTTAGGCCTAGTTGGCCTAAAATCTGAATCCTGTTCTCAATTCAAGAGTGAGAGCATGATGTCGTCCGAAAACCGCTCACACTTTTCGGCATCATGCTCTGAACTTCAGCCGGTCCCGGGGCTCGCATGTCTCTGCTCGTCTATCTCGATTATGCCGGCATTGCGCTGTTTGCCGCGACAGGCGCGCTCGCCGCCTCGCGCAAGCAACTGGATCTGATCGGTTTTTTGTTTTTCGCCATGGTGACGGGAACGGGCGGCGGTACCGTGCGCGATATCGTGCTCGGCCGCGTGCCGGTCTTCTGGGTGCTGAACCCCGCCTATATCCTCGTCTGCTGTATCATGGGGATCATCGTTTTCTTCACCGCCCACCTGCTGGAATCGCGCTATCGCCTGCTGATCTGGCTCGATGCGATCGGCCTGGCCGCCTATTGCGTGCTCGGCGCCGCCAAGGGCCTCGCCGCCACCGGTTCGCCCACAATCGCGATCGTCACCGGCACGCTGACGGCGACTTTCGGCGGCATCCTGCGCGATCTGATGGCAAACGAGCCCTCCGTGCTGTTGAGGCCGGAAATCTATGTCACCGCCGCACTCATTGGCGCCGGCGTGTTTACCGCCGCCAATGGGCTCGGAATGCAGCTCTATCTGGCGTCGGCCTGCGGCGTCGTCGCAGCCTTTGCCGTGCGCGGCGGAGCCCTGTGGTTCGGCTGGACCTTCCCGACCTACAAGCATCAGCCTGGCCGGCACCCCGACGATGTCATGTGAAGCCCAATGCATGTCGCCCAAAAGTGCGTAGCGGTTTTGGGACAACGACATGCATAAAAATAGAGATCGAGGGGCCGATTCGGCGCGACGCGCTTTAGCGGTATCGTCAGCCCTGCTTTGCCCGCAGGCGGATCACCACGTCGACATGGGCGATCTCCATGCCTTCGGGTGGTTCCGGCAGATTGGCGATCGTCAGGTTGCTGACGGGAATGTCGAGAACCTCGTTCTCGCCTTCGACGAAGAAATGGTGATGGTCTGAAATATTGGTATCGAAATAGGTCTTGGCGCTCTCGACGGCGAGAACGCGGATGAGACCGGCTTCCGTGAACTGGTGCAGCGTGTTGTAGACCGTTGCCAAGGACACCGGCACGCCGGCGGCAACCGCCTCTTCATGCAGTTCCTCGACGGTCAAATGCCGGTCGCCCTTGGCAAACAGGAGGTCGCCGAGGGCGACGCGCTGGCGGGTGGGGCGCAGGCCCGCACCGCGCAGCCTTACCTCTATTGCGATCGGGAGTGCACCCGTCATCAAAACCAACTCCGGTTATTCTGGCATAAAGCAATCATGTTTCTTTAAGCGGTATAACTTTTGCATCGGAGCCTTTCAATAGTTCAATGGCGACGGGAGCCTGATAAACGCGGCAAAAACGGGCTTTTGACGCAAATAGGTCTGGTCCCAGCCCTAGCCTTCCTGTATGCGACCACCAAATAATGGTGCAAGCCTGGTCCGGGGCGATGAATGAAGCTGCCTTGCTTGTGCTTCATTTTCTGAAGAACCTGGACTACACGTTCACATCCATCGGCTTGACGCGGGGGGAAAAAGAAACTTTATGACGACCAGACAGTCCAGCTTCTCGTATGAAGAACTCATCGCTTGCGCGCACGGCGAGCTGTTCGGCCCCGGCAATGCGCAGCTGCCCCTGCCGCCCATGCTGATGGTTCACCGCATAACGGAGATTTCCGAAACGGGCGGCACCTTCGATAAGGGTTACCTCCGGGCGGAATATGACGTGCGCCCCGACGACTGGTATTTTCCCTGCCATTTCGAAGGCAATCCGATCATGCCGGGCTGCCTCGGTCTCGACGGCATGTGGCAGCTGACAGGTTTCTATCTGGGTTGGCTCGGCGAGCAAGGCCGCGGCATGGCGCTTTCAACAGGCGAAGTGAAATTCAAGGGCATGGTCCGACCGCAGACGAAGCTGATCGAATATGGCATCGACTTCAAGCGTGTCATGCGCGGCCGTCTGGTCCTCGGCACGGCCGACGGCTGGCTAAAGGCGGACGGCGAGACCATATACCAGGCGGCCGACCTTCGCGTCGGTCTATCGAAAGACAAGACGGCCTGAAACCGCATTTCGAGCGGCTGACGAAAACAACAAAGGTTTGATCAGATGAGACGGGTAGTTGTCACGGGTCTGGGTGTCGTGTCCTCGATCGGAAACGACGCGGCCGAAGTCACCGAATCCTTGCGACAGGCAAAGTCGGGTATCTCCTTTTCGAGCGATTTCGCCGAACACGGGTTCAAGTGCCAGGTCTGGGGCAGTCCGAAGCTCGGTTCGGCGGAACTTGCCGAACTGGTCGACCGCCGCGCCATGCGTTTCCTGTCGCAGGGCGGCGCCTGGAACCATGTGGCCATGAAACAGGCACTTGCCGATTCCGGCCTGGAAGAGAAAGACTACGCTCAGAACGAGCGTACCGGCATCATCATGGGCTCCGGCGGTCCGTCCACCCGCACCCTGATCGAAGCTGCCGAGATCACCGTGAAGAACAACAGCCCGAAGCGCATCGGCCCCTTCGCCGTGCCGAAGGCGATGTCCTCTACCGCATCGGCCACGCTCGCCACCTGGTTCAAGATCCACGGCGTCAATTATTCGATCTCGTCGGCCTGCTCGACCTCGGCGCATTGCATCGGCAACGCCGCCGAGATGATCCAGTGGGGCAAGCAGGACGTGATGTTCGCCGGCGGCCACGAGGATCTCGACTGGACGATGTCCAACCTCTTCGACGCCATGGGCGCCATGTCCTCCAAATATAACGACACGCCGGACAGCGCCTCGCGCGCCTATGACGTCAACCGCGACGGTTTCGTCATCGCCGGCGGCGCCGGCGTGCTGGTGCTCGAGGAGCTGGAGCGCGCCAAGGCCCGCGGCGCCAAGATCTATGCCGAGATCGTCGGCTACGGCGCAACCTCGGACGGCTACGACATGGTCGCCCCGTCGGGCGAAGGCGCTATCCGCTGCATGCGCCAGGCGCTCGCCACCGTCAAAGGCGATGTCGACTATGTCAACACCCACGGCACATCGACGCCGGTCGGCGACAGCAAGGAAATCGGTGCGATCCGTGAGGTATTCGGCTCGAAGATCCCGCATATCCAGTCGACCAAGTCGCTGACCGGCCATTCGCTTGGCGCTGCCGGCGTGCAGGAATCGATCTATTCCCTGCTGATGATGCAGCAAGGCTTCATCGGCGAAAGCGCCCATATCACCGAGCTCGATCCCGAATTCGAAGGTGTCCCGATTGTGCGCAAGCGCATCGACGACGCGAAGATCGACATTGCCCTCTCCAATTCCTTTGGCTTCGGCGGAACCAACGCCACGCTGGTCTTCCAGCGCTATAACGGATAATAATATGACGGGAATCATGCAGGGTAAGCGCGGGCTCGTCATGGGCGTCGCCAACAACCACTCGATCGCCTGGGGGATTTCAAAAGCTCTCGCCGCACAGGGTGCGGAACTCGCCTTCACCTATCAGGGCGATGCGCTCGGCAAGCGCGTCAGGCCGCTTGCTGCCGAGGTCGGCTCGGATTTCGTCCTGCCCTGCGACGTCGAGGACGTCGCCTCGGTCGATGCCGTGGTCGACGCGATAAGCGAGCGCTGGGGCAAGCTCGATTTCATCGTTCATGCCATCGGCTTTTCCGACAAGAACGAGCTGAAGGGTCTCTACGCCGATACGACGCGTGAGAATTTCAGCCGGACCATGGTCATTTCCTGTTTCTCCTTCACCGAGATCGCCAAGCGCTGCGCTCCGTTGATGGAAGATGGTGGTTCGATGCTGACGCTGACCTACAATGGCTCGACGCGCGTCATCCCGAACTACAACGTCATGGGGGTTGCCAAGGCAGCGCTCGAGGCTTCGGTGCGCTATCTCGCCGCCGACTACGGCCCGCGCGGCATCCGCGTCAATGCCATTTCCGCCGGCCCGATCCGCACGCTTGCCGGCGCCGGCATCTCCGATGCACGAGCGATCCTCTCCTGGAACCAGCGCAATGCGCCGCTGCGCAAGGCCGTCACCATCGATCAGGTCGGCAGCTCGGCTCTCTACCTACTCTCCGACCTATCCTCCGGCGTCACCGGCGAAATCCACTTCGTCGACGCCGGCTTCAACGTCACCTCGATGCCGACACTGGAAACGCTGCGCAGGGCGGACATCGAGTAAACGCTATTCGATTGAAACTCAAAGGCCGTGCGCAGATGATGCGCACGGCCTTTTTGTTGTTCGATGATAGGATCGGCGTCGAAGCCGCGTAAGCCTATTTCTTCGCCCAGAGAACCTTGAAGCGTGCGTTGCGGCAGGTTTCGCCGCTTTCCCTGAAATTCGCCGCCAGGACCGGCTCGTAGGGCAGGCCGCGATTGGCGACGAGCATCAGGCGGCCGCCGCCGCGAAGGGCGGATGCGGCGGTCTTGATCATCGCCTCGCCGAGCGCCGGCTCGGCTGCGTGGCCCTCATGGAAGGGCGGGTTCATGATGACGAGGTCGTATTTGTCCTTGACCGGCTCGCCCGCCAGATCGTGCCAGAAGAAGCGTGCAGGCGCGTTCGGGCAGTTCTTGGCCAGATTACCCTTGGCAGCCTCCAGAGCCGCGTGATCGGCCTCGTAGAGGTCGAGGCGGGTCAGCCCACGCGACTTCTGCGCCATCTCGACGGAAAGATAGCCCCAGCCGGCGCCGAAATCCGCCACGTCGCCGGTGAAATCCTCAGGCAGGCGCGAGGCGAGCAGCTCCGATCCGGCATCGATCCGGTCATGCGAGAACATGCCGGCGGTGGCTTGGAAACGGCCGTCGACGCGTACCGGCGCCTTTGCCAGCTTGGAGATGATCTCGTCGGCATCCGTTGGCCGGCCGAACCAGCAGGCAACGCCGTGATATTTCGGCATATGGTCGACGGCGAGATTGAAACCTTCCATCCGCTTGCGCAGCGGCTGGATACCGTCTTCCTTGGCGCCGGCAATGACGATCAGGCCGCCGAGCCGCGTGCGGGCGATCGCGGCGGCGAGATTGGCCTCGTTCTCGCCCTTGTGCTTGGTGCAGAGCACCAGAGCCGCATCGTAGTCCTCGCCGTCGATCTCCGGCTTCGCTTCGATCCGCTGCGCCAGCAACTGCCGATAGAGCGGCCGGAAGCCCTGGACGGCGCTGAGCGAGGCGGCAAAGCCTTCCGGCAGCGCAAAGCCTGCCTCGGCGCCGAGGAAGAGCACGCGCTCGCCTTCGCCGGGCGCCGCGACTGTGCCGCTGGTAAAGGGATGGAACAGGGTCTTCAGCGTCTCGCTGCTCATGGTCTCGTCTCGTCTTAAAGCATGTCGCGCAAAAGTGTTCAGCGGTTTTGCGAGCACGACATGCGCAAAACCAAAGACCTGAAGTGCGGCTAGAGCGCCACGCGTCTTTTCAGACGCGCTAAGGACGCTCTATCACTTTGAATCTGCGATCTGAAAGATCGCGCCGCGCTTTAGGATACAAAAAAGGGCGCGGAAGCATTCCCGCGCCCGGTATTGAGTCGGGAAGGCGGCTTATTCGGCCGCTTCTTCCTTCTTCTTCTCGTTCGCAATTTCCTGGCCGGTGGCCTGGTCTACGACCTTCATCGACAGGCGAACCTTGCCGCGTTCGTCGAAGCCGAGCAGCTTGACCCAGACCTTGTCGCCTTCCTTGACGACGTCCTGGGTCTTGGCAACACGCTCGGAAGCGAGCTGCGAGATGTGGACAAGACCGTCGCGGGCGCCGAAGAAGTTGACGAAGGCGCCGAAGTCGGCGGTCTTGACGACCGTGCCTTCGTAGATCTGGCCGATCTCAGGTTCGGCAACGATCGAGTGGATCCACTTGCGGGCCGCTTCGATCTCTTTGCCGGAGGACGAGGCGATCTTGACGGTGCCGTCGTCTTCGATGTTGATCTTCGCGCCGGTCTTTTCGACGATTTCGCGAATGACCTTGCCGCCGGAGCCGATGACTTCACGGATCTTGTCGACCGGGATGTTCATGACTTCGATGCGCGGAGCGAATTCGCCGAGCTGGCCGCGGCTTTCGGTGATGGCCTTGGACATTTCACCGAGGATGTGGACGCGACCGCCCTGGGCCTGGCCAAGGGCGACCTTCATGATCTCTTCGGTGATACCGGTGATCTTGATGTCCATCTGCAGCGAGGTGATGCCGTCGGCGGTACCGGCGACCTTGAAGTCCATGTCGCCGAGGTGGTCTTCATCACCGAGAATGTCGGAAAGGACAGCGAAGCGATCGCCTTCCAGGATCAGACCCATGGCGATACCGGCAACCGGCTTTGCCAGCGGAACGCCGGCGTCCATCAGAGCGAGTGAGGTACCGCAGACGGTCGCCATCGAGGACGAGCCATTCGACTCGGTGATCTCGGAGACGACGCGCAGCGTGTAGGGGAACTGCTCAACGGTCGGCAGCATCGGACGGATCGCGCGCCATGCGAGCTTGCCGTGGCCGATTTCGCGGCGACCCGGGGAGCCCATGCGGCCGGTTTCACCAACCGAGTAGGGAGGGAAGTTGTAATGGAGCAGGAAGCGCTCCTTGTACATGCCCGTCAGGCTGTCGACATACTGCTCGTCTTCGCCGGTGCCGAGGGTCGCAACGACGATCGCCTGGGTTTCGCCGCGGGTAAACAGCGCCGAACCGTGGGTGCGCGGCAGAAGACCGACTTCCGAAACGATCGGACGGACGGTTTCGAGGTTGCGGCCGTCGATACGGCTCTTGGTGTCGAGGATGTTCCAGCGGACGATCTTCGCCTGCAGATGCTTGAAGATCGCGCCGACTTCTTCGGCCGTGTACCGAGCTTCGCCTTCCTCGGGGAGGAAGTGTGCCTTCACCTTCGCCTTGACGGCGTCGACGGCGGCGTAGCGGTCAGCCTTCTGGGTGATCTTGTAGGCTTCGCGAAGTTCACCTTCGGCAAGGCCGAGCATCTCGGTTTCGAGAGCGGAGTAGTCTGCCGGCTGGAAGTCGCGCGGCTCCTTGGCGGCCACTTCGGCGAGCTTGATGATCGCGTCGAGAACCGGCTGGAAGCCCCTGTGGCCGAACATGACGGCGCCGAGCATGACGTCTTCGTTGAGTTCCTTGGCTTCGGATTCCACCATCAGCACGGCGTCGTAGGTGCCGGCGACGACGAGGTCGAGGCTCGATTCGTCCATCTCGTCGAGATGCGGGTTAAGAACATATTCGCCGTTGATGTAACCGACGCGCGCACCGCCGACCGGGCCCATGAAGGGCACGCCGGAGAGCGTCAGCGCAGCCGAGGTCGCGACCATCGACAAGATGTCCGGGTCGTTTTCGAGGTCATGCTGGATAACGGTAACGACGACCTGCGTGTCGTTCTTGTAGCCTTCCGGGAAGAGCGGGCGGATCGGGCGGTCGATCAGGCGGGAAACCAGGGTTTCCTTTTCGCTCGGACGGCCTTCGCGCTTGAAATAGCCGCCGGGAATCTTGCCGGCCGCATAGGTCTTTTCCTGGTAGTTGACGGTGAGCGGAAAGAAGTCCTGGCCGGCCTTCGGCGCCTTGGCCGAGACGACAGTGGCGAGGACGACGGTTTCGCCGTAGGTGGCGAGAACCGCGCCGTCGGCCTGACGGGCGATCTTGCCGGTTTCGAGCTTCAGCGGGCGGCCGGCCCACTCGATTTCGACTGTGTGTGTATCAAACATGTCTTGTCCTTCAATGCGGGAGCACGCGCCATCGCCGATATCAAGGCGCAGCGCACAGTCGACCGCAATCAATGTGACGTATCACGGGCAAGACAACGGGAGGCTTTTCATCCTCGGTTTCCTCAGGCATTCCTGAGAAACCGGGCCAAAGCTCGTTGACAAGCCTTGGCCGAAAGCATCCGGCAATCCTGCCCCATGACAGGTCAACGGTTGGTTTGGCAGATCCGGCCCATCCGGGTCTGCCGGTCTTTCCACCGCTTAGAAGATAGGGCGCGGCTGGAACATTTCATCGGGAACGTCGTCCCGAAACACATCCGGCGGGCGCTTGGAAAGCGCCCGCCGGACAATCTTAGCGGCGGATACCCAGGCTGGTGATCAGCTTGGAATAGCGGCCTTCATCCTTCTTCTTGAGATAATCAAGAAGCGAGCGGCGGCTCGAAACCATCGTCAGCAGGCCACGGCGGGAATGGTTATCCTTCTTGTGGTCCTTGAAGTGTTCGGTCAGGTTGTTGATGCGTTCGGTCAGGATCGCGACCTGGACTTCCGGAGAACCGGTATCGCCTTCAACGGTCGCATATTCCTTGATCAGCGCAGACTTGCGCTCAGCAGTGATCGACATCGGGTGATCCTTTCTAAGAGGAGGAGATAAAGTCGCCAAAAGCCGGGATGTCGTCCAGCTTTGGCCGTGAATGCGAGCAGGCAAACCTGACGCTGGCGCTGCCTATAAACCAAATAAGCCGCGATGGAAAGAGGGGAGCTCCTGCAGCGGTTTTCAGCGGCCCGCCATGGCGTCCCGGATCATCGCATAGTAACCCATGGGATCCTGCAGCATGGCGAAATGGCTGGCGTCTTTCAGGATCACCAGCTTGGCGCCCGGAATGACTTTCGCCATCATCTCCGTATGGTCGAGCTTTACGGCCTCATCATGGTCGCCGATGGCAAGCGTGACCGGCACCGAGATCTTTCCAAGATCCGCTGCCGTCCAGGCCGGCTGCGTCGCCCACATCTCGGAGATCTGGGTGACGAAGGCATCGTATTCGTTCGGCGTCGGCGACAGCTTCCTGTAATATTCGCCAGCGACGTTGATGTAGTCGTTGAAGGTCCTGTTGTTCAAGACATCAGCCTTGACGCCGTCGGTCGTGACGTTGGCCGCCTGGGCAATGACGCGCGTCAGCTTCTCCGGATGTTTCATCGCCATGTCGATGCCGATGATGCCGCCGTCCGACCATCCCACAAGCGTCACCTTGTCGATCTTCAGATAATCGAGAAGCGCGACGTAGTCAGACGTCATCAGGTCGTAACCGAAGGGCTGCTGGCTGCGCGTCGAGCGCCCATGTCCGCGGCTGTCGGCAACGATGACCCGATGATCCCTCGCAAAATCGGCGACCTGGTGACCCCAGACGTCGGCATTTCCAAGACCGCCATGGATGAAGAGGATAGGTTCGCCTTCGCCATATTCGGCGTAATACATCTTGATGTCGTTCACATCGGCCATGCCGCTCGTCTTTGCCACCGGCATCGAAGGAAAGGCCGGAAGCTCGGCCCAGCGCTCGGCGGATTGAGCGCCGGCGACGGCAAGCAACATCGAAAAGAACGTCAGGATTGCGATAACATTTCCGCGCATAGTCTTCCCCCTGTCGGGCCGCCATGGCCCGACAGGGAAAATATCTCATTGCTGGCGGCTGACAATCTCTGTCGTTGTCACAAACCCAAACAGGTTCAGGCGAAAACCCGCTTCGGGCGAAACTCGCCCTGGCCGATCTCGCCGATCGCGATCAGCCTGCCGCGGGCCGTCGCATAGGCTTCGCTTTCGGCAATCGGCGCATCGCGGCCACGCACCAGGATCGGGTTGCCCATCTTCAGCCGGTGCGCCTGGTCGTCGTTGATGACGAGATGGGGCAGGGACGATAGCGCCTCGCAGGTGTCGATCAGCAGCGCGTCGAGGGCCGCCAGCCGCTCGTCCATGTCCTCGATCGCCTCCAGTGCCACTAGATCTGCGAGCGGCACCATGGCCTCTTCCGCGAAGGGCGCGACGAAGGTGCGCCGCAGCCCGGACACGTGGCCGTAGCAGCCGAGCTCGCGGCCGAAATCGCGCGCCAGCGCCCTGACATAGGTACCCTTGCCGCATTCCACTTCGAAATGCGCGGTATTGGCGTCCGGGCAGGCAATCAAGGTCAGCCGGAAGATATCGACCTCACGCGAGGGGATTTCGACGGTCTCGCCTTCGCGCGCCAGATCATAGGCACGTTCGCCCGCTATCTTGATCGCGGAAAACTGCGGCGGCACCTGGCTGATGGTGCCGATATATCCAGGCAGGATATCGCGGATCTGCTGTTCGCTCGGGCGCTTGTCCGAGCTCTCAGTCACTTCGCCCTCGAGATCGTCGGTCGCCCGCTGCTCGCCCCAGCTCACCGTGAACTCATAGATCTTGCGGCCGTCCATCACGTAGGGAACGGTCTTCGTCGCGTCGCCGAGCGCGATCGGCAGCATGCCGGAGGCGAGCGGATCGAGCGTGCCGGCATGACCGACCTTCTCAGCCTTATAGAGCCACTTGATCTTGGAAACGGCTTCCGTCGAGCCGAAATCCACCGGCTTGTCGAGGATCAGCCAGCCGGAAATCGGCCGGCCCTTGGGTTTGCGTGGTTTGGACATGCGTCTCTTCTGTTTATTGTTCGTCATTGTCGCCGTCGAGGTCGCGGCTCACCTCGGGCGAACGCAGCAGCTCGTCGATCTTCTTGTAGTTGTCGAAGCTCGTATCGTCGCGGAAGCGCACCTCCGGCATGTATTTCATCTGCCGAAGCTGCTGCCCGAGCCGGCCGCGGATAAACCTTGCATTGCGGTTCAATGCTTCGATGACGATGCTGTGATCTGAAACGCCGAGCGGCGTCACATAGGCGGTGGCGATCTTGAGGTCCGGCGACATGCGCACTTCCGAGATCGAGATCACGGTCGCCTCGATGACGTCGTCGCGCACCTCGCCGCGCTGCAGCACCTGGGTGATAGCGGCGCGAACCTGTTCGCCAACGCGCAGCATGCGCTGCGAAGGCGCGGAAGAAGTTGCTCTGGTCATTGTTATCTCTATTTGCCGATGCGGCTGGGAATCGAACCCGTCAAAGAAGAGCGTCCATGACTCTTTTGGTCGAAAAGGTCAAGTCGCCAGATGCTCGAACGCCATCCGCCGGCTGGCGGATGGCGTTCGAAAAAGTTCAGGCGCAGCAGTTTAGAGCGTGCGCGTGATATGCTCGACGCGGAAGCACTCGATGACGTCGCCGGCGCGCATGTCCTCGTAGTTTTCGAAGGCCATGCCGCATTCCTGACCCATCGGCACTTCGGACACTTCGTCCTTGAAGCGCTTGAGCGTCTTGAGCTTGCCTTCGTGAACGACAACGTCGTTGCGGATGAGGCGGACGCCTGCACCACGTTCGACCTTGCCTTCGACGACACGGCAGCCTGCGACCTTGCCGACCTTGGTGATGTTGAACACCTCGAGGATCTCGGCGTTGCCGATGAAGGTTTCGCGCCGTTCCGGAGACAAGAGACCCGACATCGCTGCCTTCACGTCATCCACGAGGTCGTAGATGATGTTGTAGTAGCGGATTTCGATGCCTTCGCGCTCGGCGAACTGGCGTGCCTGCGTATTCGCACGAACGTTGAAGCCGATGATGGCCGCGTTCGAGGCTTCGGCGAGCGAGATATCCGACTCGGTGATGCCGCCGGCGCCCGAATGGACGATGCGGGCGCGAACCTCGTCGGTGCCGAGCTTCTCCAGTGCGCCGGCAATCGCTTCGATCGAGCCCTGCACGTCACCCTTGATGACCAGCGGGAACTCCTTGATGCCGACGCTCTGGCGCTGCATCATCATCTGTTCCAGCGAACCGCGCTGTCCCGACTGGCGGGCAGCCGCCTTGTCGCGGGCCAGACGCTGACGATATTCCGAGATTTCGCGGGCACGGCTTTCGCTTTCGACGACGGCGAACTTGTCGCCGGCCTGCGGCGTGCCGGACAGACCGAGAACCTCGACCGGCGTTGCCGGACCAGCCTCCTTCACATGGTCACCCTTGTCGGTAACGAGAGCGCGCACGCGGCCCCAGACGTCGCCGGCGACGATGATCTGGCCCGGACGCAGTGTGCCCTTCTGGACGAGCACGGTCGCGACCGAACCACGGCCACGATCGAGCTGGGCTTCGATGACAGTGCCTTCCGCGGTCCGGTTCGCATTGGCCTTGAGATCGAGAATTTCCGCCTGCAGGAGGATCGCCTCGAGCAGCTTGTCGAGGTTCTTGCCGGTCTTGGCCGAAACCTCGACGTCAAGCACTTCGCCGCCCATGGATTCCACGAAGACTTCGTGCTGCAGCAGCTGGTTGCGGACCTTCTGCGGATCGGCCTCGTGCTTGTCGACCTTGTTGATCGCCACGATGATCGGAACACCGGCCGCCTTGGCGTGGTTGATCGATTCGATTGTCTGCGGCATCACGCTGTCGTCGGCCGCGACGACCAGGATCGCGATGTCGGTCGCCTGCGCACCGCGGGCACGCATTGCCGTGAAGGCGGCGTGGCCGGGCGTATCGATGAAGGTGATCTTCTGGCCGTTCTGCTCCACCTGGTAGGCACCGATATGCTGGGTGATGCCACCGGCTTCGCCGGAGACCACGTTGGCATGGCGGATGGCGTCGAGCAGCGAGGTCTTGCCGTGGTCGACATGGCCCATGATGGTAACGACGGGCGGGCGCGAAACCAGTTCGCCATCGTCGTCGGACACGTTGAAGATGCCGAGTTCGACGTCGGATTCCGACACGCGCCTGACCGTATGGCCGAATTCGCCGGCGATGAGTTCGGCAAGGTCGGCGTCGATGACGTCGCCCGGCTTCATCATCTGGCCTTCCTTCATCAGGTACTTGATGACGTCGACGGCGCGTTCGGACATGCGCTGCGACAGTTCCTGAATGGTGATGGTCTCGGGCAGAACCACTTCGCGGGAGATCTTCTCGCGGGTTTCCTGCATCTGACCGCGGCGGAACTTCTCCTGCCGGCGACGCATCGCGGAGAGCGAACGACCGCGGGCATTGTCCTCGCCGTCGACGTTGGCGGTGGTGATCGTCAACTTGCCGCGACGGCGCTCTTCATCCGTCTTCGGACGAGTCGTGACCGGCTTTGCCGGTTCCGGGCGCACGACGCGGCCACGGACCGGGCCGCTGCGCGCTGCGCCACGATCGTCTTCTTCCTTTTCGTCGCGACGGCCGCGAACGGCGCCGGGGACGGCAGCGCCGGGTGCCGGACGGGCAACAGGTGCTCCAGCCGCATCGGGCCGGCGTGCGGCCGGTGCCGACGATGCGGGCTGCTGCGGCCGTGGCGCGTCGGAGCGTGCTTCGGCCGGAGCCGGTTCTGCGGCTGCCGGTTCGGCAACAGTGGGTGCTTCAGCCTGCCGGATAGCCTCTTCAGCAGCCCGGCGGGCAGCTTCCTCCGCTTCGGCTGCCTTGCGGACAACCTCTTCGGCGGCACGGCGCTTTTCTTCCTCGGCGCGGCGGATCGCATCCTGGGCGTCACGCGCCTGGGAGTCGGCAAGCGCGCGGCGGCGGGCGTCCATCTCTTCCGGCGACAGATGGTTCAGCACCACCGGGCGCGGACGATCGTTCTGGCGCGGCGGCTGCGGACGCTGGTTCGTCTGGTTGTTGTTGCCCTGCTGAACCCGCGGAGCCGGCTGCTGCGGACGTGCCTGCACGGGTGCGGGCGCCGGTTCGGCTGCGCGGACGGGGGCCGCCGGAGCGACGGGTGTGATCGGCTTTTCATCTTCCGGGCGCATCGGGCGCCGCTTACGGGTCTCGACGACGACCGCCTTGGTGCGGCCTCGACCCATATCCTGGCGAACGGTACCCTGGCTCATCCCCGATGGTTTCAGGGTGAGTGTCTTTTTGCCCGCTACGCTGATTGTCTTGTCGTCGTTACTATCGGTCATTCGTTCCCGTTCCTTCGGACAGGGAGCGATGACTAGATCAGACCCTGTCGTTCAATACTGTCGATCAATGAGAATGGGACCGGCCGATGCCGGTGACCGTCTCATTGTTTTTGCCGGCCAGCGCCGCCCGCTGCCCGGGACTGACCGCCATTACGGTACTGTTCGAGCATCTTTGCGCGCTTCACTACACCTTCACCCGCCTGCCCTGCAAGCACTGCGGCATGGATAAAAGCATTCTGGCCCATCAGGCCTTCCATTTCGCTCTCCGAGAAGAGACGGAAGGAAGGTATCTCCTCCTCGGTCTCCATTCCGAGGTGCCAGGCCTTGCGGGCCTGGTCGATTTTCCGGACGCCGTCGTCCGCTGCACCAGTCGCGTGGAACACCGCAAGGGCTGCTCCGCTTCTGACCGCGGCATCCACTTTCGAGGACCCGCTGACGAACTGGCCGGCTTTCCGCGCCATGTTCATCATCTGCATCAATTGCGCCGCCAGCAGCCGGTCGACATTCGCGCCGAGATCGTCCGCCGCCTTTACATCCGTCTTCAGCGCGCGGGCAAAGAGCTTCTTTGCCACCGCCCTGTCGACCAGCGACCGGTCGATCTTCACCCAGCATCCGCGTCCCGGAAGCTCGCGCTTCAGATCGGCGACAACTGTTCCATCGGGAGCGGCGACGAAGCGGATCAGCTCTTCCGGCGATCCGCTTTCGCGCGTCACGATGCACATGCGTCCGTTCACGTCATAACCTGCAAGATCGTCGTCCTCGAGAGGAGCGTCCGGTTCATGCGCGGTCATCATGCTTCTTGTTCGGCTTCGGTGACCTCTTCTTCGGTCCCCTTCGCCAGGTCCTCTTGCGTGATCCAGCCGGCCGAAAGGCGGGCCTGGACGATCATCTGTTCTGCTTCGACGCGCGAGACGTCGAACTTCGAGAACAGCCCTTCGAACTTCTTCGTTTCACCGTTCTTGCGTTCCGACCAGCCGACGAGATCGTCGGCAGCGCAGCCGGCAAAGTCCTCGATCGTCTTGATGCCATCTTCGCCGAGCGCCACCATCATCTGGGCGGTCATGCCGTTGATCTCACGCAGTTCGTCCTGAACACCGAGCGCCTTGCGCTTCTCGTCCATCTCGGCTTCGAGACGCTCGAGGAATTCGCGGGCACGCTGCTGGATTTCCTGCGCCGTCTCCTCGTCGAAACCGTCGATCGAAGAGATTTCATCGAGATCGACATAAGCCAGCTCTTCAACCGCGGCAAAACCTTCCGAAGCCAAAACCTGGCCGACCATCTCGTCGACATCGAGCGAATCCATGAACAGGTTGGTGCGCTCGTTGAATTCCTTCTGGCGGCGCTCCGATTCCTCGGCCTCCGTCATGATGTCGATATCCCAGCCGGTCAGCTGCGAGGCGAGGCGGACGTTCTGGCCGCGGCGGCCGATCGCAAGCGACAGCTGCTCGTCGGGAACGACGACTTCGATACGCTCGGCATCCTCGTCGAGAACGACCTTGGCGACTTCGGCCGGCTGCAGGGCGTTGACGACGAAGGTCGCCGGATCTTGGCTCCACGGGATGATGTCGATCTTCTCGCCCTGGAGCTCGCCGACCACGGCCTGAACGCGCGAGCCGCGCATACCGACGCAGGCGCCGACCGGATCGATCGAGCTGTCGTTCGAGATCACCGCGATCTTGGCGCGCGAACCCGGATCGCGGGCGACCGACTTCACCTGGATGATGCCGTCGTAAATCTCCGGCACTTCCATGGTGAAGAGTTTCACCATGAACTGCGGATGCGTGCGCGACAGGAAGATCTGCGGGCCACGCTGCTCGCGACGGACATCATAGACGTATGCACGGACGCGATCGCCATAGCGGACGTTTTCGCGCGGGATCATTTCGTCGCGGCGGATGATGCCTTCGCCACGGCCGAGATCGACGATGACGTTGCCGTATTCGACGCGCTTGACGGTACCGTTGACGATTTCGCCGACGCGATCCTTGAATTCGTCGAACTGGCGGTCACGCTCGGCTTCGCGGACCTTCTGGACGATCACCTGCTTGGCCGACTGTGCGGCGATGCGGCCGAAATCCATCGGCGGCAGCGGATCGGCGATGAAGTCGCCGAGTGCGGCGTCCGGGTTGCGGTCGCGGGCAAGTTCCAGCGGGATCTGCGTCGAATAATCCTCGGCCTTCTCGACGACTTCGAGCAGGCGCTGCAGACGGATTTCACCGGTCTTCGGATTGATGTCGGCCCGGATGTTCGACTCGGTGCCGTAACGGGAGCGTGCCGCCTTCTGGATGGCATCGGCCATTGCGGCCAGCACGATCTCGCGGTCGATGACTTTTTCGCGCGCCACTGCATCTGCGATCTGCAGAAGTTCGAGCCGGTTCGCACTGACTGCCATTGTCTTGTTTCTCCGTCTTTACTCCAGGGTTCCCGTCCCTGAAGCGGTCTGTTGATCGGTTATTCCTGGTCGTCCGCTTCGTTCTGGTTGGCGGCCTGGGCTTTCGCCAGCTTGTCGGCCCGCAACGCATCGCGGATCAGGTCGTCGGTCAGAATGAGCTTCGCATCGCTAAGCGCCGTGAAGGGAATGGTGACCTTCTGCTCTTCCCCATAGGCAACCTGGTCACGCTCGAGCGTGAAACCATCTGCGCCTGCTTCGACGATCTTGCCGCGGAAGCGCTTGCGATTGTCGATCAAGATCGACGTCTCGCATTTCACAAGGTGGCCCTGCCAGCGGACGAAATCGGATTTCCGCACCATCGGACGGTCGATGCCGGGCGAAGACACCTCCAGATGATACTCTTTATCGATCGGATCTTCCACATCGAGGACGGGAGAAATCGCCATCGAGACTTCTTCGCAATCCTGAACCGACATCGTGCCGTCGTTGCGTTCGGCCATAACCTGCATCGTCGCGCCGTTCTGGTTCAGCATCCGGACGCGGATAAGCCTAAAGCCAATGCCGACGAGAACGGGTTCGATGATATCGGCAAGACGCTGGTCGAGCCCGGTTTCAGTAATCAGCCGCGGCTCAAGTTCGTTGTCTGCGTTTGTCATGTCCGACAAGCGGTGCGCTCCTCGCAATTTCATGCTGTTTAAGCGATCGCGGTAATAAAAAAGAGCGGGTCCTTGCGGCCCACTCTTCATCAAGCGATCAAGAATTTGAGAGGCATATAGTCGGGTTTTTCCGAAATTGCAAGGTCTGCGACAGATTCGGCCGATTCGCTCCGGTGACGTGATCAGGCCTATGGCCAGCGCCGGTCTTGCGCATATATTGCCGTTGGCGCGCAATAACAAAAGCGGAGAAATCGTGGCCTACACTTCGTCGACATTGGCGCCTTTGCGGCACGATACCTACCGCACCATCTGGTTCGCGAGCCTTTCTTCGAATTTCGGCGGCCTGATCCAGGCGGTCGGCGCCGCCTGGATGATGACGACGATCACCGCGTCGGAGGACATGGTCGCGCTGGTACAGACCTCGACGGCGCTGCCGATCATGTTGTTTTCGCTGATATCGGGTGCGCTGGCCGACAATTATGACCGCCGCCGGGTCATGCTGACGGCGCAGTGCATGATGCTCACCGTCTCGGCGCTGCTGACGGCCTCGGCCCTGCTCGGCTGGATCACGCCCTGGCTGCTGCTCTTCTTCACCTTCCTGATCGGCTGCGGCACCGCGCTCAACAATCCCTCCTGGCAGGCCTCGGTCGGCGACATGGTGCCGCGTGCCGACCTGCCGGGTGCGGTCACGTTGAACAGCATGGGTTTCAACATCACCCGCAGCGTCGGCCCGGCAATCGGCGGCGTCATCGTCGCCGCTGCCGGCGCGGCCGCGGCTTTCGCGGTTAACACGCTGAGTTACCTCGCCTTGATCTATGCCCTGTTGCGCTGGCGGCCAGCCGCGCCCGTCTCGACCCTGCCGCGGGAGGCGCTCGGCAGCGCCATCTTCGCCGGCCTGCGTTACGTCTCGATGTCGCCCAATCTCGAAAAGGTCCTCGTCAGGGGGCTGCTCTTCGGCATCGGCGCCAGCTCGATCCTGGCGCTCCTGCCTGTTGTCGCCCTCGATCTGGTTGCCGGCGGCCCGCTGACCTATGGTTTCATGCTCGGCGCCTTTGGCATCGGCGCGATCGGCGGTGCGGTGCTGAATGCCAGGCTCCGCCAGGTGCTTTCCAGCGAGATGATCGTCCGCCTGTCCTTTGCCGGCTTCGCGCTGAGCGCGGTCATCGCTGCCTTCAGCCCGAGTGCCGTCCTGACCTCCGCCGGGCTGCTCGTCTCCGGCGCCTGCTGGGTCTCCGCACTTTCGCTGTTCAACACCATCGTCCAGCTTTCGACGCCGCGCTGGGTGGTCGGCCGGGCACTGTCTCTCTACCAGACCGTCACCTTCGGCGGCATTGCCGGCGGCAGCTGGCTGTGGGGCGTCGCCGCCGATCGCTACGGCGTCGCCGATGCGCTGCTGATGTCATCCGTCGTCATGCTGCTCGGCATCGCCATCGGCCTGCGTTTTTCGATGCCGGCCTTCGCCTCGCTCAATCTCGACCCGCTGAACCGCTTCACCGAACCGGCCCTCAGTCTCGACATCACACCGCGCAGCGGCCCGATCGTCATCCAGGTCGATTACGAGATCGGAGATGACGACCTGGCCGAGTTCATGGAGCTGATGGGCGAACGCCGCCGTATCCGCATCCGCGACGGCGCCCGCAACTGGGCGCTGATGCGTGATCTCGAAAATCCCAGCCTGTGGACCGAAAGCTACCACACGCCGACCTGGGTCGAATATATCAGACACAACCAGCGGCGCACGCAGGCCGATGCCGAAAACACCGACAGGCTGCGTGCGCTTCACCGCGGCGAGGGTCCGCTGCATGTCCACCGCATGATCGAACGCCAGGCCATTCCACCGGGCGACGACGTCTTCCACAAGGCGCCGATCGACCTGCATCATTGAGACCACTATGCAGAGATCAAGCATGTGTAGATTCAGGCTCGCCCGCCAATCCGATCTTGCCGCCATCGTCCGGCTTCTGGCCGATGACGATCTCGGCGGCAGCAGGGAGGTCGTTTCGGACCCTGTCGACGCGCGTTATCTCTCGGCCTTTGCCGCGATCGAGGCTGATGCCAATCAGCTTCTGGCCGTCGCAACCGACGCGGACGATCGGGTCGTCGGCTGTTTGCAGCTGAGCTTTGTTCCCGGCCTTTCGAGGACGGGCATGTGGCGCGGCCAGATCGAAAGCGTGCGTGTCGCAAGCGATCTTCGCGGCTCTGGCCTCGGCGCGCAATTCATCGAATGGGCGATCGCCCAATGCGCCGAGCGCGGCTGCGGCCTCGTGCAGCTGACATCGGACAAGACGCGAGGGGATGCGATCCGCTTTTACGAGAGGCTCGGTTTCGTCGCCAGCCATGAAGGTTTGAAACGCACTCTCTGAAGCCGGTTACTTCAGCTTGCCCTTCATCGCAGCCTCGGGAAAACATGTCGGTTTCATGCCGTTCTTTGCCTGCCACTGGCCGATCGAGCGCCGCGTCTTGTAGCCCGGCAGACCGTCGGAGCCGCCGACATCATAGCCCTGCCGTTCCAGCGCCTTCTGCATGGCGGCGACGTCCGAGCGCAGCATCTTGCCGACATCGCCCCATCTGCCCTGGAAGGCGCCGCCATTATAGGCGATCCGGTCGGCGAGATTGCCGATATAGAGCGCGTAGAGATCGGAATTATTGTATTCCTTGATGATGTAGAAATTCGGCGTGACGATGAATTCCGGCCCGTCGCGGCCGGCGGGCACCAGCATCATGCCCTCAGCCTTCATCTCGCCTGAGGGAAAGCCTTTGCCGGAGCTGCGGTCGATGCCGAGCGAGGCCCAGTGCGACAGCGGCTTTGCCAGATCGGGTCCCTCCTGCGCGCAGGAAACCGCCTCCGGTATCGACACCTCGAAGCCCCAGTCGCGGTCGCGCTGCCAGCCTTTCTTGACCAGAAAATTGGCGATCGAGGCGAGCGTATCGGGCACTGACGTCCAGATATTGCGGTGGCCGTCGCCGTCGAAATCGACGGCATATTTCAGATAACTCGTCGGCATGAACTGCGGTTGGCCGAGCGCGCCGGCCCATGACCCCTTGAAATCGGCAGGTGTGACGTCGCCGACGTCGAGAATATGGAGTGCGGCCACCAGCTCGGTGCGGAACATCTCCTTGCGCGTCGACATGAAGGCCTTGGTCGCCAGCACCTCGATCGCCGAATTCGGGATCTTCGCCGCACCGAAGCCGGTCTCCCGGCCCCAGATGGCCAGCACGATCGAGCCCGGCACGCCATAGGTCTTCTCGATCCGTTTCAGCGTCGAGCCGTATTGGGCGGCAAAGCCGCGCCCGGTTGCGGCAAGTCGCTTCAGATGGTCCTCGTTGAAATAGGGAGCGGGCGAGGAAAATTCGGCCTGCGTCTGCTTCTGCTCCTTCGGCGGCGGGAAACCCGGCGGATCGAGATCGGGCAAGTTCCAGTTCAGCGTGATGCCGGAGAAAGCGGCTTGAAAGACCTTCTCCGAAATGCCGTTCGCCTTCGCTTCTGGCCAGAGGTCGCTCTGCACCCATTTTCCGAACTGCGCCTCGACATCAGCTTTTGATGGTGCTGCGTGGGCGGAGAGGGGGAGGAGGGCGGTCGTTATCACGAGTGCGAGGATCCGCAGCCGCCGTGGAACACCCCGCTCTGTCCTGCCGGACATCTCCCCCACAAGGGGGGAGATCGGATCGCCGTCGCCTGGCAAGCGGTCAAAATTTCGCGAAGCCGGTCCAACTTGCTGATCTCCCCTCTTGTGGGGGAGATGCCCGGCAGGGCAGAGGGGGGTGTGGTGCAACATAAGCAAGCCTCCCTATATCACCGTCCGCGCCCGAAGTGCCGCTGCGAGCGTGCCCTCGTCGAGATAGTCGAGCTCGCCGCCGACCGGTACGCCATGCGCCAGCCGGGTGATCTTCACGTCGAGCCCCTGCAATTGATCGGTGATGTAATGCGCGGTCGTCTGTCCCTCGACGGTGGCATTGACCGCGATAATCAGTTCCCGGATGCCGCCTTCGCCGATCCGGTCGATCAGGCCGCGAATGTTGAGATCGTCGGGCCCGATGCCGTCGAGCGGCGACAGCGTGCCGCCGAGCACGTGATAGGCGGCGTTCATCGCGCCTGCCCGCTCCAGCGCCCAGAGATCCGATACGTCCTCGACGACGATGATGATCGATTGATCGCGCTGCGTGTCGGTGCAGACGGTGCAGGGATCGACGGTGTCGACATTGCCGCAGCGCGAGCAGATCTTCACCTTGTCATAGGCCTCGCCCATTGCATTCGACAGCGGGCCGAGCAGCTGATCCTTCTTCTTGATCAGATGCAGTGCCGCCCGGCGCGCCGAGCGCGGCCCAAGGCCCGGCACCTTCGCCAGAAGCTGGATGAGTTTTTCGATTTCGGGTCCGGTGACTCGTTTTGCCATGCGCCGTTCTTAACTGATATGGACCGAAAACGGAATCGCGGAAGGATCGCCCATCCGATGAAAATCCTGGCGCTGTGCACCGGCAATCCGGAAAGACTGCCGGGCAAGAGCGAGAAGACCGGCATCTTCAAACACGCCGTCAACGGCGCGGTCATGATCGACGCCGAAGGTCTGGTCGGCGATGCGATCTGCAACCGCAAACACCATGGCGGCGTCGACCAGGCTGTCTATATCGAGGGATCGCTGACGCTCGACTGGTGGGCGCAGGAACTGGGTCAACCTTACGAGGCCGGTACTTTCGGCGAGAACATGGTGATATCGGATCTCGACAATCGCGACGTCGCCGTCGGCGACCGTTTCCTCACCGGCGATCTCGTCCTCGAAGTCACATCATGCCGCATGCCATGCGCCACCTTCGCCGCCAGGATGGCAGATCCGAAATTCGTCAAGCGTTACACCGCCGCCGCCCGTCCCGGTATCTATTGCCGCGTCATCCGGGACGGCGTGGTCGAGCCCGGAATGCCGATGGAATACACGTCTTTTTCGGGAGACAGGATTACGATGCCGGAGCTAATGGAGACCTTCGGCCGAAGGCTTCAGGGGGCAGATCGGGCGCGATATCTCGCGGCCCCAATTCACTACAAGCTTAGGGCCATGCTGGAATCCCAAGCCGACGAAGCGCACTAGATCAGACTTTACACCTTGATATGTTGGCCGCCTCAGAACGGCAGCTTGAAGCCCGGTGGGATCGGCAGACCTGCCGTCAGGGCCTTAGTCTTTTCGGCGGCCAGCGCCTCGGCTTTGTCCTTGGCGTCCTTGTGGGCGGCGACGATCAGGTCCTCGAGGATCTCGACATCGTCTTCCTTGAACAGCGACGGATCGATCTTCAGGCTCTTCAACTCGCCTTTGCCCGTAATGACGACGGCGACGAGGCCGCCGCCCGCCTTGCCTTCGGCCGTGAGCTCGGCGATCTCCGCCTGCATCTGCTCCATCTTGGCCTGCATTTCCTTGACTTTGCCCATCATGCCCATGATGTCGCGCATCGTCTCGCTCCTTGTTGAAACCTCAGAATTCTATGTCGTCGCCCGGCAGGATGTCGCCTTCCTCGGATTCGGCGGCGGCCGGCGGCGTCGCCTCACCTTCCTCTTCCGGTTCGGGCGCCCGTACGCGCACGTCGATGATCTTGGCACCGGGGAAATGCGCCAGGATTGCCGCCACGTCAGGATCCTGGCGCGCGTCGATCACATGCTGTTCCCGGGTCCTGGCCTCCGCTTCGACAAGCGTCGGCTGACCCTCGTCGCGGCTGAGGCTGACGATCCAATGGATGCCCGTCCATTCCTTCAATTTGACGGCAAGCTCGTTGAGCAGCGTCGTCGGCGCACCGGGGGCCAGGCTGACGTCGAGCCGGCCGGGCTCGATCCGCACAGGGCGCACGAAGGCCCGCACCATCGCCTTCAGCTTCGGATCGCGTTTCTCGGTGGCGAGATCGACGATATCGCTGACCGAATTGACCCGGACGAGCGGCTTCGGTGTTTCCGCCGGTTTCGGGTCAATCCGGCCGACAGGCATCGTCTCGGGCTGGCTGCTCGGCACGGCGCGCAGCATCGCCACCGGTGCGGAAGGCTGTGGCTGGCTCGGCGCGGTTTCGGCTGCGCGCGCTGCGACACTGCTCTGATAGGGAACCCGTGTTCCGTTGCCGCCGCCATTGCCGGACGGCGGAGCCGCGGGCCGCGGGCCGGCATTGTCGCCGGAAAATTCGGCAAGCCGCCGTGCCGCATCCTCGGGCGCTGGCAGATGCGCAGCATGTGCAAGCCGGATCAGCACCATCTCGGCAGCCCCTGCCGTCCGCGACGAGCCTTCCGTTTCCGGAACGCCCTTAAGCAGCATCTGCCAGATGCGCGACAGCGTCGTCACCGCAACACCCTTGGCGAATTCCGCCGCCTTGGTGCGCTCTACCTCGCTCAGCGAAGGATCGTTTGCCGCATCCGGCACATATTTCAGCCGCGTCACCAGATGAGTGAAATCGGCAAGATCGGTCAGCACCACCACCGGATTGGCGCCGGCTTCGTACTGGTTCTGGAACTCGCCGAGGGCCGCGGCCACATCGCCCTTGATGATATGCTGGAAGAGATCGACGATCCGGGCGCGATCGGCAAGGCCGAGCATGCCGCGCACGGCTTCCGCCTGCACGGCGCCCGCGCCATGGGCGATCGCCTGGTCGAGCAGCGACAGGCCGTCGCGCGCCGAGCCTTCGGCCGCGCGCGCAATCATCGCCAGCGCGTCCGGCTCCGCTTCGATGCCTTCCTTGGCTGCGATCGTTGTGAACAGCCCGACCAGATCTGAGGCGCTGATGCGGCGCAGGTCGAAGCGCTGGCAGCGCGACAGCACGGTGATCGGCACCTTGCGGATTTCGGTCGTGGCGAAGATGAATTTCACATGTTCCGGCGGCTCTTCCAACGTCTTCAACAGGCCGTTGAAGGCCTGCGTCGACAGCATGTGCACTTCGTCGATGATATAGACTTTGTAGCGCGCCGAAACCGGCCGGTAGCGCACCTGCTCGATGATCTCGCGAATATCGTCGATACCGGTATGGGAGGCGGCATCCATCTCGATCACGTCGACATGCCGGCCTTCCATGATCGCCTGGCAGTGCTCGCCCGGCGTGCGAAGGTCGATCGTCGGCTTGTCGATTTCTGATGTCTTGTAGTTCAGCGCCCGCGCCAGGATACGCGCCGTCGTCGTCTTGCCGACGCCGCGCACGCCGGTTAGCATGTAGGCTTGCGCGATGCGGCCGGTCTCGAAGGCGTTGGTGAGGGTGCGGACCATCGGCTCCTGGCCGACCATCAGGTCCGTGAAATCCTTGGGGCGGTATTTGCGAGCCAGCACTCGGTATCCGGTGCCTGTCGAGGCGGCATCTTTTGATTGTCGCTCGGTGTCGCTCATCGCCCTGCTTGTCGCCCGGATCGTCGGGCACTTCGTGGAGAGAAGGTGGGAGGCTGGCACGATGACCCGTGCCGGGCTCGTTAGGGCTGCTTCCTTCCGGACCTGACCCGGTTGGCGAGTGGCTCGTCCACCACCAACCTCCCGGATGCACATATCGGCAATATCGTCATCAAAAGCAAGCCAACATGCAAAAAAACTGCTAGTCGTTGGAAAACATGAGGAGAATGCCCTTTGAAAGGTTTCGCGCTCGACCCTCGGCTGGAAAACGACAGCGTCAGCATCATGGTCACCGGTCTCTGCGATCTGAGATTGTCGAGGGATGCCCGCTGGCCGTGGCTCATACTCGTGCCGCGCCGGGCCGATATCACCGAAATCTTCGAGCTGACGCCGCTCGACCAGGTGCTGCTGGCCTTTGAGACGGAGCTGGTCGCCAAGGCGCTCAAGGAGATCACCGGCGCGACAAAAATCAATGTCGGGGCTCTTGGCAATATCGTCCGCCAGCTTCATGTTCATGTCATTGCCCGCTTCGAAGGCGATGCGAATTGGCCGGGTCCCGTCTGGGGCTTCGGGCGCGCGGAGCCCTACGAGGACGGAAAGAGAGACGAATTTACAGCGAAGCTGCGGGAAGCCCTTTCATCATGAGTCATTCGCTTTTCGATTCGGATGTGCCGCATCCGGAACCCAGCAATCTCACGGCCTTTGCCGCCAACGACCTCAATCGCGATTCCGAGCATCGCGATGAACGATCCGTCGAAAAGGCGCTGGCCAAGGAAGGTACCCATATCTTCGCCTTCGCGGGGGGTAAGCTGGTGCTGAAGCACGACGGCCAAGTGCTCGATCCGCTCTTTGCCCGCTATGAACTGCAGGAATTGCAGCCGGATTGGGACGAGACCATACTTCTTGGCTACCGCAAGACCGGCGAGCCGCGCCTTGCCGTTCCCGTCGGCATCGACGCCGACGATCTCACCAGCCATTACAAGCCTGAAGACGGCCGCACCCTGTTTCGCGAAATGCTGATCGACGAGGTGTTGCTCGGTGAATTCGCCCAGGCCGCAAGCCTCATCCGCTGGAACGGCGATAACCGCTTCTGCGGCCGCTGCGGCTCGGCGATGGAGATCCACATCGGCGGCTACAAGCGTGTCTGCACCGCCTGCGAACATGTGATCTTCCCCCGCACCGACCCCGTCGTCATCATGCTGACGGTTGACGAGCAGCGCGACCTCTGCCTGCTCGGCCGCAGTCCGCATTTCGCGCCCGGCATGTATTCCTGTCTGGCCGGCTTCGTCGAGCCCGGCGAGACCATCGAGAACGCCGTGCGCCGCGAAACGCTGGAGGAATCGGGCATCCGCACCGGCCGCATCCGCTATCATGCCTCGCAGCCCTGGCCGATGCCGCATTCCTTGATGATCGGCTGTTACGCCGAGGCGAAATCGACCGAGATCAGCCGCGACGAGACGGAGCTCGAGGATTGCCGATGGTTCACCCGCGAGGAAACGATCGAGATGCTGGAGCGCCCGAGCGCGACAGGCAAGGCCTCGCCGCCGAAAGGGGCGATCGCCCACCGCCTGATGCGCGACTGGGTGGAGTGGAAGCGGTAGCGTCATGCCGGTCGCCCGCTCCGAACGGCTGCTGACGCTGCTCCAGACGCTCCGGCGTTACCGGCGGCCGGTGACTGGAACCGTACTCGCCCAGGAGACCGGCGTCAGCCTGCGTACGCTCTATCGCGATATTGCCAGCCTGCAGGCCCAGGGCGCGATGATCGAAGGCGAAGCCGGCATCGGCTACGTGCTGAAGCCCGGCTTCATGCTGCCGCCGATGATGTTTTCCGAAGAAGAGCTCGAGGCATTGGTGCTTGGCTCGCGTTGGGTGGCCCGCGCCGCCGAGCCGCGCCTTGCCGGCGCCGGCGCCGACGCGCTGGCCAAGATTGCCGCCGTGCTGCCGGCCGATATGCGCGAGATGATCGATTCGGCAGCGCTGTTCGTCGGCCCCAAACGCCGGGACGAGGACAGCGCAGATGTCTCGGCCATCCGCAGGGCAATCCGTCTGGAGCGTATCCTCGAGCTGCACTATGGCGATGAGCAGGGTCGTATCTCGCGCCGCCGCGTCTGGCCTTTCGCGCTCGGTTATTTCGAACATGTGCGGGTTGTCATGGCCTGGTGCGAACTGCGCCAGGATTTTCGCCATTTCCGTACCGACCGCATCATCGACATGGCGTTGCATGAGGGGCGTTATCCGCGCCGCCGCACGGTGCTCCTCAAGGAGTGGCGCGAGACGCAGGACGTGCCGATCGAGAGCTGAACGCTGCTGCCATAAACTGTCAGCAGCAAGTGTTATTGTCAGTACCAATCCAACAGGAAAGGAGTACTGATCATGGTAACGCCTCCAGCCATTCGTTTCGCGAACGACCGTTTTACGGGCGAGTCCTTTGCCGATGTCATTTCGGCCGAGACTTTTGCCGATGTCCGCCAGTCGGCACGCTCCGGCCTGCTGCTCCTGATCATGGTTTTTTTCCGCTTTCCCAGGGGAAACCGCACGAGCCTCGACCTTGAAGCAACCCCGGACTACCTGAAGCGCGATCTCGGCTTCATGGATGGACGCGACCCGCATTGCGAGGACCGTTTCCCGCTCTAGGCTGCCGCTATCCTTATCAACATTCCGCCCGACGAGAACGGGGCGCTGCGATCGCTGCGCCCTTCGCACCCTGCTGCCACTATCTGTCAGCAGCTGATTTCGTCCGGACCCATTTTACAACAACGGGAGAACCGAAATGACCAGCCCCAATCTCATCATTCTTTACGTCAAGGACCCGGGTGAAAGCGCCAGCTTTTACCGGAACCTGCTCAATCGCGAGCCGGCCGTGGAGGCGCCGAATTTCGTCGCTTTTCCGCTTGAAGGCGGCTTCACCCTCGGTCTCTGGCGAGGCAGCAAGGTCGAGCCGCAGCCCTCCGCGATCGGCAATCGCGGCGAAGTGGCCTTCATGGTCGAAGGAGAAAATGCCGTCGCCAAACATTATGAAGACTGGCGCCAGCGCGGTCTGCCGATCGCCCAGGAACTGACCGAACTGGATTTCGGCCCGACCTTCGTCGTGCTCGACCCGGATGGGCATCGGCTGCGTGTCTGTGAGCCGGATAAATAATTCAGGCGACTTGCGGGGCTTGCCTTGGAGCATGACGCCGAAAAGTGTCAGCGGTTTTCGGACAATATCATGCTCTAACTATTTAATTTAGAAACAGAATGACTTCATCCTGTTCTAAAGCAGGCCTCGCATCGCATGTCCCTTGTAGACGCCGAGGATGCGGACTTTCTCGGAAAAGAACCGCAGTTCCTCCAGCGCCCGGCGCACGTTCGGGTCGTTCGGATGGCCTTCGATATCGGCGTAAAACTGCGTCGCCACGAATTTTCCGCCGAGCTGGTAGCTCTCCAGCTTCGTCATGTTGATGTTGTTGGTGGCAAAGCCACCGAGCGCCTTGTAAAGCGCGGCCGGGATGTTACGGACGTTGAAGACGAAGGTGGTGACGACCTTTTCTTCCGCCGAATTCCGTTGCGCCCATTCCTCGTCGCGGGACAGGACGACGAAACGGGTCACATTGTTTTCCGAATCCTCGACATTTTCGGCGATGATCTCCAGCCCGTAGAGATCCGCGGCAAGGCGCGGCGCCAAGGCGGCCATCGAGCGGTCGCCGGTTTCCTTCACCAGCTTTGCTGCCCCTGCCGTATCGCCGGCGATCACCGGCTTCCAGCCATTGGCGCGAACGATCTTGCGGCATTGGCCAAGTGCGTGGATATGACTGTGCACCGTGCGGATCTCGTCCTTGGTGACACCGGGCAGCACCATCAGCTGGAAGCGGATCGGCATGAAATATTCGCCGATGATATGCAGCCGCGACTCCGGCAGCAGATGGTGGATATCGGCGACGCGCCCGGCAATCGTGTTCTCGATCGGGATCATCGCGATATCGGCGTCGCCGTTGTCGACCGCCGTGAACGCATCCTCGAAGGTCTGGCAGGGCAGCGGCTCCATGGTCGGAAACATGTCGCGGCTGGCCATGTCGGAATTGGCGCCGAATTCGCCCTGGAAGGCGATCCTGTTGGTCTTGATGTTCATGATGGTTCCGTCAGTTCGACTTTGCGGAGAGGATGCGCCGCGCTTTTTCGAGGTCGGCGGGAGTATCGACACCGAGCGGAACCGTGTCAACGATCTCGGCGTCGATGCGCATACCGGCCTCCAGCGCCCGCAATTGCTCCAACGATTCGCGCTTTTCGAGCGTCGAGGGGCCGAGCGAGACGAACCGTTCGAGGGCCGCCCGCCGATAGGCATAAAGGCCGATATGGTGGTAGAGCGGTCCCTTGCCGTAAGGGGCGGTTGCGCGCGTGAAGTAGAGCGCATGCAGTCGGGTGTCGGAAATCGGCGAACCGACGATCTTGACGATATGCGGCGCCGTCCTGTCCTCCTCATTGTCGATTTCGGTCGTCAGCGTCCCGATATCGACCGCCTCGTTCTCGAGAGGGCGCAACGCCGCGCGCACCGTTTCCGCATCGATCGTCGGCAGATCGCCCTGGACGTTGACGATGAACTTCGCCTTTCCGTCCGGATCGACTTTCGTCAGCGCCTCAAAGATCCGATCGGAACCCGATTGGTGATCCGTGCGGGTCATGACGACTTCGAAGCCGGCGGCGGCTACCGCATCGAATACTCGGGCGTCGTCGACGGCGACGACGACGCGGCCGATGGCTGCCTCCCTGGCGCGCAGCGCCACCTGGACGATCATCGGCAGGCCGCAAATATCGGCCAGTGGCTTGCCCGGAAGCCGTGTGGAGGCCATGCGCGCCGGGATCAATACGAGCACGCCGTCTAAATTTGAATCACTCATTGTTCGGGCCTTCTATTCCGGGCTGGAAAGTGTCAAAAAGTCTCACGCACAAGACCATTTAGACAGTTGCAACGAACAACCAAAAGACATAGGTTCCGCGCGATTTCAAGATGGTCCGGTTTATGGTCTGCCGGCTGCAAGGGGAGCATTGCAGATGAATTCATACGTCAATACGGCCGTGGGGGCGCTGCTCGGAACGATATTCGTTCTGATGTCTGTCTCCATCGCGTCCGAAGGGATCTTCCATTCCGAAGCACCGGAAAAGGAAGGTTTCGCGATCGTTGCCGAAGAGGCGCCCGCCGCTGGTGGCGAGGCTGCGCCTGCCGTTGCCGTTCCGATCGCGCAATTGCTCGCTTCTGCAGATGCCAAGGCCGGTGAAACGATCTTCAAGAAGTGTCAGGCCTGTCATGACGGCACCAAAGGGGGACCGAACAAGGTCGGTCCCAACCTCTTTGGTGTCGTAGATCGCCCGATCGCCTCGCATGAAGGCTTCGCCTATTCCGCTGCCATGAAGGATTTCTCCAAGGGCAGCAGCGAGAAGTGGACCTTCGAAAATCTAAACAAGTTCCTGACGGCACCGAAGAAGGACGTTCCCGGCACCGCAATGGGCTTCGCCGGACTGCCGAAAGATCAGGACCGCGCCAACGTCATCCTCTATCTCCACACGTTGGCCGATTCACCGGTGCCGCTGCCGGACCCAAAGACGGCGACGCAATAGGGCGGCAACATCATTCATGACAATCGAGCCCGGCCGCAAGCCGGGCTTTTTCTTGGTGCAAGGACCGGTTCAGGCACCGAGGAAATAGGCCCAGAGCGAGACCGTGATGGCGCCGAGCGCCGTCGTCACCGTGATCGTCGAGGCGGCGAGGCTGTGACCGACGCCGAAGCGATTGGCGATCAGCCAGGCATTGACGCCTGTCGGGACGGAGGAGGTCAGGACGATCGCTGCCCTCCATTCGGGGCTGAGACCGAGGAGGTGGCTCGCCGCCCAGACGCAGCCTGGCAGCAGCAGCAGCTTCAGGGTCGAGGTGACGCTGGCGATGCCGAGATTGCCGGAGACGCCGTATTTCTCCAGCGCCATGCCGAGCGATATCAGTGCCGCCGGACCGGCAATGCCGGCGATCTGCCCGACGACCGTTGCCACCGTCGTCGGCATGGTGAGGCCCGAAAGGTGCATGGCCATGCCGGCCGCAAGCCCGATCACCAGCGGGTTGCGCACGAGGTTGACCGCGATCTGGCGAAGCACGAGTACCATGCTGCGATCGCTTTTGCCGGCGATCTTGCGCTCGGCATGCTCCATCAGGACCGTGCCGGCGACCATCATCACGGGCAGATGCACGGCAAGCAGGATCGACAGCGCCACCAGCCCTTCGTCGCCGACGGTCCGCTCGACGAGCGGCAGACCGATGAAGATATTGTTGGCGAAGGCCGAGGAAACGCCGGCCAGCACGCCGATTCGTTCGTCACGGCCGAAGAGGCGTGTGGCGGCGATATGGCCGGCCGTCCAGGTGATGGCGACGCCGGAAAAATAGACGATCCAGAGGCGAAAAGGCGAGGCGCCATGAAAATCCGCCTCGGCGATGGTGCGAAAGAGCAGAAGCGGCACGGCGATCTTGAAGACGAACTCGCTGAGCGCCTCGCCAACATTCGAGGCCATCAATCCGCTGCGGACGATCACCCAGCCGATGAGAATCAGGATGAAGATGGGAAGGACGTCGAGAATGATGGCTGACATAGGGGAGGCTGCTCTGCGCGGGGGAGTATTCGACGTCTACAGCGCCGCGCGTCTTTTCGAGAGCCGCAAAGGACGCTGTAGCACTTTGAATTGCTGCATAATTCCTTAAATCGATTCCGATTCAAGGAATTATGCAGTAGCAGCAAACGGCTTGGATTGAAAAGCCAGTCGCCGTCCAATCAGGCGCATCGGCAAAACAAAAAAAGCGGGCACAGCCCGCTTTTCCGCTCCGGTCTTGCCGGAAACCCGGATCACGAAGCTGCCAGTTCATCCGTGGTCAGCATCGCGCCGGTAAGATCGAGGGGATCATCCCTCGTGCGCCCGGCTGCAACTGAAAGCTGCTCATGCCGGTCTTCTTGCGAGTATTTCTAGATTTGGAAAATGACAGGGACGTGACGAATAGGCGGCACTTTTGCGAAGAAATAGATGGGCCATCCACCATTTATCCTTCCAAACCGCGGAAATTTCGCTAAGACCAAACCCCGGCTATCACAAACTTCGGGACCCCCCCATTTCATGACAAGATTCGATGTTCTGACAGTCGGCAACGCAATCGTGGACATCATTGCCCGTTGCGACGACCAGTTCCTCATTGACAACCAGATCACCAAGGCGGCGATGAACCTCATCGATGCCGAACGCGCCGAACTCTTGTATTCGCGCATGGGACCGGCGCTCGAAGCCTCCGGCGGCAGCGCCGGCAACACGGCGGCGGGCGTGGCTAACCTCGGCGGCAAGGCTGCCTATTTCGGCAATGTTGCTCAAGATCAGCTCGGTGACATCTTCGCGCACGACATCCGCGCCCAGGGCGTTCACTACCAGACCCGGCCGAAGGGCACCTTCCCGCCGACGGCACGTTCGATGATCTTCGTCACCGAGGATGGTGAGCGTTCGATGAACACCTATCTCGGCGCTTGCGTCGAACTCGGCCCGGAAGACGTCGAGGTCGACGTCGTGGCCGACGCCAAGGTCACTTATTTCGAAGGTTATCTCTGGGATCCGCCGCGCGCCAAGGAAGCCATCCTCGATTGTGCCCGCATCGCCCATGAAAACGGCCGCGAAGTGTCGATGACGCTGTCCGACAGCTTCTGCGTCGACCGCTATCGCGGCGAATTCCTCGATCTGATGCGCTCCGGCAAGGTCGATATCGTCTTCGCCAATCGCCAGGAAGCGCTGTCGCTCTACGAGACCGACGATTTCGAGGAGGCGCTGAACAGGATCGCCGCCGATTGCAAGATCGCTGCCGTGACGATGAGCGAGAATGGTGCCGTCATCCTGAAGGGCCGTGAGCGTTTTTACGTCGACGCGATCCGGATCAAGGAAGTTGTGGACACGACGGGTGCCGGCGATCTCTTCGCCTCCGGCTTCCTCTACGGCTACACGCAGGGACGGTCTCTCGAGGATTGCGGCAAGCTCGGTTGCCTGGCCGCCGGCATCGTCATCCAGCAGATCGGCCCCCGCCCGATGACCTCGCTTTCCGAGGCTGCAAAACGGGCAGGGCTTATTTGAAGGCTTCGCCGGGATAGGCGCCCCAGATCTCCGACTGCGCCACCCAGCCCGAGGCGCCGTCGGTTTCGGCGCGGCACCAGTCGCCGTTGCATTCGCCGATCGTCACCATCACGCCGGGTTCCAGCTTGGCAACGATCGATGCAGAGGGGAGCGCCTCACGGCGCAGATTGACATAGACGCCTTTGCCCTTGGTCTTCATCCAGGGGGCGGCAATCGCCGCGCGCTGGCCTGATAGCAGCGACTGGTTGACCCAGCCTTCGGTGCCGTCGGCATCGCGGATGCGGCGCCAGTTGTCGTATTCCTGGATGATCTCCACCGGCAGGCCGGATTTCAAGTACATCCAAGAAACGGCGTAATCCGTTCCCGGACCGATGCGCAGGTTGACGCGCTTGGATTTCAGCGTGACGAAACGCGGCAATGGCAGTCCGCTTGGCCCCTTGGCCGCTTGCGCATGGGCGAATTCGACGCTTCCTATGGATGCGGCCAGAGCGATGGCAAGGGCGAGGCAGGACTTCAGGACTTTGCTGCGCATGGAAGTTTCCGGTTGCTCGAATTCGCGGGCAGGGCAGGCCTGCTCGCGGTCCGGGCTTTGACATTCCCCGGCTGCACCGCGAGTTTTGTTTGTCTTCGCGTGCGGGTCTGGTAGAAAATGCCCGGAATGGGAAAATTATCACCCCTCTTGGTTAAAGACCTCTGAACAAGGCACCACAGGCAGCCATGACAGCGAAGAAAAAACCGAAGGTCTACATCACCCGCAAGCTGCCGGATGCCGTCGAAACCCGCATGCGCGAACTCTTCGACGCAGAGCTGAACATCGACGACGCGCCGCGTTCGGTTCCCGAGTTGATCGCCGCGGTCAAGACCGCCGACGTGCTGGTGCCGACCGTCACCGATCGTATCGACGCGGCGCTGATCGAACAGGCCGGACCGCAGATGAAGCTGATTGCGAGCTTCTCCAACGGCACCGACCACATCGACGTCGAGGCGGCGGCGCGCAAGGGCATCACCGTCACCAACACGCCGAACGTCCTGACCGAGGACACCGCCGATATGACCATGGCGCTGATTCTCGCGGTTCCGAGACGGCTCGGCGAAGGTGCGCGCGTGCTGACCGACAAGCCGGGCGAATGGGCAGGCTGGTCTCCCACCTGGATGCTCGGCCGGCGCATTCACGGCAAGCGCATCGGCATCGTCGGCATGGGCCGCATCGGCACGGCGGTGGCCCGCCGCGCCAAGGCTTTCGGCCTATCGATCCACTATCACAACCGCAAGCGCGTCAATCCGGCCGTCGAGGACGAACTGGAGGCGACCTATTGGGAAAGCCTCGACCAGATGCTCGCCCGCGTCGATATCGTTTCGATCAATTGCCCGTCGACGCCGGCGACCTTCCACCTGGTCTCGGCCCGCCGTCTGGCGCTGCTGCAGCCGACAGCCTATCTCGTCAACACAGCGCGCGGCGACGTGGTCGACGAAGCGGCGCTGATCAAGTGCCTGAGGGAGGGCCGGATTGCCGGCGCCGGCCTCGACGTCTTCGAGAACGAGCCTGCCGTCAACCCGAGGCTCATCAAGCTCGCCAATGAGGGCAAGGTCGTGCTGCTGCCGCATATGAGTTCGGCGACGATCGAAGGCCGCATCGACATGGGCGACAAGGTCATCATCAACATCCGCACCTTCATCGACGGTCATAGGCCGCCGAATCGCGTGCTGCCGGGGCGTTGAAGAACGCTGTAAATCAGGCGACGCAGATCGGAGGCGCAAGGACCTTGCGCATCTCGACGAAAGTCGTCCTGGCAAAGCCGGGATGCGCCTTTTCGGCGGTTCTGGAAAATCCCCCGGCGGCAAAGACGGCGTGATTGTCGGTGAGTTCGATGCGCGTTTCCAGCCGCAAAGCAGGAAGACCGAGCGCTGCGGCCGTTTCCTCGGCAATCGCCAGCAGCCGCCTGCCGAGGCCCTTGCCCTGCGCCTCAGGCAGAACGGCGAGCTTGCCGACATAGAGGCAATCGGCCTCCGGCCGCAGGAAGAGGCAGCCGGCCAGCTTTTCGCCGTCGATGGCGACATGGCCGATCTCGGCCCTGGACTTTTCGGCCAGCGACTCCGCCGTCAGCTTGAGCGCTGAAGATGGCGGATCGATCCTGCCGTTCATCGAGGCGAAGGAGGCGACGATGAGCGCCAGCAATTCATCCCAGCGCGTGAAAGTCTGATCAAGCGGAACAACCCTCATCCCGCCTGCCTCTGTGTGGTACGGCGTCGTTTGTAGCGGATGGTGTCGAAGCGGGCCGAGAGCGCGTCGTAAAGCAGCAACCGTCCGACCAGCGGTTCGCCGGTGCCGGTGACGAGCTTGATCGCCTCCATCGCCATCATTGTGCCGATGACGCCTGTGAGTGCACCGATGATGCCGGCTTCGGCGCAGGCGGGAATCAGCCCCGCCGGCGGCGGTTCCGGAAACAGGTCGCGATATCTGGGGTTGGCGGTTCCGTCCTCAGCTGTCTCATAGGGCTTGAGAACCGTCAGCGAACCATCGAAACGCCCGACGGCGCCGCTGACGAGCGGAATGCGCGCTTCATCAGCTGCA
Source organism: Rhizobium sp. LARHSG275 (assembly GCF_052871115.1). NCBI lineage: Bacteria > Pseudomonadati > Pseudomonadota > Alphaproteobacteria > Hyphomicrobiales > Rhizobiaceae > Rhizobium > Rhizobium sp. LARHSG275. Next base: position 148,014 of record NZ_JBIXJN010000012.1, on the reverse strand, counting down.
TCGGCGGCGGCATAACGCGTGTCGAAATTGTCGGAGCCGTCGATCAGCAGATCGAACCCGGAGAGCTGACGGCGGGCGGCCTCCGGCGAAAAGCGTTCCTCGAAGCGGATCAGTCGGACATGCGGATTGAGCCTGGCGATGGCGAAGGCGGCGCTCTCGGTCTTCAATTCGCCGATCGTGCCGGAATCATGGATCACCTGGCGCTGCAGGTTGGAGAGGGAAACCCGGTCGTCGTCAACGATACCGAGCGTGCCGACGCCGGCAGCGGCCAGATATTGCAGGACCGGTGCACCGAGGCCGCCGGCACCGATCACCAGCACACGGGCGGCTTTCAGTTTCTGCTGGCCGGCGCCGCCGATCTCGGGAAGCAGGATGTGGCGGTGATAGCGCGCGATTTCGTCCGGGCTGAGCGGTTCCATGGCGCCGATGTTATCATGACCCCCGACGCCGGGAAAAGCCGCCTCCGTCATTCGAACACCCTTCCGTCGGAAACCGTGAAAAACTGCGCCCTGTCGCCAAGTGCTGAAAACATCGCCCGATCCGTTCCGGTCATGAAGGCCTGGCCGCCGAGCCCGTCGATAAGGTCGAATAGCGCGGCGCGGCGGCCCTCGTCGAGATGCGCCGCGATCTCGTCGAGCAGCAGGATCGGCGCATGACCGGTGAGATTGCCGACGAGCCGCGCATGCGCAAGCACCAGGCCGACAAGCAGCGCTTTCTGCTCGCCGGTGGAGCAACGCTCCGCCTCCATCGCCTTCTCGCGGTGATGCACGATGAGATCGGCCCGGTGCGGCCCCTCGAGCGTGCGCCCGGCGCCGGCATCGCGGTAGCGGCTCTCCGCCAGCATCGCCGCGTAGTCGTCTTCGAGGTCGACAGAGGGGCGCGAGAACTGACCGTCCATGAAGCCCGAGAGCTGCAGCGATGCCGAAGGGAAGGGCGAGCTCTCCCGTGTTTCCTCGATCAGCCGGGTCAGCAGGCCGAGCATCTCCTGCCGGGCGAGCGCCATGGCGATGCCGAGGCTTGCCATCTGCTCCTCGATGCCGGCAAGCCAGGAGGGATCGAAGCGGCCTTCGTCCAGCAATTTGTTGCGGCTGCGCATGGCGCGCTCGAAATCGCTGGCGCGGCGGCCATGGGCGGGATCGAGCGACAGCACCAGCCGGTCGAGAAAGCGGCGCCGGTCGGAGGAGGCGCCGGTAAACAGGCCGTCCATCGCCGGCGTCAGCCAGAGAAGGCGCAGATGGTCGGTCAGTTCGTCGGCAGTCTTTGCCGTTGTGCCATTGATGCGCAGCCTGCGGGCGGTGGTCTCCTCGCCCGTTTCGATGCCGGTGCCGATCTCGACCTCGCCCTCCATGCCATCGAGCGCGGCGAAGATCGAAAAACCGCCGGCCGCGCCGACGCGGGTAATGTCGCCATAGGCCGCGCGACGCAAACCGCGGCCAGGCGAAAGCAGCGAGACGGCTTCCATGAGATTGGTCTTGCCGGCACCGTTGTCTCCCGTCAGCACGGCGTGCCGACCGTCAAGGGTAAGGGCCGCTGCCGCATAGTTGCGGAAGTCTGTTAGCTTCAGACGAGAAAGAGAAACCTTGTGCGGCATCGAATGTCCGGAATCGTGAAGCGTGACAGCTAAGCCTTAGCGGCGTTGATGGCAAGGCTGGCAGCGTCTTGGCCGCGGATCGCGAACCTCCGATGCCGCCGCAAATCAGGGACGCGGCAGTTGAGCGATAAGGGATAAGCGCGAAGCGGCGATATACCGCGCGGGACATATTTTCAAGACACCTGACCGCGGTGCTGGTGTCCGACATTCTGCCGATGTAGGGGGTAGGCATCGCGCGTTCTAAATTCTACAAAAATACAACCGGCGGGGAGGCTCCGACATCGCCAGGCCGATACCGTCGACGGTCACCGTCAGTGCCTCGGAGATCCGGATATTCCGGCTTTGCCGCGATCCTTTGAGGCTACTGACGTAACGTGATGCCCAGAAAAAGTCGGTTGAATTTTGCAACTGGTGGGTTGAGTTATTCCGTGAAGGCGATATGGTAAACGAACCGTTTACGTATGAGAGAGTGATGAAGTGCCAGATCCGGTTGATATTATCGTCGGTCGCAACGTCAGACAGTTTCGCGCCCTTCGCCGTGTTTCACAACTCGAGCTTGGCGAAGCACTCGGACTGACTTTCCAGCAGATCCAGAAATACGAAAAGGGGACGAACCGCGTTTCCGCCAGCAAGTTGCATCAGATCGCGGTTTTTCTCAATGTCGATATCTCTGCCCTTTTCGAGGGAGCCGGCGTGTCTCCATTCGGCAGTCGTATCGAACTCAGCCCCGACGCCTATGCGCTTGCGTTGAGCTACGACAAGCTGAATTCACCGGCAGGCAAAGAAGCGGTCAAGACCATCCTCACCCTCATGACCCGCGAAGCGGCCGAAACCGCCGCCTGATTCCACTGAGCCATCAGCTTTACCACGAAAAAGCACGGCCCTATTCCAAGGTCTGGACGATGTCCAGATGCTTACTGCTGTGCAGCGTCTTGGGGGCGGCGTCCATCAACACAAGGACCGGGGCAGGTCATCTGAATAAGGTTCGATGCCGCGCGCTTCAGTGAATCTCGCGTTCGTGCAGCGCCATCAGCAGATCGTCCTGTGTCTGGTGCCCGGCATGGTAAAGGTCGATCGCGATGCTGGCGATCGAAAGACCCTGCTGGCTGCGAAGCTTGATGTTGCGCTCGGCGCACCATGTGTAGATGGCGCCGGCGAGAACGTCGACGTCTTCGGACTGAGATGAAAAGGCTGGCGCCATGGCTGATACCCTTGGTTTGTTTGTTCCCGCTAGCGCTAAGGACGCTCTATCACTTTGATTTGGTGCATGCCTCGAAATTGATTCCAATTCTTGGGGCTATGCACTGAGCGCAGAGTCTGAATTCATTTGGAAAACTTGCAAGCGGCATCATCTGGCTGCGTTAACGCAAGTCGTCTTCCCGCCCGCCGCCGTTTCGAACCGGGACAGATTGGCCGGTGTGGACGGCGAATGTCGCAAATTGAGACATGTCGCGCAAAAGTCTGCAGCCGTTTTGTGATGGCGACATCCATAAAAACAAAGACTTAAAGCGCAACGAGCGAATCTGAAAGATCGCGCCGTTCTTTAGGATTCTTGGGACAAAAAAACCGGAGACGTTTCCGTCCCCGGTTCTCGAAGTGGGCGCGTCGATTGCGGCTCAGCCTTCGAAGAATTCCTTCATCCGGGCAAAGAAGCCCGTCGATTCCGGATTGTTCTCCTTGGACGAAAGCTGCTCGAATTCCTGAAGCAGTTCGCGTTGGCGCTTGGTGAGCTTTTGCGGCGTCTCGATCTGGATCTGGATGTAGAGGTCGCCCGTCTGCACCGAACGCAGCACGGGCATGCCCTTGCCCTTGAGGCGGAACTGTTTGCCGACCTGCGTGCCCTCGGGCACGGTCACGCGCGACTTGGTGCCGTCGAGCGTTGCCACGTCGAAGGTTCCGCCGAGTGCGGCCGTCGTCATCGAGATCGGAACGGCGCAATAGAGATCGGCTCCGTCGCGCTGGTAGAATTCATGCGGTTTGACGGACAGGAAGATATAGAGGTCACCAGCCGGCCCGCCGCGGGCGCCGGCTTCGCCTTCGCCCTGCAGGCGGATGCGCGTGCCGTCCTCGATGCCGGCGGGAATATTGACCGAGAGCGAACGCTCTTCCGTCACCCGACCCTGGCCGTGGCACTTCGGGCAGGGATCGGGAATGATCTGGCCGCGGCCGTGGCAGGTCGGGCAGGTCCGCTCGATCGAGAAGAAGCCCTGTGCCGCGCGCACGCGTCCCGTTCCCTGGCAAGTGCCGCAATTCTTCGGCTGCGTGCCGGGCTTGGCGCCTGAACCCGAACAGACGTCGCAGGTGATCGACGTTGGAACGCGGATCTGCGCCGTCTTGCCGGAGAAAGCTTCCTCCAGCGTTATTTCCATGTTGTAGCGAAGATCGGCGCCGCGTTCGCGGCCGCCCGACGAGCGCTGGCGCGCACGCCCACCACCCATCATTTCGCCGAAGATATCCTCGAAGATGTCGGAGAAACCGCCGCCGGCAAATCCGCCGCCACCGCCGCCCATGCCGCCATGCTCGAAGGCCGCATGGCCATAACGATCATAGGCCGCCCGCTTCTGCGGGTCCTTGAGCATCTCGTAGGCTTCGTTGATTTCCTTGAACTTCCGCTCGGCGTCCTTGTCATCCGGGTTCTTGTCCGGATGGAATTTCATCGCCAGTTTGCGAAAGGCGCTTTTCAGCTCTTTCTCGTCCGCCGTCTTGGCTACACCCAGAGTTTCGTAAAAGTCCGCTTTTGCCATTAAGGATTAAACCCCGGAAATGGATTTTCCGGCTGCCATGGTGAGCAGCCGGATCAGGTGTTGAAGCATAACCACGCCGTCGCGGATTACGCGGACTTCTTGCGGTCGTCGTCCTTGATTTCCTCGTAGTCGGCATCGACGACATTGTCGCCGCCTTCCGCGGAGGCATCGCCCGCAGCGCCGCTTTCGGCCTGCTGTGCTTCATAGATCGCCTGGCCGAGCTTCATCGACACTTCCATCAGCGTCTGGGTCTTGGCCTTGATGTCGTCGGCATCGGGCTCGGATGCTTCCGACGCCGTCTTCAGCGCGGCGATCGCATCCGAGATCGCGGTGCGGTCGGCCTCGGAAACCTTGTCACCGTAATCCTTCAGCGACTTTTCCGAGGAATGGATCAGGCTTTCAGCCTGGTTCCGGGCTTCGACCGCCTCGCGGCGCTTCTTGTCTTCGCTGGCATGGGCTTCGGCATCCTTTACCATCTTCTCGATGTCGGCGTCGGAAAGACCGCCGGAAGCCTGGATGCGGATCTGCTGTTCCTTGCCGGTGCCCTTGTCCTTGGCCGAAACCTGGACGATGCCGTTGGCGTCAATGTCGAAGGTGACTTCGATCTGCGGCATGCCGCGCGGCGACGGCGGCAGACCGACGAGGTCGAACTGGCCGAGCAGCTTGTTGTCGGCAGCCATTTCACGCTCGCCCTGCGAGACGCGGATGGTCACGGCCTGCTGGTTGTCTTCGGCGGTCGAGAAGGTCTGGCTCTTCTTCGTCGGGATCGTCGTGTTGCGTTCGATCAGGCGGGTGAAGACCCCACCGAGGGTTTCGATGCCGAGCGACAGCGGCGTTACGTCGAGGAGCAGGACGTCCTTGACGTCGCCCTGCAGAACGCCGGCCTGGATGGCGGCGCCAAGCGCCACGACTTCATCCGGGTTGACGCCCTTGTGCGGCTCCTTGCCGAACAGCTGCTTGACGACTTCCTGCACCTTCGGCATGCGGCTCATGCCGCCGACGAGAACCACTTCGTCGATTTCGGAAGCGGTAACACCGGCATCCTTGAGCGCTGCCTTGCACGGCGCGATCGTGCGCTGGACGAGATCGTCGACCAGGCTTTCGAGCTTGGCGCGGGTCAGCTTCAGCGTCAGATGCTTCGGGCCGGAGGCGTCGGCCGTGATGAACGGCAGGTTGATTTCGGTCTGCTGCGAAGACGAAAGCTCGATCTTTGCCTTTTCCGCAGCTTCCTTGAGGCGCTGCAGGGCAAGCTTGTCGTTCTTCAGGTCGATGCCGTTGTCCCTCTTGAACTCGGTAACGAGATATTCGACGAGGCGCATGTCGAAGTCTTCACCGCCGAGGAAGGTATCGCCGTTGGTGGACTTCACTTCGAAGACGCCGTCGCCGATCTCGAGGATCGAAATATCGAAGGTACCGCCGCCAAGGTCGTAGACGGCAATTGTCTTGCCTTCTTTCTTGTCGAGACCATAGGCAAGCGCGGCCGCGGTCGGCTCGTTGATGATGCGCAGAACTTCAAGCCCGGCGATGCGGCCGGCATCCTTGGTTGCCTGGCGCTGCGCGTCGTTGAAATAGGCGGGAACGGTGATGACGGCCTTCTCGACCTTTTCGCCGAGATAGGATTCGGCGGTTTCCTTCATCTTCTGAAGGATCATTGCGGAAATCTGTGCGGGCGAATAGCCCTTGCCATTGGCTTCGACCCAGGCGTCGCCATTGTCGCCCTTGACGATGGTGAAGGGAACGAGGTGCTTGTCCTTCTCGACGGTCGGATCTTCGTAGCGGCGGCCGATCAGGCGCTTGACGGCAAAGAGCGTGTTCGTCGGGTTGGTGACTGCCTGGCGCTTGGCCGGCTGGCCGACGAGGCGTTCGCCATCATCGGAAAATGCCACCATGGAAGGGGTCGTACGCGCACCTTCCGCATTCTCGATGACCTTCGCGTCCTTGCCGTCCATGACTGCGACGCAGGAATTCGTCGTTCCAAGGTCGATACCAATTACTTTTGCCATGTCATTCTCTCCTTGAAGCAAGCTGTCGGAACCCCGAGAAGGCATTTCCCTGACAGCCCCTTACGGGATGGGTCTACTTGAGATTACGCAATCGTGATTGCGGTGATGCGGCGTATATAAGGAGCGGTTTTCTGGACTGCAAGGCGAGAAATGCCCCGGAATCCAGCAAAACGAATGTGTTGCGTTCAATTTTTACAGTCGCCGGGACGGAGGTCACCCCTTGCCCGGAAAGCGGCCGATTTTTGCGGCATGTCGCGCAAAACTGCAGAGCGGTTTTGCGACAACCGCAGGCGTAAAACAAAGACCTGAAGCGCGTGGAGCGAATCTGACAGATCGCGACACGCTTAAGATCATCGGGCTTGTGCGGGGTATGCAGCAAAGATCTCACTGGCCCATGATCAGATCGAGCAGCGTCGTGCGCCGCGGCTGGACGGAAGAGGTGGTCTGCGCGCCCCCGACATCGCCGGGCGGCACCATGCCCTCATAGCCAGAACCGCCACCTTCGGCAATGTCTGCGGGCGGAACCGGGCCATTGCCGGAGGTCGCCGCCTGCTGCCGGGCAGGCGCTTGCGGATAGCGGTTTGCATTGTCGTTGCCGCCGAAGACGCCGGAAATGATACCACCGATCGTCGATGGCGGCGCCTCCGCCGTCATCGGTTGCCCGCTGCCCAGCTGCCCGTTGCCCGGTGCCTCGGCCATCGGCTGACCGTTGTTCGGATCGGCGATCAACTGGCCGTTGCCGAAGAGCGGCGCCGGCGAAAGACCCTTGTGGGCGGCGATCATGAATTCCTTCCAGGCCTTGGCGGGCAAGCCGCCACCGGTCACCTTCTTCATCGGCTTGCCGTCATCATTGCCGAACCAGACCCCGGTGGTGAGGTTGCTGGTGAAACCGACGAAGAGCGCGTCGCGCGAATTCTGTGTAGTGCCGGTTTTTCCCGCCGCCTGCCAGCCGGGGATCTTGGCGCTCTTGCCGGTGCCGCTCTCGATGACGCCCATCATCATCGTATCCATCTCGGCGGCGATCTGCTCGGACAGCACGCGCGGCGGGCTGTCATAGGTATTTTCGTAGAGAACCTTGCCCTCGGCAGTCGTCACCCGGCGGATGACGTGCGGCGTCGCCTTGTAGCCGCCATTCATGAAGGCGGCATAGGAGGCGGTGAGTTCCATCAGCGACACTTCCGAGGTGCCGAGCGCGATCGAGGCATTCGGCTGCAGCTCGCTTTCAATGCCGAGCCGGTGGGCAAGCTTGATCACCTGGTCCGGCCCGTCATACATCACCAGCTGGGCGGCCACCGTGTTCAGCGATTTGGCAAGCGCGGTCGCCAGCGTCACTTCGCCATTGTATTTCTTCTCGTAATTTTCGGGCGTCCAGTCGCCGATCCGGATCGGCGCGTCGTTGAACACCGAAAAGGGCGTCAGCCCCTTCTCGAGTGCGGCAGCATAGACGAAGGGCTTGAACGACGAACCCGGCTGGCGTTTGGCCTTGACGGCACGGTTGAACTGGCTTGTCGCATAGTCCCTGCCGCCGACCAGCGCCCGGATCGCGCCGGTGCCGTCGATCGAGACCAGGGCCGCCTGCGAGGCGTCGAGCTTCCCGCCCTCCTTATCGAGCACGTCGACCAGCGATTGCTCGGCCTTCTTTTCCAGCGACTTGTCGATCGTCGTATCGACGATGACGTCTTCCTTGACGTCGCCGATCAGACCCGGCAGCTCGTCCATCACCATGTCGGCGACATAGTGCCCGGCGCCCGACCAGTAGCTCTTGGCCGAAGCCGGGGTCTGCGACATCGCCGTCTTGACTTCGGAATCGGTGATGAAACCCTGCTCGCGCATCGCCGCGAGCACGAGTTGGGCGCGGGCATTCGCCGCATCCGCATCGCGGGCCGGCGAAAGCCGCGACGGCGCTTTCAGCAGGCCGGCCAGCACCGCCGCCTCGCCGAGGTTCACGTCACGCGCCGATTTGTTGAAGTAGCGGCGTGAGGCCGCCTCGACGCCATAGGCGTTCGATCCGAAGAACACCCGATTGAGATACATGGCAAGGATCTGGTCCTTGGTGTATTTCTGCTCCAGCCAGAGCGAGAGCAGCACCTCCTGCACTTTGCGTTCAAGCGTTCTCTCAGGGGAGAGGAAGAGGTTCTTGGCAAGCTGCTGCGTCAGCGTCGAGCCACCCTGCACCATGTGACCAGCCGTCAGATTGGTCACGACAGCCCGGCCGAGGCCGAGCGGATCGACGCCGAAATGCGAATAGAAACGCCGATCTTCGATGGCGATGACGGCTTCCGGAATATAGGGCGACATGTTTTCGAGCGACAGCGCCTCGCCGCCGGTGGCGCCGCGATTGGCGATGACACTGCCGTCGACGGCGGTGATTTTCACGTTCGGCGGCCGCTCCGGGATCGCCCATGTGCTGGCGCTCGGCATGCGCGAGCCATAGTAGACCACAAGCCCGGCAACGCCGATGCCGGCCCAGATGAAAAGCACGACGCACCAGTAGGTCACGCGGCGCAGGAATCCGAAAAAGCCGCCGCCTTCGCGCTCCCGCGGCTCGCGCTTCCGCCGGGGGGCAGCACGTTGCGGTGGGGGTTTCGAGCCGCTGCTGCGCTGGGATCGGCCTCCGGCAATGCGATCGTCGGCATCAAGCGAGAATTCGTCATCGTCGCGCGCCGGGCGGCCGCTGAAGGACGGTTCTATTCTGTCGCCTGATCTGCCTCTGCCTGCCATCGCGGACCGGTCACACCCCATGTTCGATCGCGAAGCCAGCTTCGCATAACGGTGCTCTTCTCCAGCGCCGCGCGTCTTTTCGGACGCGCAAAGGACGCTGAAGCACTTTGAGTGCCGCCGTGATCATCCGACTGAACTGTAAATGCGGCGATTTAACGGGGTATTAATAATGGAAAGTAAGGCAGACCGCGCCGGGCGACAGCATTGGCTTCAGAACTGTCGGGCCTCGTAATCGTCGAGCGTTTCCGGGTCCTGCTTATACTCCCACTCGCCCAGATGAAAGCGGCGCCAAATCTGGCCGGAAGGGTTGAGGTTCGCCCCATCGGTGAGGCGCACAGGCAGAAGTGGGTTATGTTTATGCCAAACGGTAACATCTATGGCGGCCGCCCGAGGGGCGAAAAGCCCGAAGAAAGCCAGGTAGTCTTGCGTCATCAGGGTCCAGCCTCGAACGGATTAAAATCAATCCGCAACTTCACAAAACTGCAATAAAGAATCCCGCAAAACAAGAGCCTCGCGATGGCTTCACATCAAATTCTCGGTGACCGCATTCGAGGATCGATGCTTCCCGCGCGGCGCTTGTCTTGCACTCGCCGGCGAAGTGGCGTGCGTCGTGAAAACAAAGGCCCGAAGTCTGTGGCGTGAGTTACGTTCGATACGACGTAGTTCACCGCGGCGCGTGTCTTTTCGAGAGGCGCAAGTGACGCTGTAAAACTTTGAATTGCTGGATAATTTTGTCCTTAAACTCGATTCCGATTTAAGGAATTATGCAGGAGGCGGAACCAATAGGCTTCACGTTTGTTTACTGAGAAGCGGGACAACCCCTCAAGTCCCGCGAATGATCGGCCGTCTCCCCTCAACACGTGCCGATCGACATCCGGCCCGGTGCACCCTCATGGGAGCGCCGGGCTTTTTCTTGGGTGTTTTGCCCTTGGCTTGGCAAACCTCAAAGGAGGACGGCGCTGCCGTCCCCTCTCTGTTTCACTCGTCGCAGGAGGGATCGCCGGGGCGGCAATCAAAGTCCCTGCGGTCCGGCCTGCGGTCATCGCCTCTCCGGTCGTCCCTCTGCCGTTCATCTCTTTGCCGATCGTCCCCTTGCCGATCGCCCCTTTGATTGTCGTCGCGCCAGTCACGATCGCGGTCGCGCCCATATCGGTCGCCATCCCGCTCGCGCCAGTTACGGTCGCGATCCCGGTTATCCCGATCGCGGTCGCGATCCCGATTGTCGCGGTCGCGGTAGTAATAATCCGGGCCGCGGCTCCAGCGGTCACGGTCGCGATAGAAATCGCGGTTGCGGTAATAACGGTCCCAATAATTGTCGACGCTGAAGCGAATCATCGGAATGCCGAGCGGACGGTAATATTGCGGGCCGACATAGACGCGGCGCTGCTGGTAGAGGGCCTGCACGTACTGGCCGGAAACCCAGCCGCGGCCGCCGTAGAATTCCACGTCGCACCAGTTGACGTCGGAAAGGCATCCGCGGATCTCGACGGAAGAACCGGCGGGTATGACGGCGACGGCAGGATAACGGGTGCTCGGACCGGCACGCATGTTGACGTTCGCCGTCGAGTAGCCCTCGGCAGCCTGCGCGATGGCAGGCGCCAGCATAAGCAGGCCGACCGCTGCGATTTTAACAAAGAGATTTTTCACGCTTCTCAGTCCTTGTTGGCACGTTTTTCAGGCAGCGCTTGGCTGCGTTTCCTTGGCATATGCCATTGAAACAAAAGATAGAGCGATCGCCCCCGGGTGTTAGGGTGTTGCTATTCGTCTTATCTTTCAATGGCTTATATATTGCCGGCGATGAACGCAGCTTGAACGGCGAAATATCTGTCAGCGCCCTTGGAGCCGCAAGCGGTGCTTCCGGCAAGGTGGTGCTGTTAACGGTTGGTTAACCTTTCGGCGGCAGTCTCGTTGCAATACCCGCTTGCTCCTTGACCACGGATGAACTGGCACTGAGATGAGCGGATGACGAAAGGCCGGGTCGAACCGGCCTTTTTGTTATTTGCGATTCTGCTTGGCACGCCGTTCAGGCGGCGAGCGCCTGAAGAATCCGCACCCAGGAGCGGATACCCTTGTGGTAGGAGACGAGCTCGTATTTCTCGTTCGGCGAGTGGATGCGGTCATCGCTGAGGCCGAAGCCGACGAGCAGCGATTCCATGCCGAGCATCTTCTGGAAATCCCCGACGATCGGGATCGACCCGCCCATGCCGATGACGATGGCCGGTTTCGGCCACTCGTCGGAAAGCGCGTTCTTCGCCTTGGTGAGAACAGGCGAATCATAGGAGAGGTGGATCGCCGGCGAGCCGCCATGCGGATGGAATTCGACCGAGCAATCGGCGGGAATTTTCGAGCCGATATAGCTGCGGAAAGCCTCGCGGATGGCGGTCGGATCCTGCGTGCCGACAAGCCGGAAAGAAACCTTGGCCGAAGCCTTGGCGGCGATCACCGTCTTGAAGCCTTCGCCGGTATAGCCGCCCCAGATGCCGTTGATTTCGGCGGTCGGCCGCGCCCAGGTGAGTTCCAGCACCGACCGGCCTTTTTCGCCGGATGGGATAGAAAGGCCGACTTCGCCGAGGAAGCTGTCCGCGGTCTTGCCAAGCGTCTCCCATGACGCCTTGATGTTGTCAGGCGTTTCCTCGACGCCTTCATAGAAGCCGTCAAGCGTGACGCGGCCCGTCTCGTCATGCAGACCGGCGAGAGCCTCGACGAGAATATGGATCGGATTGGCGGCCGCGCCGCCGAAGAGACCGGAATGCAGGTCGCGGTCGGCGGCCGTCACGATCACTTCCTCGCCGACGAGGCCGCGCAGCGCTGCAGCGATCGCTGGCGTGTCGCCGTCCCACATGCCGGTATCGCAGACCAGCGCATAATCGGCCTTGAGCTCGGCAGCATTGGCTTCGAGGAAGGGCTTCAGGGATGGCGAGCCGGATTCCTCCTCGCCCTCGAAGAGAATGGTGACGCGGCAGGGAAGCGCGCCATTGATCTCCTTATAGGCGCGGCAGGCCTCGACGAAGGTCATCAGCTGACCCTTGTCGTCAGAGGTGCCGCGGCCGGTCAAGATCTTGCGGCCTTCGCCGACATCCTTGATCGACGGCTCGAAGGGGTCGTTTTCCCAGAGCTCGATCGGGTCGACCGGCTGAACGTCGTAATGGCCGTAGAAGAGAACATGCGGCGCATCGGCCGAAGCGCCGGCATGGTGGGCGACCACCATCGGATGGCCGGGCGTATCGCGGACCGAGCCAGTAAAGCCGAGCGTCCCGAGATAGGCGACGAGCCATTCGGCGGCCTTCCGGCATTCGGCTTTATAGGCGGGATCGGTGGAAATTGACTTGATGCGCAGAAGCTCGAACAGCGTGTCGAGGCTCGATGGAAGGTTCTGGTCCGCGCGCGCAAGCACCTGACGTACATCGGTCATTTTCGACTCCTTTTCGAGATTCGGCCGGACGATAGACCAAACCGGAAAGGCACGCGAGGCGGAAAAAACAAAAATCGGCGGGGGGCGCAGCGCGCCGGCACAGCGCAGATTAGCTGTTCGCGCGGTGGCTCTTTTCGGTCAGAGCGCCTTGGCGTTTTCCAGAAGCCGGCGGATATATTCGAGTGTCAGCTCGCGCTCGAAAACCCGGAAACCTTTAAACAGCGCAAGGTCGGCCTCACGCGCGGTTTCGATCGCCTCAGCCTCCATGGCGCGGGCGCGCGGCGTCAGGAAGAGCAGTTGCGCCCGCTTGTCGGATGGATGCGGCCGGCGTTCGATCAGCCCGTCGCGGACCATGCGCGAAAGCGTATTGGCCATGGTCGCCTGCTCGATATCGACCCGCTCGAGAAGCTGTTTCTGGGTCAGCCCGTCCTCGGCCCAGAGTTCCAGCAGAATGGGGAACTGCCCTGGAGAAAAACCGAGCCCGACCGCGCGCTGGTGCAGCGAGCGGGCAAAACCCTTCGCCAGCTGGCTGGCAAGGTAGGCTCCCGAATCCATGCGGTTAAATCCCATGGCTGCAAGTTAGGCTCAAAACCATGCCGGAGACAATGCAGCAAATCGCATACGATACTCCATAACATGCAAGCTGCGATCAGAATTTCGAGTATCTCGAAAAACGAAAGTCGCCATGGCCTGGAGGTTGGCCATGGCGATTTTAAAGTGGGGACAAAGGCCCGGAGAGGGGGGATAAGGCCTTTGTCCAAGTCTGACGCGGCGGGGGACAAGCCGGTAATCAGACCCGCGGCGCAATCAAGCGCCGGTGACATGGATTTGTGCCTTAGAATGTGGTTTTTCAAGGGAGGGCCATCGTTACAAATCGGTAACAGTTTGGTGAGCCGGAATCTCTGCCGCACAATTCCTGAGATCGGAAACGATGGAAGGATAAAATTACGCAGCAACGCCAAGTGCTCAGCGTCCTTTGCGCGTCCGAAACGACGCGCGGCGCTGTTGGGCTCCGAACGCCATAATCCTTTTCGCGCGCCGAACTTTATGCCGAACTCTATATGGACCTCGTCCGATGCCCGCGCTATCCATGCACGCATGAAAAAAGGCGATCACCTCTTCCTAGTCGATGGTTCCGGATTCATCTTCCGGGCGTTTCATGCACTGCCGCCGCTGACGCGCAAGACCGATGGCCTGCCGATCGGCGCCGTGTCCGGTTTCTGCAACATGCTGTGGAAGCTGCTGAAGGATGCACGCAATACCGATGTCGGCGTGACGCCGACCCATCTTGCCGTCATCTTCGATTATTCCGCCAAGACGTTTCGCAAGGATCTCTACAACGCCTACAAGGCGAACCGCTCCGCGCCGCCGGAAGAGCTCATCCCGCAATTCGGCCTTATAAGAGAGGCGACCCGCGCCTTCAATCTGCCCTGCATCGAGACCGAAGGCTTCGAGGCCGACGACATCATCGCCACCTATGCCCGCCAGGCCGAAGCGACCGGCGGCGATGTCACCATCGTCTCCTCCGACAAGGATCTGATGCAGCTCGTCAGCCCCAATGTCCATATGTATGACAGCATGAAGGACAAGCAGATCGGCATTCCCGATGTCATCGAGAAATGGGGCGTGCCGCCGGAAAAGATGATCGACCTGCAGGCGATGACCGGCGATTCGGTCGATAATGTTCCCGGCATTCCCGGCATTGGCCCGAAAACTGCCGCCCAGCTCCTCGAGGAATACGGCGATCTCGACACCCTGCTCGAACGCGCCACCGAGATCAAGCAGGTCAAGCGCCGTGAGACGATCCTCGCCAATCTCGACATGGCCAGGCTCTCGCGCGATCTCGTGCGGCTGCGCACCGATGTGCCGCTCGATCTCGACCTCGACGCGCTGGTGCTGGAACCGCAGAACGGCCCGAAGCTGATCGGCTTCCTCAAGACGATGGAATTCACAACGCTGACGCGCCGTGTCGCCGAAGCCTGCGATTGCGATGCGAGCGCCATCGAACCGGCGATCGTTCGCATCGAATGGGGTGAGACGGCCCGCGGCCCCGATCTCGATGCGGCAGAGCCCGAGCCCGTTGCTGGCGGCATCCCCGACGTCTCGGGCGAATCCGTGCCGGTGCCGCCGCGGGTGAAAGCGAAAGCCGCCGTCGAAGGCGCCTTTTCGCCCGCCGATCTTGCCAAGGCGCGGGCCGAGGCCTTCGCGACGCTGCCCTTCGATCATTCGGCCTATGTGACGATCCGCGACCTGGCGACGCTCGACCGCTGGATCGCCGATGCGCGCGCGACCGGCCTCGTTGCTTTCGATACCGAGACCACGTCGCTGGATGCGATGCAGGCCGAGCTTGTCGGCTTCTCGATGGCGATCGCCGACAACACGGCCGATCCCACCGGCACGAAGATCCGTGCCGCCTATGTGCCGCTCGTCCACAAGAACGGCGTCGGCGACCTGCTCGGCGGCGGCCTTGCCGAAAATCAGATCCCCATGCGCGATGGTTTGGCGCGGCTGAAGGCATTGCTGGAAGACGAATCGGTTCTCAAAGTCGCCCAGAACCTGAAATACGACTACTTGCTGATGAAGCGCTACGGCATCGAGATCAGAAGCTTCGACGATACGATGCTGATCTCCTATGTGCTCGACGCCGGCACCGGCGCGCACGGGATGGACCCGCTTTCGGAAAAATTTCTCGGCCATACGCCGATCTCCTATAAGGACGTGGCGGGCAGCGGCAGGGCGAATGTCACCTTCGATCTCGTCGACATCGACCGCGCCACCCACTATGCCGCCGAAGATGCCGACGTGACGCTGCGCCTCTGGCTGGTGCTGAAGCCGCGGCTGACGGCGGCGGGATTGACCAGCGTCTATGAACGGCTGGAGCGGCCGCTATTGCCGGTGCTGGCGCGCATGGAAGCGCGCGGCATCACCGTCGACCGACAGATCCTGTCGCGCCTCTCCGGCGAACTGGCTCAGGGTGCGGCGCGCCTGGAAGACGAGATCTACCAGTTGGCGGGCGAGCGGTTTAATATCGGCTCGCCGAAGCAGCTGGGCGATATCCTGTTCGGCAAGATGGGCCTTGCCGGCGGCAACAAGACGAAGACAGGCCAATGGTCCACCTCCGCCCAGGTGCTCGAGGATCTGGCCGCCGCCGGTTTCGAATTGCCACGCAAGATCGTCGACTGGCGCCAGGTCACCAAGCTGAAATCCACATATACCGATGCGCTTCCGGGTTACGTTCACCCTGAGACAAAGCGGGTCCACACCTCCTACTCGCTGGCATCGACGACCACGGGGCGCCTGTCCTCGTCGGAGCCGAACCTGCAGAATATTCCGGTGCGCACCGCAGAAGGCCGCAAGATCCGCACCGCCTTCATCTCGACGCCTGGCCACAAGCTGATCTCTGCCGACTACAGCCAGATCGAACTGCGCGTGCTTGCCCATGTGGCCGAGATCCCGCAGCTCACCAAGGCCTTCGAAGATGGCGTCGACATCCACGCCATGACGGCCTCGGAAATGTTCGGCGTGCCGGTGGAAGGCATGCCGGGCGAGGTGCGCCGCCGCGCCAAGGCGATCAATTTCGGCATCATCTACGGCATCTCGGCCTTCGGGCTTGCCAATCAGCTTTCGATCGAGCGTTCGGAAGCCGGCGACTATATCAAGAAGTATTTCGAGCGTTTCCCCGGCATCCGCGACTATATGGAAAGCCGAAAGGCCATGGCGCGCGACAAGGGTTATGTCGAAACGATCTTCGGCCGCCGCATCAACTATCCCGAAATCCGCTCGTCCAATCCATCCGTGCGCGCCTTCAACGAACGTGCGGCGATCAATGCGCCGATCCAGGGTTCGGCTGCCGACGTCATCCGCCGGGCGATGATCAAGATAGAGCCGGCGCTTGTTGAAGTCGGCCTCGCCGATCGCGTCAGAATGCTGCTGCAGGTGCATGACGAACTCATCTTCGAGGTCGAGGACGGGGATGTCGAAAAGGCGATGCCGGTCATCGTCTCGGTCATGGAAAACGCCACCATGCCGGCGCTCGAAATGCGTGTGCCACTGAGGGTCGATGCCCGCGCCGCCACCAATTGGGACGAGGCGCATTAAAAGCATGTCGCACAAAACAGTGCGGCGGTTTTGCGACAACGACATGCGTGGAAATAAAGCCGAAAGCCCCAGCAGCGATCTGAAAGATTGCAACGCACTTCAGAGCGCCTCCCCAAAATCGGCAAAGATTTTTCTCACTGCCAGAACTCATTGAAAGTGCAGCGATTTATCCCAAGGGTTCGTGTCGGAACGATACGGCAGGAAGGAACTTATTAACCTTCCTTTTCTATCCCGGTAGGGTCGTAATTTGCAAAGCATGAGTGAGTAGCGGACGCATGCGTTTTCCCAGAACCAATTTGACGGATGCCGGAGATTTTTCCAGCGAGATTGAAACGGACCTTCCGGCGGAAAACCCAGGGGAGAAGCCGGCGGCACCCATCTGGCAGAGCAACTTTTCCCTCGCGCCGAATGTCCGTTTCACCCGCACGCCGGAAACGCTGATCAGCAGACGACGCGCGCCGAATGAGCCCGTTCGCGATGATTCGCAGATTGGACAGCAGGCGATACGGATAGAGCCGGTTGCCGTCGACGTGCCATTCGATATTTATCTGCCAGAGCCGGACGACATTTCCGCAGCACCGCATAGGGTCGAACTGCAGCAGTCACCTTTGCCTGACGAGCCCGGCGCGCCCGCCTTCCGCGCCAGCGCCGAGCTTTCCTCCATTTCCGATTTCGCCTTCTGGGAAGTCATGGCCTTCGAAGAGGCGCCGGTGCGCGCGGCTTCCTTGATCTCGTTCCCGAAGACCGAGACCTCGCCCGAGTCGATCACGTCGCTGTTCCGGATCATGGAATGGCGCCCCGGCCGGCCGGCCCCTGCTCCCGTCGTCTCGCGCCCGGTCCCGCAGCCCGCCGCGGTCTCCGCAAAGGTGGCTGTGCGCCCTCCGGCCGCCCCACCCTTGGAAAGGCCGAGACGTATCGCTGTCGAGGCACCGGTCGTGCTGGCACCTCAGGCGGCGCCAACCCCTCGGGTCGCGCCAGCCCCTCAAATTGCGTCAGCACCTCAGGCCGCGCCGGCGCCGCAGCGCACGCCGCCCGTCGCCGCGGTTCTGCCGTCGCCGCGCCTGGCTGCGAGGCCCGAAAGGATCGACGCATCCGGCTATGAATTCCCGCCCCGCGCCCTTCTGCAGGAACCGCCGGAACGTCTCGGCGAGATCATGTCGCAGGAGACGCTGGAGCAGAATGCCGGGCTTCTGGAAAGCGTGCTGGAGGATTTCGGCATCAAGGGCGAGATCATCCATGTCCGTCCCGGTCCTGTCGTCACCCTCTATGAATTCGAGCCGGCGCCGGGCGTGAAATCGTCGCGCGTCATCGGTCTTGCCGACGATATCGCCCGCTCGATGTCGGCGCTCTCGGCCCGTGTCGCCGTCGTCCCCGGCCGTAACGTCATTGGCATCGAATTGCCGAATGTGACACGTGAGACCGTCTATTTCCGCGAGATGATCGAAAGCCAGGATTTCGAGAAGAGCGGCTACAAGCTGGCGCTCGGCCTCGGCAAGACCATCGGCGGCGAGCCTGTCATCGCCGAGCTCGCGAAGATGCCACATCTGCTCGTCGCCGGCACCACCGGTTCCGGCAAGTCGGTCGCCATCAATACGATGATCCTGTCTCTGCTCTACCGCATGACGCCGGAACAGTGCCGCCTGATCATGGTCGACCCGAAGATGCTCGAACTCTCCGTCTATGACGGCATCCCGCATCTGCTGACGCCCGTCGTCACCGATCCGAAGAAGGCGGTCATGGCGCTGAAATGGGCCGTGCGCGAAATGGAAGAGCGCTATCGCAAGATGTCGCGCCTCGGTGTCCGCAACATCGACGGTTACAACGACCGCGTCGCCCAGGCCCGTGAAAAGGGCGAGACCATCCATGTCATGGTCCAGGTCGGCTTCGACAAGGGCACCGGCACTCCGATCGAGGAAAGCCAGGCGCTGGACCTGACGCCGATGCCCTATATCGTCGTCATCGTCGATGAGATGGCCGACCTGATGATGGTCGCCGGCAAGGACATCGAAGGCGCGATCCAACGCCTCGCCCAGATGGCGCGCGCTGCCGGCATCCATCTGATCATGGCGACACAGCGTCCGTCGGTCGACGTCATCACCGGCACGATCAAGGCGAACTTCCCGACCCGCATTTCCTTCCAGGTGACCTCGAAGATCGACAGCCGCACCATTCTCGGTGAACAGGGTGCTGAACAGCTGCTCGGTCAGGGAGACATGCTGCACATGCAGGGCGGCGGGCGGATTTCCCGCGTTCACGGCCCCTTCGTCTCGGATGTCGAGGTCGAAAAGGTCGTTGCCCATCTAAAGACCCAGGGTCGCCCCGAATATCTCGATACCGTCACCGCCGACGAGGAGGACGAGACGGAGGAGGAAGAAGCCGGCGCCGTCTTCGACAAGAGCGCCATGGCCTCGGAGGATGGCAACGAACTCTACGAGCAGGCGGTCAAGGTCGTCATGCGCGACAAGAAATGCTCGACCTCCTACATCCAGCGCCGCCTTGGCATCGGCTATAACCGCGCTGCTTCATTGGTGGAACGCATGGAAAAAGAAGGTCTGGTCGGTCCGGCCAATCACGTCGGCAAGCGCGAGATCGTCTCGGGACGGGGCGACAGCGATTAATCGATAGTGGCATGGAGTGCAGGGGCACTCCATTTCATGTCCTCAAGGCAGCCCAGCCGAACCGTCTCGCTGACAAACTCGGTCTTTCCGCCGGTGTAAAAATCCCAATCGCCGCCTGCCTCCGCAGCCAGCCGGCGTTTCAGCTCGGCATAAGCCTTGGCTCTCTCGGGGTGATCCCGGAGATAATCGCGAAACAGAATGCGGTCCCGATGCGCGCGATTATCGGGTCCGCAAAGATAGAGCTTCAAGCCATAAGCTTGATGATCGCGGGTGAAAGCCCATCGTTGCTCTCCAGTATCACCGTGGAAGATGAAATCGGCCGCGCGCACCATGTCGATCGCCGCCGGCAGGAAGGCGTCGGATATCATCACCGCATCAAGGTCGATCTTCGGCTTGGCCGCCAGGCCAGGCACCGATGTGCTGCCGATATGGTCGATGGAAAGCAGGCGATCACCGAGCAAGGCGGAGACCTCGGTGCTGATCTTGGCAAAGAGCCGCGGCCAGGAAGGATCGTAGTCGAGCACCTTGATAGCGCGCATGCCCTTCCTCTCGATCTGTTCAGTGCGTCTTGGTCAGCAACCCGTCCAGGATCTCGATCATCTTCTGCTCGGCCTCTTCGAGCGAGCCGCTATTGTCGAGCTCCGTCACGTCGTATTCGCCGCGCACCGTCAGCGGTCCGCGGGCAAGCCGGGCCATGATATCCTCATGCGTCTCGCGGCCGCGCGCCTCCAGCCGGCCGGCGAGCACTTCGGGGCGGGCGGTGACGTTGATGACTTTCAGCCGCGGGAAGGCGGCCTGGAAGCGATGAAGCGCCGAGCGCGAGCCGTTGGCGACGACGACGTGGCCTTTCGACAACGCTACCGAAACCTCGGCCGGAATGCCGTATTTCAGCCCGTGCGCTTCCCACCAGACGGCGAAGGAGCCTGACTGTTCCATGGCGGCAAACCCTTGGAGGGAGACGGAAAGATGATCTTCTCCGCCGGCGTCACGGTGACGGGTGATGACGCGGCGGACGAAATGCACATCGTCGCGGCCCTTGAAGCGCCGGGCCGCGAGGTTCATCAGCGTGTCCTTGCCGGCGCCGCTCGGTCCGACGACGACGACCATGATGCCGCGCTCGGCTCCGGCACCTGCGTGGGGTTCGTGCGACATCATGCGACACGGCGTCCTTGGCGCCAGACCGAGCGTGTCACCGGCACGCCGTGCGAACGATGGACGCGGACGAGATCGGCGCGCAGCCCCGTCGCGATCCGTCCGCGATCATCGAGGCTGACGGTGCGGGCGGGCGTCGACGTCACCATGGCGATCGCCTTCGGCAGGCTGATGCTCTCCACCTCATCGGCGAGGATGAACGGCGCATGCAGCAGGCTGAGCGGCACGTAGTCGGAGGAAAGCACGTCGAGCACGCCCATCTCGGCAAGGTCGCGGGCGGCGATGTTGCCGGAATGGGATTTGCCGCGCACGATGTTCGGCGCTCCCATCAGTACGCTCATGCCATGTCCGTGCGACGCCCGGGCGGCATCGAAGCTGGTCGGGAATTCGGCCAGGCGCACGCCGTTGTCGATCGCCTCGTCGACATGCGAGAGCGTCGCATCGTCATGGCTTGCCACGGTAATGCCGCGCTCGGCGCAGACCTTGGCGATGGCGTTGCGGTGCGGCGTCGAATTGCGCGCCGATTCTGCCTGGCGCTTGGCGACGAAATGGGCGAAGGCCTCGTCGCTCAGGCCCCGCTTCTTCTGGTAGTAGAAAATATATTGATCCATCGTCTGGAACTGACGCTGGCCGGGCGCGTGATCCATCAGCGAGACGAGCCGCACGTGGCGGTCGTTTTCGAAATCGGCGAAATGTTCGAGCACATTGTCGGCCGAGACCTCGCAGCGCAAATGAAGCAGGTGCTCGGCACGCAGCCTGCCTTCCTTCTCCGCTGACTGGATGGCATCGGCCATCTCGCGCATCTCGCCATGTTCGAAGCCGCCGTCCTCGTCCGCACCCATGCGCAGGCAGTCGAACACCGTGGTAATGCCTGAGGTGACGATCTGGGCGTCATGCGCCTGGATAGCGGCGGTCTTGTTCCAGCGAATGCCGGGGCGCGGCTGATAATGGCCTTCGAGATGATCGGTGTGCAGCTCAACGAGGCCGGGAATGACGTAGTCGCCTTCGAAATCTTCGCCGGCTACCGAGTTACCCCGGGAGATGTCGGCGATCTCCCCGTCGCGGATGAGGATCGAGCCCGAGAGGATGTCGTCCTCGAGAACGATGCGGGCGTTGGAAAACACGGTCTCTTTGCTCATGGCGTCAGGTCTTTCAGCTTTTGGCGCCGGCAAGCGGCAGCCAGGAATGAATTTTGAACGGGGCACCGCGCGCCTCCTCGATGAAGACGGCAAGGCCGGAAATCGAAAGCGGCCGGCCGGTGAAACCGGCAAAACGCTCGGTCAGAATCGCTTTCATCACCTCGGCGCGTGTCTCGGGCACCTGGCCGGTCAGCGTCATGTGAAAGCCGAAATCCTCCATGACGTAAGGATAACCCCAGCGCTGCAGATGGGCACGCTGGCTGTCGCTGAGCTTCTCCGGATTGCGCCGCGCCATATCGGCCTCGGAAAGCGCTGCGCGAAACGGTTCGAACGACCTTACCACCTTCGCGGCGAAATCCTGAAGAGGTTGATGAACAGAACCGGGAACGAGAGCAAAAAAACGGCCGAGCTGGCCGAGGACGAGTTCAGGAATCTCGAAGGCTTGCGTGCGCTTAGCAAAATCCTCGGCGACGGTCATGAGATCCTTCTCGGTGACCGAAGAGGCGAGCCAAAAGGGCGCCTTGATCGTAGCGTGAAAGCCGTAGCGGCGCGGGTCGGCGGTCAGCTCGAATTGCTCTGCCGCACTCAGTTGCTCATATTCCGGTGCCGGATAGGTCTCGCCGGTGAAAGCGTTGCGACCGAGCCAGAGCGAGGCCGCGCCGGTCAGGGGATCATCCTTCGGCGGCGAGAAATAGAGAGCGTAGCGCAAGGCTTTTATCCTGGAGATCGTCCAAACGGGGAGGGCACTGTGCAGTGATTTGACGGCGAACCGCAAGCAGGCTCCCGGCTAAAAGATTTCCGTGACAGAATGATGATGGCGTCGCGCCGCCACCGCCTTTGATCGATGGATCAGTGGGTTTTCGTGCCCATCAGCCGGTGGCGCAACGCATTCGAGGCGGTGTCGAAAATGAAGACGACGATCAGGATCAGAATGACCATGTAGGCGACGTTTTCCCAATTGGCGTTGGTGCGCATGGCCTCCCACAGCTTGAGGCCGATTCCGCCGGCGCCGACGGCGCCGATGATGGTCGCGCCGCGCACGTTCGATTCCCATTGGTAGAGCGTCTGGCTGACGAAGACGGGAACGATCTGCGGCATAATGCCGTAACGATGAACGAGCACGGTCTGGGCGCCTGTTGATTTGATGCCTTCCCGCGGCTTGTTGTCGATATTCTCGAGGCCTTCGGAATAGAGCTTGCCGAGCGTGCCGGTCTCAGTGAGGAAGATCGCGCCGCTGCCGGCAAGCGGGCCGGGCCCGAAGGCGCGCGTCAGGAACAGCGCCCAGATCAGCATGTCGACCGAGCGCAGGAAATCGAAGAAGCGCTTCAGGACCTGGTTCAGCAGGCGGTTCGGCGTAATGTTGCGGGCTGCCAGGAAGGCCAGCGGAAAGGCGGTAAGCGCGCCGAGCAGCGTGCCGAGGAAAGCCATGACGATCGTCTGGAAAAGCTTAGTCCAGACGTCACCGTGCTGCCATTCGCTGTTGTTCCAGATGTCGTCGAAGGCGAGCGACAGATTGGATTGGTCGGGCTTGATGCGGGGGCCGGAGACGATGAGGCTGACGACCTCGCCGACCGGCTTGTCGAAGAAGGATGATTGCGTGTCGAAGATGAAATTTGCCCAGCCGATGAAACGTTTGCGGATCTTCACCCGATCGACGGAGATGCTGACATTGCCGGCAAAGCCGAGATCAGCCAGCACGTTGTCGTCATAGACCGTTATCCAGCCGGGCACCGGCCCGATCACCTTCGGCGCACCGCTCGAAACGTCGACCGGGACGCTGACGCCATGCGCGGTGACGATCGTCTCGCTCTTCGAGACGGTGACGGTGCGGCTGGTGCCGCTGATCGAAACGGTGATGCTGCCGTCGAGGTTGTTGACCAGCCAGTCCGGATGCGGATTGTCGCCGAGCGGCGAGAAACGCGGATAACGGATGTCGATCGAGCCGTCATCCCCAATGCGGAATTCCGGCTGAACGTCGTAGCTCACCCATTGGCTGAGATAGATGCCGACGCGCTCCCAATGGGCCTCGGCGAAGAGCTTGGGCAGGTCGAAGAACCAGACGGCATAGAGGCTGTAGAGCAGCGTTGCGATGAGGATCATCAGCCCGCCGAAACGCTGGCGGAACGACCGGTGGAAATATTCGGGGTAGCGGGTTTCTATCTCGTGCATGCGGTTTGCGTCGATCACCGTCATGGCGGCCTCAATGTTGCAGGAGGAAGGCGTGTTCACCGACAAGACGGCGGCGCAGCCATGCGGAGAACTGGTCGACGGCGACGATCGTCACGAACAGCAGCAGAACGAGAGCCATGGTCTTGGCGCCGAAGCCGCGCGAGATCGAAAGCTTCAGCTCCTCGCCGATGCCGCCGCCGCCGACGGCGCCGATGATGGTCGAGGCACGCACATTGACCTCGAGGCGCAGCAGCGCATAGGAGGTGAAATTCGGCAGCACTTGCGGCAGGGCGGCAAAGCGCACGCGTTCCCACCAGTTGGCGCCGACGGCCTTCATGCCCTCGTGAGGCTTCATGTCGATATTTTCGGCCACTTCGTAGAAGAGTTTGCCGAGCGCGCCGATCGTGTGCAGGGTAATGGCGATGATGGCGGCGACCGGCCCAATCGACAGGATCGCCGAAAACAGCCCGGCAATGACGATTTCAGGGAAGGCGCGCAGAAACTCCATCAGCCGCTTGGTGAAGATGCGCAACGGCCAAGAATTCGTCAGGTTGCGCGCGGCAAAGAAGCTCAAGGGAACGGCAATGACGAAGGCGATGATCGTCGAGATCAGCGCCACGTTGATGGTGACGATCATCAGCTCGAAATATTCGGGAATGTAGAAGGCGCCCCAGACATAGACGCGGCCTTTGTCGAAATTGAATTCCTCGCCGCCCTTGTCGTTGACGCTCGCTATGTCGAACAGCGCGCGCCAGACATCGTCCCAATCCTTGGGGATGAGCCAGCTCAGGAAGTCGAAGAGATGCGGCAGGCGGTCGAAGAAATGGCCGGCATTGCTCTCGTCGGCGAAGCGGACCGAACTGATGAAAGCCGCAATGAGGATAACCAGGCCGAGGATGGTGTAGAAGCGGCGCTTGGCGACCATCCGGCTCCAGGCGGTGCCGATCTCCTGCGTGCTCTGCATGTGCGGCTGTGTATCGGCAATAGTCATCAACGCCTCGCCTACTTCATAATTCTATCCTCAAATCGGAATCGATTTGAGGATAGAATTTTGCAGCAATTCAAAATGCTACGGCGTCCTTTGCGCGTCTAAGACGCGCGGCGCTGTAGTCAAAGATAAAGGGCGGCCGTTTCCGGCCGCCCCGCATTCAAGAGGCCGATCAGCCGCCGATGGCAGCTTTGCGGACTTCAACGACAGTGTTGTAGAAGTCGTGCTTGACGGGCGAGTAGCCCTTGTAATCGCCGCCTTCGATAGCCGCGAAGCACTTGTGATCCTTTTCCGGCAGAGCCGTGAAGAAGCCTGCAAGCTTCGTCTGCCATTCTTCGCCGAGAGCGTTGCGAACGACGAGCGGGCCGTTCGGAATCAGCGGCGAACGCCATACTTCGACCAGCTTGTTCGGATCGACGGCGCCCTTGTCGACTTCCTTGCGGAAGGTGCCGGAGGTGTAGCCGTCCTTGAAATCGCCGATGCCCGAGCTATCGTCGACGGCGACGTCGACCTTACCGTCATAGGCGGCGAGAAGGTTGTTCTCATGGCCGCCGTTGAACTGGGTCGAAGCGAAGAACTTATCGTTCGGCATGCCCGTGTCCTTCGGGATCTGCGTCAGCGGAACGAGGTAGCCGGAGGTGGAATCCGGATCGGCGTAGCCGAGCTTCTTGCCCTTGGCGTCCTGGATGGTCTTGATGCCCGATGATTTCAGAGCGAGGCCGATCGAGTGGTAACCCGTCGAGCCGTCCTTCTGCTGCGTCGTCAGGATCGGCGTGACAGCCTTCGGATCCTTGATGTAGACGGCGGCGTAGCCGGAAGCGCCGAGTTCGGCGAAGTCGAGCGTGCCGCCGAGCAGACCCTGGATAACGCCGTCATAGTCGGCGGCCGGGAAGAGCGAAACCTTCTCGAAGCCGAATTCCTGCTTCAGGTGGTCGGCAAGGCAGGCATAGTTGCGCAGGCGGTCGGTTTCGTTTTCGCCGCCGAGGATGCCGATGCGGAATTCCTTGAGGTCTGCAGCATGGGCAGCGCCGGCGAGCGCGAAGAGCGCCGTTGCCGCAAAGAGTGCTTTCTTCAACATGTTCTCTCCTATTGACCGGTGTCCCCGGTCTTCCCGTTACAAAGAAGTGTGCCCTTGACGCGGGCGCTCGATCGCGGCTGCCTCTCAGAGGCCGGCCAGCGCCAGCGGTTGGGTGCCGGCGGATTGATTGTCTGCCCGCTCGGGGGCTGTATTGATCGATGTCGAGGTCACCGTTTCGTCGATGCCGGCGCCGTCCTTGTCCGTCCCGTAGATTTCCTTCACCGCTGCGGCGGTCAGCTCCGAGGGCTTGCCCTCGAAGACGACGCGGCCGCCGGCCATGCCGACGATGCGCTCACAATAGTTGCGGGCGGTGTCGAGCGTATGAAGGTTGGTGATGACGGTGATGCCCTCGCGCTCGTTGATATCGCGCAGCGCATCCATGACGATCTTGGCGTTCAACGGATCGAGCGAGGCGATCGGCTCATCGGCGAGCACCATCTTCGGGTTCTGCATCAGCGCGCGGGCGATCGCCACGCGCTGCTGCTGGCCGCCGGAAAGCGTGCCGGCTGCCTGCAGCGCCGTCTGCTCGATGCCGAGGCGTTCGAGTGCCGCGATGGCATGCACGCGTTCCTCGCGGGTGAAGATGTTGAGCAGGCTCATAAGCGTCGAGCGGTGATTGAGGCGGCCAAGCATGACATTGGTGAGAACGTCGAGGCGTGGCACCAGATTGAACTGCTGGAAGATCATCGCGCAGTCGCGCTGCCAGTTGCGTAGCGCCTGGCCGCGAAGCCCGGAGACCTCGACGCCGGCGAAATGAACGGAGCCGGAGCTCGGCTCCTGCAGGCGGTTGATCATGCGCAGCAGCGTCGACTTGCCGGCGCCGGAGCGGCCGATGATGCCGACCATCTGCCCCTGGGGAATAGCGAGCGTGACGGAATCGACGGCGAGCTTTTTTCCGAAACGACGTGTGACATTCTTCAGCTCGAACATCATGCTCTTCCCTTGCGATCCAGGCCTTGGTCAGCATCGCATTAGTCCCGCTTGATGAACCTCACATGTCATATTTGTGTAAGTCCTGTCACAATTCTTCGCCCCTATATCGGGGGTTTAGCCGCCGTAGCGGCACAGGAAATCTTCCGCGTCTAGGTTGCGAAAATCCTGCAGCGCCTGGCGCAGCCGGTCATGCTCCCAGTCCCACCAGGAAAGCCTGTCCATCCGTTCGCCGACCTCTCTTGGAAAGCGCTCGCGGATGAGCTTGGCCGGCACGCCGCCGACGATCGTATAGGGCGCGACGTCCTTCGACACGACGGCGCCGGCTCCGATCACCGCGCCGTTGCCGACGTTGACGCCGGGCAGGATCGTCGCGCCGTGGCCGATCCAGACGTCGTTGCCGATGGTCACGCGGTTTGCGCGCCGCCAGGCGAAGAAGTCCGTCTCCATGTCGCCGTCCGGCCAGTAGTCGGCGGCGCGATAGGTGAAATGATGCAGTGTCGCGCGCCAGGTCGGATGGTTGGTGGCATTGATGCGCACGGCGGCGGCGATATTGACGAACTTGCCGATCGTCGCACACCAGACGGAGCCATCCTGCATGATGTAGGAATAGTCGCCGAACGTGGCCTCGCTGATGCGGCAGCGTTCCGAGACCTCGGTATAGCGCCCGAAGGTGGAATCGCTGACGGATGCCGTTTCATGAAAGTAGGGCTCGATATCAAGCTTGCGGCTCATGCAGCGATCTTTCCGGGTGAGAACTGCTGGACGTCGAGAATGCGGTCGGCGACGGCTTCGCGCACTTCCTCGTCGTGGAAGATGCCGAGAAGGGCCACCCCCGCCTTCTTCTTTTCCGCGATCATGCCGACGACGACGGCACGGTTCCTGGCATCGAGCGAGGCTGTGGGTTCGTCGAGAAGCAGGATCGTATGCTCGATGATGAAGCCGCGCGCGATGTTGACGCGTTGCTGCTCGCCGCCGGAGAAGGTGGCGGGCGGAAGCTGCCAGAGCGTTTCCGGCAGATTGAGCCTGGCAAGCAGGGCGCCCGCCTTTTCCCGCGCCGTGGCGGCGTCCTCGCCGCGTGCCACCAGCGGTTCGGCAACCACGTCGATCGCCGCGACGCGCGGCACGGTGCGCAGGAACTGGCTGACATAGCCGAGCGTATTGCGGCGGACGTTGAGCACGGTGCGCGGATCGGTGGAGGCGAGATCGACGATGCGTCCGTCGTGGCAAATGAGGATCTGGCCGGTGTCGACGGCATAATTGCCGTAGATCATCTTGAGCAGCGAGCTCTTTCCGATGCCCGATGGGCCACCGAGCACGACGCATTCGCCTGATGCGACCGAGAAGGCGACATCAGAGACGACGGGCAGCTTGATGCCGTCGCGCAGATGCATGGTGAAGCTCTTCGAGACTTCGGAAACGACGAGGGGCGTTGCCATATTCTTCTTCCTTGGTTTCGGGCCTCAGACCTGCAGGATCGAGGAGACGAGCAGCTGCGTGTAGGGTTCGCGCGGGTCGTCGAGCACGCGGTCGGTCAGCCCGTGTTCGATGACGTAGCCGTCCTTCATCACCATCATCCGGTGCGAGAGCAGGCGGGCGACGGCGAGATCGTGGGTGACGATGATGGCCGAGAGGCCGAGGTCGTTGACGAGGCCGCGCACGAGATCGAGCAGCCGCGCCTGCACCGAGACGTCGAGGCCGCCTGTGGGTTCATCCATGAAGACGAGGCGCGGGCCGGTGACGAGGTTGCGGGCGATCTGCAATCGCTGGCGCATGCCGCCGGAAAAGGCACGCGGCTGGTCGTCGATGCGGTCGGCGTCGATCTCGACGCGTTCGAGCCAGTCGATCGCCGAAGCGCGGATCCTGCCGTAGTGCCGGTCGCCGATCGCCATCAGCCGTTCGCCGACATTGGCGCCGGCAGAAACGGTCATGCGCAGGCCATCGGCCGGGTTCTGGTGCACGAAGCCCCAGTCGGTGCGCATCAGGAAGCGCCGCTCGGCCTCGTTCATGCGATAGAGATCGCGGTAGCTGCCATCGCGCATGTGATATTCGACGCTGCCGGTGCTCGGCAGCAGCCGGGTGGAGAGGCAGTTGAGCAGCGTCGTCTTGCCGGAGCCGGATTCACCGACGACGGCGAGCACTTCGCCGGGCCACAGCTCGAACGAGACGTCGCGGCAGCCGATGCGGTTGCCATAGAATTTCGAAACGTCATGGACTTTGAGAAGCGGAGTATCGCTCATTCTGCAGCCTCCCGGGCCAGCATCTCGCCGGCATGTCCGTGCGCGCGGCGGTCTTCGCAATGATCGGTGTCGGAGCAGACGAACATCCGCCCGCCCTTGTCGTCGAGAACCACTTCGTCGAGATAGACGTCCTCGGCGCCGCAAAGGGCGCAGGGCTTGTCGAAGCGCTGGATATCGAAGGGATAATCCTCGAAATCCAGGCTGACGACGTCGGCATAAGGCGGAACCGCATAGATGCGTTTCTCGCGTCCGGCGCCGAAGAGCTGCAGCGCATCCGACATATGCATCTTCGGATTGTCGAATTTCGGCGTCGGCGACGGGTCCATGACATAGCGGCCGTGGACCTTCACCGGATAGGCGTAGGTCCGCGAGATGCGGCCGTTATGGGCGATGTCCTCGTAGAGCTTCACATGCATGAGGCCGTATTCTTCGAGCGCGTGCATCTTGCGCGTCTCGGTCTCGCGCGGTTCGAGGAAGCGCAGCGGCTCGGGGATCGGCACCTGGTAGACGAGCACCTGGCCGGCCTCGAGCTTTTCCTCGGGAATGCGGTGGCGCGTCTGGATGATCGTTGCATCCTTTGTATGTGTCGTCACCGCGACATTGGCGACCTTCTGGAAGAAGGCGCGAATGGAGACGGCGTTGGTCGTGTCGTCGGCGCCCTGGTCGATGACCTTCAGCACGTCGTCCGGTCCGATGATCGAGGCCGTCACCTGCACGCCGCCGGTGCCCCAGCCATAGGGCATCGGCATTTCGCGCGAGGCGAAGGGCACCTGGTAACCCGGAATGGCGATTGCCTTCAGGATCGCCCGGCGGATCATGCGCTTGGTCTGTTCGTCGAGATAGGCGAAGTTGTAGCTGGCCAGATCGGTCATTCGGCGGCTTCCTTCATCTCTTCGCCACCGTTGCGGGCGGCTTCGAATTCGCGGCGCATGCGGCGGACGAGATCGAGTTCGGCCTGGAAGTCCACATAATGCGGAAGCTTCAGATGCTCGACGAAGCCCGTCGCCTGGACGTTGTCGGAGTGCGAGATGACGAATTCCTCGTCCTGTGCCGGTGCGGTGATATCCTCGCCGAGCTCTTCGGCGCGAAGCGCACGGTCGACCAGCGACATCGCCATCGCCTTGCGCTCGCTCTGGCCGAAGACCAGGCCGTAGCCGCGGGTAAATTGCGGCGGCGCCTTGGCCGACCCCTTGAACTGGTTGACCATCTGGCATTCGGTGATCTGGATCGTGCCGAGCGAGACGGCGAAACCAAGTTCCGGCACGTCGAATTCCACCTCGACGTCGCCGATGCGGATTTCACCGGTGAAGGGGTGGTTGCGGCCATAGCCGCGCTGGGTCGAATAACCGAGCGCCAGCAGGAAGCCCTCGTCGCCGCGGGCAAGCGCCTGCAGGCGGAGATCCCGGGTCATCGGGAATTCCATCGGTTCGCGGGTCAGGTCGCCGATCTCGTGATCTTCCGGCATGTCGCCGTCGGCCTCGATCAGGCCTTCCTCGCCGAGGATCTCGGAGACGCGCATGACACGGCCGGTCTCGGCCGCGCGCTGAGCGGGCGTCTCCACCGCCTCGTCCGAAAGCAGCGAGGGATCGAGCAGCCGGTGGGTATAGTCGAAGGTAGGCCCAAGAAGCTGGCCGCCCGGCAGATCCTTGTAGGTCGCCGAGATGCGGCGTTCGATCGTCATATCAGCCGTGTCGAGCGGCCTGGAATAGCCGAAACGTGGCAGCGTCGTGCGGTAAGCGCGCAGCAGGAAGATCGCTTCGATCATGTCACCGCGCGATTGGCGGATGGCGAGTGCAGCGAGTGTGCGGTCGAAAAGCGAAGCCTCGGCCATGACGCGGTCGACGGCGAGCGCCAGCTGCGCCACGATCTGTTCGATGCCGATCGCCGGCAGCGAACGGTCGCCGCGGCGGCGGTCGGCAAGCAGGCGGTGGGCATTGGCGATGGCGGTCTCGCCACCCTTGACGGCAACATACATGAGCTCAGATCTCCGTTGCTGTGATCTTGGTGGTGCGCGGCAGGCAGAGGAAACGCTTGCCCGCCGTCAGCACGATGTCGACGCCGCGCGGAAAGAGCGCACGGTTCTCGGTCCAGAGCCGCAGGAAGGTCTCCGGCAGACCGATCGGCGCGATCTCCGTCACGCTCTGGATGCCGGGACCCATCAGCGCCAGCCTGCGGCCACCCTCGAGATTGGCGAGCTCGATGATCAGGGTCGTCGAGCGGTCGGGATAGTCCTGCGTGCCTGATGCAAACAGGCCGAAGGAGGAAAGCGCGGTGCCGGCCTCGGTGAAGGCAAAGCGCGCCTCGGCTTTTTCGGTGGTCAACGGTGCGCCGGTATGGAAGCCGAGCCACTCCGGCACGGCGGATCTCGCCAGTCCCTGGGAAAGCCAGACTGACGTGTCGTGGTCGCAAAGCGTCAGCGCGATCGTGCCGGCGGCGATGCCGAGCGGTGCCGGCGGAGCGACATCGGGCTGAACGGTCTGGATCGTGCCGGGGCGGGCCATCCCGTCCATCAGCATCTTGAAGACGCTTTGGGCATGGAAGACCGGCTCGGCAAAGCCGCCGGTCAGAGCTTCTGTCTTCAGGCCCATCAGTTGTCTCCCCGCACCATGGTGAAGAAATCGACGCGGGTTGCCGCCGTCTCGTCCGCCTTGCGGCGTTCGGCATCGGCAATCCGCTCAGTGATCGGTAAAAGCAGGACCTGTTCGACGAAGTCCTTCGTCGCCTCCTCCTGCCAGAGCGCGTCGAAGATCGCCGCAAGCCTGGCCTTCTCGCGGTCGGTGCCGAGCGCCTGGGCATGGCCGACCGAGCCGGAGCCAAGCCGGACGGTCGCTCGCGTCACAGTCACTTCTCCCAGGTTGAAAGGAGCGCCGCCGCCGCCGATGCGTCCGCGCACCATCACCAGCCCGGTTTCCGGTCCGCGCACCGGATGGGCCACAGGCTTTTCCGGCAGCGCATCGAAGACCGCCTGGAGTTCGCTGCGCTCCGCGCGCGCCAGCAGATCGGCGGCGCGTTTGCGCCCGGATGCCGTCTGTGACGCAGCGTCTGTCCTGTCCGCTGATATCATCGCCGCTTCCCTTAAAATGTCTATTGATATAGACAACCATACAAGATATACTTAGCTCTAAATCGATGTCGTGACAAGCGTGTGACATCGAGAGTTAAATGGACGAGCAGGGGCGGAATGGCGGGATTGAAGCAGGTGCAAAGGCAAACCGGCGTGGCGCTCTGGCGCCAGATCGCCGATCGGATTCGTGAGGCGATCAGCACGGGAGCCTATGACGAAACGGGAATGGTGCCGCCGGAAACAATGCTGGCGCTGCAATTCGGCGTCAACCGGCATACGGTGCGTAGCGCGCTGGCGGCATTGGCGCAGGAGGGTATCGTCCGCGCGGTACAGGGTCGCGGCACGCTGATCGAGCGTAAGGAGCGACTGAACTTCCCGATCACGCGGCGCACGCGCTTCACCGCCGGCATTGGCGATCAGGCGCGTGAAATGCGGGGCCTTCTGCTCGATGAGGCGAAGGAAGAAGCGAGTGCCGAGATTGCCCGCTGGCTGGGCCTGAAGCCGGGAGAAGAGGTGATCCGCCTGGAAACATTGCGTCAGGCGGACAAGCGGCCGGTTTCAAGGGCGACGAGCTGGTTTCCCGCCAAGCGCTTTGCCGGTATCGGTGAGGCCTACCGGACGGGAGAATCGATTACCAAGGCTTTCGCTGAACTCGGCCTGCCGGATTATGTCCGGGCGACGACCGAAGTGACGGCCGCCCATGCGAGTGCGGCCGACATGGCCGACCTCGAACTCACCCCCGGCGCGATCCTGCTGATCGCCAAGGCGATGAATACCGATCTTGAGGGTGTGCCGGTGCAATATTCGATCAGCCGCTTCGCGGCCGACCGGGTACAGTTCACCATCGAGAATTGAGCGCCTTTCCCCGCCTAGAGCAATTCCAGCAAAAGTGCGTAGCGGTTTTGCGTTCGGAATTGCGTGAAAACAAAGAGATAGAGCATCTCCGTGATTCGTAGAAAAACGGAAATGGTCTAAGGGGGAAAGATCAGCCAAGATTAATGCGCGCCCGACATGTCGCCGAGCACTTCCTTGGAAGCGACGGTGGAATCCGCCTTCAGCTTGTAGACCATCGGCACGCCGGTCGCGAGGTTGAGGGCGAGCACGCCTTCGCGGGTGAGCTTGTCGAGCACCATCACCAGCGAGCGCAGCGAATTGCCGTGCGCGGCAACCAGCACCTTCTCGCCTCTGAGCACGCGCGGCAGAATTTCGGTGAGGTAGTAGGGCCAGACGCGGGCGCCGGTGTCGCGCAGGCTTTCACCGCCGGGCGGCGGCACGTCATAGGAGCGGCGCCAGATATGCACCTGTTCCTCGCCCCATTTGGCGCGCGCATCATCCTTGTTGAGGCCGGAGAGATCGCCGTAATCGCGCTCGTTCAGCGCCTGGTCGCGGATCGTCAGGAGATCGGGCTGGCCGACCTTGTCGAGGATGAGCTTCAGCGTGTGCTGCGCGCGCACCAGCACGGAGGTGTAGGCGACGTCGAATTTGATGCCGTATTCGGCGAGCGCCGCCCCGCCGGCATTGGCTTCCTGGATGCCGAGCTCGGTCAGATCGGGATCCTTCCAGCCGGTGAAGAGATTCTTCAGGTTCCAGTCACTCTGGCCGTGGCGAACGAGGACGAGGGTACCGCTCATGAATATGCCTCCGTAGTATCGTTATGAGGAAGAAAGCCCGAGCACGTCGAGCATGGAATAGAGACCCGGCTTCTTGTCGCGTGCCCAAAGGGCCGCCTTGATGGCGCCACGGGCAAAGATCGAGCGGTCGGCCGCACTGTGCGACAGGGTGACGATTTCACCTTCGCCGGCAAAAAGCACGGAATGCTCGCCGATGACGGAGCCGCCGCGCAGCGTCGCAAAGCCGATCGTGCCCGCCTCGCGGGCGCCGGTATGGCCGTCGCGCACCCGGACCGACTTCGAGGCAAGATCGATGCCGCGCCCTTTTGCCGCGGCCTCGCCGAGGAGAAGGGCGGTGCCGGACGGCGCATCCACCTTGTGCTTGTGGTGCATTTCCAGGATCTCGATGTCCCAGTCGACAGGATCGAGCGCACGCGCCGCCTGCTCGGCGAGCACGCCGAGCAGGTTGACGCCGAGGCTCATATTGCCCGACTTGACGATGCGGGCATGGCGGGCGGCGGCGGCGATCCTCGCATTGTCGTCGTCCGAACAGCCCGTCGTGCCGATGACATGGACGATGCGGGCCTGCGCGGCGAGGCCTGCGAATTCCACTGTTGCAGCAGGCGAGGTAAAGTCGAGTACGCCTTCGGCATCGAGAAAGGCGTTGAGCGGATCGTCGCCGATGATGACACCAGTCGGGCCGAGACCGGCGATCTCGCCGGCGTCCTTGCCGACGAAGGGCGAGCCGGCGCGCTCGACCGCCGCATGCAGCCTGACGCCTTCGATCGAATGGATGAGCCGGATCAAAGTCTGCCCCATGCGTCCGGCTGCGCCAACCACCACCAGTTTCATCGCAGCATCGCTCATGTCAGTCTCACCAGGTCAGTTTGAATCGGAGGCCGAGGGCCTCTGCAGGTTGTTGAGGCGAGCGTAAAGACCGTCGCTAACCTTCGCAAGCGTCTCGTGATTGCCTTCCTCGACGACACGGCCCTGCTGCATGACGACGATCTTGTCGGCGCGCACCACGGTCGACAGCCGGTGGGCGATGACGACGACGGTGCGTCCGCTCATCGCTTCGTCGAGCGCCTTCTGCACGGCGGCTTCGGATTCGGTGTCGAGGGCCGAGGTCGCCTCGTCGAGAAGCAGGATCGGCGCATTGCGCACCAGGGCACGCGCGATCGATAGCCGCTGGCGCTGGCCGCCTGAAAGCGTCACGCCGTTTTCGCCGACCGGCGTCTCGTAACCTTGCGGCTGTGCTGAGATGAAATCATGCGCATAGGCAAGCCGCGCCGCCTCCTCCACCTCGGCATCAGTCGCTTCCGGCCGGCCATAGCGAATATTGTCGCGGATCGTGCCCTCGAACAGATAGGGCTGCTGCGAGACATAGGCGAGCTGCTGGCGCAGCGACTTCTTGGTGATGTGGGCGATATCCTGCCCGTCGATCAGGATTTCGCCCTCGCGCGGATCGTAGAAGCGCGGAATGAGGCTGATGACGGTGGATTTACCGGCACCCGAGGGGCCGACAAGTGCTGTGGTCGCGCCGCCCTCGGCGATGAAACTCACGCCGCTGAGTACGCTCTCATTGCCGTAGGCGAAGGAAACATTGCGAAATTCGATCCTTGCCTGCGTCACCGTCAGCGGCCGGGCATCCGGCAGGTCGCGCTGGCGCGGTTCCATGTCGAGCAATTCATAGATCATCCGCGCATTGACGACGGCGCGCTCCATCTGCACCTGCAGTCGGGCAAGCCGGCGGGCCGGGTCATAGGCAAGCAGCAGCGCCGTGACGAAGGAGAAAAAGGCGCCGGGTGGCACATTGAAGTAGATCGAGCGGTAGGCGGCATAGGCAAGCACGCTGGCGACGGCAAAGCCCGC
Source organism: Rhizobium sp. LARHSG275 (assembly GCF_052871115.1). NCBI lineage: Bacteria > Pseudomonadati > Pseudomonadota > Alphaproteobacteria > Hyphomicrobiales > Rhizobiaceae > Rhizobium > Rhizobium sp. LARHSG275. The sequence goes on along the minus strand of NZ_JBIXJN010000012.1, from coordinate 112,585 downwards.
AAAACTCTCCGTCAGAGGAGAGGTGCGCTCGGAAAGCCGGGCAATCCGGTTGGCCCGGCTTTCGGCGCCCTTGATGAGCTTGTTGACCTTGCGTTCCAGTTCTTCTTCCATCGTGAAGGCTTTGACGATGGCGATGCCCTGGATCGTCTCCTGCATGGCGCCGAGAACGTGGCTGTTCAGATGCACGGCCTCGCGAGTCGCCGAGCGCAGCCGCTTCGAAACATAGCGCAGTGCATAAAGCAGTGGCGGCGCCATGATGAACACGGCAAGGCTGAGCAGCGGATCCTGAAGGATCATCACGGCGAGCAGCGAAACGAAAGTCAGCAGGTCACGCACTGTCGAGGTGATCGTCAGGTTGAGCACGTCGCGGATGCCGCTGACGTTTTGGCTCACCTGCGCGGCGATATGGGCAGAGCGCGCCTCGCTGAAAAAGCCGACCGAAAGCGTCATCAGATGCGCATAGAGCCGGCGCTGGTAGCGGGCGACGATATCGTTGCCGACCTTGGAAAGCGCCACCGCCTGACCGTAGCTCGCAAAACCGCGCAGCACGAAGGCGATGAAGATCGAAAGACAGATGATCCAGACGACGTCGGCGCGGCGATTGGCGAAGGCCTCATCGATGATCGCCCGCATAATCCAGGCGGTGAACGCCGTCGAAAGCGCCACCACGACGAGGCAGGCGATCGCAAAGACATAGCCCCACAGATGATCGCGGCCGTTTTCAGCGATGATGCGCTTCAGGATGCCGGTTACGGTATCGCTGCTGACGCCCTGTGTTCTGCTCTCCGCCGCTTCCAAATAGGATTTCCTGTCTCGGACCAAGCGCGCCGCAAAGGCGACGCGCACTTTTGCCGGCGTCTATAAAGAGTTGGGACCGGTTTGGCTAGAGCGCCGCGCGTCCGCCAGGACGCGCCAAGAACGCTGTATTTCTTTGCGAGCCAGGCTTAACGCCGCCAGCGGCGGCCTTCTGTCGAGACGCCGAAATTCGCCGGCATGCGCGCATAGGAGGAAAGCCCGGCAAGCGCTGCCAGCGGATGTGTCACCACATAGGTCGGGATGGTGCGAAGCAGCGCCGTATGCGGCGCCTTGTCCTCGAAGGCAATCCGGAATTCCGGCTTCTTCAGCGCCGGGATGATCTTCTGCGAGATGCCGCCGGAGAGATAGACGCCGCCGCGCGCCATGAACACCATCGCCATGTCGCCCGCCACGCGGCCGAGATAGGTGGCAAACAGCGAGACGGTCTCTATGGCTGCCTTGTCGCTGCCGGCAAGCGCGTGCGAAGTAATGTCGGCGGGATCCTTCATCGTCGGCTGGATGCCGTCGACAATGCAGATGGCATGGTAGAGATTGACGAGGCCGCGCCCGCAGAGGATCTGCTCGGCCGAAACGCGGCCTTCGATCGTCTCGATATGCGGGAAGATTTCATAGTCGCGCTTGCTGCGCGGCCCGAGATCGACATGGCCGCCTTCGCCGGGAACCGGGATCCAGCTGTGCTGGGCATGCACGAGCCCGCCGACGCCGAGGCCGGTGCCCGGTCCGAGCACGACGCGGGAGGCGATCATGTCGCCGGTGGCGTCGCCGATGCGTTCGCGGTTTTCATCCGAAAGCGCGGCGATTGCCAGCGCCTGCGCCTCGAAATCGTTGACGACGAGCACATCCTCCATGCCGAGGCCCTCGATCATCGTCTTTGGCCGCACCACCCAGTCGCAATTGGTCAGCGGGATCTCGTCATCGTTGATCGGGCCGGCGACGGCGAGGATCGCCGAGCGCGGCTGCACGGCGGTCTTGTCGAGAACGCCGTGCTGGATCGCTTCGTCGATCGTGGCGAAATCCGCCGTGCGCACGTTCGGAAACTGCTTCGGCTCGGCATAGGCATCGGTCAGGATGGAGAAGCGGGCATTCGTGCCGCCGATATCGCCGATCAGGATCGGGAAAGGCAGCGGAGCGGTGCTGTTGGTCGGTTTTGGCATGGCCGGTTCCGTGCTGATCAGGCTTTAAGTGTGGGAAGAAGTTTTATAGCGGTCGCGTGGTTGAGCGCCATCGGAATATCATAGACGATCGCCAGCCGCATCAGCGCCTTCACGTCGACATCGTGCGGCATCGGCGTCAAAGGGTCGACGAAGAAGATCAGGGCATCGACCTCGCCGGTCGAAATCAGCGCGCCGATTTGCTGGTCGCCGCCGAGCGGCCCGCTCTTCAACCTGGTGACGTGGAGATCGGGGGCGGCGTCGAGCACGCGCCCGCCAGTGGTGCCGGTGGCGACGATCTTCCAACGGGAGAGAATGTCCCTGTTGGCGCGGGCGAAATCCGCCATGTCGTCCTTCTTCTGGTCATGCGCAATCAATGCAAGGCATTTGCCGCCGGCCATCAACCCCTCCGCCCGAACAATTCAATCGATTTGACCGCTTTATACCAAGAGGTTGCGATTTGAAAGACAGCGCACCCCGGGTCTCCGTCCGCGGGTTTGGTCTCAGGGCGCGGTCCCAGAACCTCGATCATTGTATCGCCGGCTTGTCGTTCGGAACCGGGCCGACATCGGGTAAAGCGCCATCGGCGTCGGCGGCGGGCACTGCGGCCGGAGCGGCGGCCAGCACGCTTGCGGCGGAAGGTCCGCCATAGGTGGCGGCCTGCATAGAGGCCACGGAAGTAGCATCGAGCACGGCGGCGCAAGCTTTCGGCAGGTCGGAAACCATCATCTCGCGCGGCGGCTTCGGCGGCTTGGCGCCGGGCTTCGGCGGTTTCGGCGGTGCCCAGGGCGCCGGCGTGAACCACCAGGCGAGCGACTTGTCGCAGCCGTCGCCGGCAGCGACGGGGGCCTGCGGTGTGCATCCGGCAGCACCGGGCGGGCACTTGATGCGGATGTGGAAATGCGAGTCGTGGCCGTATTCCGGCCGGAGCTTGCCGAGATTGGTGCGGTCGCCCGTCCAGGTGTCGCACATCTTCTTTTTGATCGCCGGATTGACGAAGATGCGCTCCACTTGGGGATAGCTCGCGGCCAGCATCAACAGCCGCGCGTGCGATTCCGTCCAGACCTTGGGATCGATCGTCAGAAATTTGTTCTTCTGCAGCATCGAGGTGAAGGGAAGATCTTCGCGCTCCTCGGCCGTCATCCGCCGCACCGGCATCGGCGTGAACCAGATGTCGGCGTCGAGGCCGATCTGGTGGGAGGCATGACCGCTGGGCATCGGTCCGCCGCGCGGCTGGGCGATGTCGCCGACGAGAATGCCCGGCCAGCCGGCATATTTGGCGGCGTCCTGTGAAAATCGTTCCAATAGCGCGATCGTGGCCGGATTGCCCCAGCGGCGATTGCGCGACAGCCGCATCGCCTCCCAGGTCGGCCCGTCGGTCGGCAGCGCCACCGCACCCGTCATGCAGCCCTTCGCGTAGAAGCCGATCGGTTGCGCCGGTCCCTGCGTCGGCAGGCTGACGGCGCCGAACTGCCCTTTGGCACTGCCCGGGCTCGGCGTCTTCTGCTCCGCACCGACGTCACCGGCGGCAAGGCTTGCGCCGATTGCGCCGGCAAGCGTCAGTTTGCCAAATGTCCTGAAAGCCTGAGCGAAGCCGAAAGCCATACTGTTCCCTTGAACCGCTGCCGAAGTGATTTGCGATCGAACCTATCGTGAAAAGTGATTTTGGTGAATCGATGTTTTAGCTGGCGGTGGGAGAAGAAGGCGGTGACGGATCGCCGCAGCGTCTCAGCTATTGGTGACGATCTCCGCGGTTTTCCGGATGCGCGCCAGCCGCGGCAGGATGTACCGGCAGGAAAAATCATGCATCTCAGGTGCAAAGCTGGTCATCGCATCCTCGGCGGCGATGACGGCATAGTTATGCGCGAAGGCATCGCGTATGGTCGATTCGACGCCGAAATTGGTGGCGACGCCGGCAAGGATCACCGTCCTGATACCGCGGCGGCGTAGCTGCAGATCCATCTCGGTGCCGTAAAAGGCGCTCCAGTGATGCTTGACGATATGGACATCGGCGGCAAGGGCCGCAATCTCCGGCGGCACGGCAAGGGCAGCAGTTGGCAGGCCACCTTCCGGAAGCTGCAGCGCCTCATCGGCCGGTTGGTTGACAGCATCGGCATAATCCGGGGAGAATCCGACGGTGACGAGGATGATCGTTCCGCCGGCCGCCTTCAGGCCGGTGGCGATGACGGCGGTGTTTTCGACCACCTGCTGGCCGGAATGGGGCGCCAGCGCCCGGCCAAGGACGAGGCCTTGCAGATCGATGGAAATGAGCGCGGTGGTTTTGGGATCGTAAAGCGGCATGAAAGGGCTCCATAAAATATGAGGATATCCTCACAATGAGTAATATGAGGGATGCCTCACAAAAATCAAGCCCCGAGCTGCAGACCCGTGTCCCGAAACGCCAGCGCGGCCATGAGCGCGTTGCCGTCCTGCTCGAAGCCGCGGCAAAGGTCTTCCTCGAAAAGGGCTATGATGCCGCAACAATGACTGAAATCGCCGCCGCCGCCCGTTCCTCGATCGGCTCGCTCTATCAATTCTTTCCGACGAAGCTCCTTCTTGCCGAGGCGCTGCATATCGACCGGCTGCAGCATTTCAATGCGGCACTGGCCGCGCTCGAGGACGAATCCGCGGGAAGGACTGCAGCCGAGATCGGCGATGCGGTCTTCACGAGGCTCGGGAGTTTCATCGAGGAGTTCCCGGAATTTCCTGTTCTGGCGGCCAGACGCGACATTCCCAAGGAACGCAAGGCACGCTCGCGCGCCGAAATGCGGGCAAGCATCGTCGCCTTGCTGAGGAAGGCCAACCCTTCGGTGGAGCCCGATGTCGATCTGCTTGCGGCCCTCATATTGGAGCTTCTGCGCATCGTCGTTGCCGCCGCCTATGATCCCGACAGCGCCGGCGACCCGCGCCTTGTAACAGAGTTGCGCCGCATGTTGCGAAGGCGGCTCGAAGAGGCGACGCCTTGACACGGACCCGATGGGTCAAAATTTGGCGCGCCCGGCAAAAACCAAACTCTCTCCTGTTTTTCGCCCGTATTTTTCGTATTGTCGAACCCACCAATAATCAGGGGAAAGCGTGAATGGCGGCTCTGTGGTCCAAGATCGGTTTGTTTCTATCGCTTGCGGGCGCTCTGGCGCCAATGCCGGCAACGGGTCAGGACCAGCCGTTTCAGATCGGAAGCTCGGTCATCAGCGAGATGAAATACAAGCCGGGCTTTGCGCATTTCGACTACGTCAATCCCGATGCACCGAAAGGCGGAGACCTGCGCCTCTCCGCAAGCGGCGCCTTCGACACCTTCAACCCGCTGCTTGCCAAAGGTCAGACCGCCGTGGGCTTGACGCTCGTTTACGACACGCTGATGAAGCCCGCCGACGACGAACTCCTCGTCTCCTATGGTCTGCTTGCCGAAGGACTGTCTTTTCCCGCCGACGTATCGAGCGCGACCTTCCGCCTGCGCAAGGAAGCGAAATGGGCGGATGGTCAGCCGGTAACGCCCGAGGACGTCATCTTCAGTCTCGATAAGACGAAGGAATTAAACCCCCTCACGGGTAACTATTACCGCCACGTGGTCAAAGCCGAAAAGACCGGCGATCGCGACGTCACCTTCACCTTCGATGAGAAGAACAACCGGGAGCTCCCGAATATTCTTGGCCAGTTGGTGGTCGTGCCGAAACATTGGTGGGAGGGGCAGGGACCGGACGGCAAGCCGCGCGATATCTCAAAGACGACCCTCGAGCGCGTGATGGGTTCGGGACCTTACAAGATTGCTTCCTTCTCACCCGGCGCGACAATCCGCTATGAATTGCGTGACGACTACTGGGGCAAGGACCTCAATGTGAATGTCGGACAGAACAATTTCCGCAACGTCCACTACACCTATTTCGGTGACCGGGATGTCGAGTTCGAGGCCTTTCGCGCCGGCAACAGCGACTACTGGCAGGAAACCACGGCTGCCCGCTGGGCGACGGGATATGATTTTCCCGCAGTGAAGGAAGGACGTGTCAAGAAAGAGGAGGTTGCAAACCCGCTACGCGCCACCGGCATCATGCAGGCTCTCGTGCCCAACATGCGACGTGACCTCTTCAAGGACATCAGGGTCCGCGAGGCGCTGAACTATGGTCTGGATTTTGAGGAGCTGAACCGCACTGTGGCCTTTAATAGTTACAAGCGCATCGACAGCTATTTCTGGAACACCGAACTCGCCTCCTCCGGCCTTCCGCAGGGCAGAGAGCTGGAAATTCTGCAGGGCATGAAGGATAAGGTTCCGCCCGAAGTCTTCACGACGCCCTACAGCAATCCTGTCGGCGGCGATCCGCAGAAGAGCCGCGACAATCTCCGCAAGGCGATTGCGCTTTTCAAAGAAGCCGGCTGGGAGATCAAGGGCAATCGCATGGTCAATACCAAGACCGGCCAGCCGATGAGTTTCGAGATCCTGTTGTCGAGCCCCATGCTGGAGCGCTGGGCGGTGCCTTATGCCAACAATCTCAGGAAAATCGGCATCGATGCGCGGGTCCGGACAGTCGATGCCTCGCAGTCTGTCAATCGCGAGCGCAGCTTTGACTTCGATATGATCTGGAATGTCTGGGCGGAGACCATGAATCCGGGCAACGAACAAGCCGACTATTGGGGATCCGGTTCGGTCAACCAACAGGGTTCCCGCAATTATGCCGGCATAGCCAACCAAGCCGTTGATGAGCTCATTCGCATGATTATCTTCGCGCCGAACCGCGACGAGCAGATCGCAGCAATCAAGGCCATGGATCGGGTCCTGCTTGCAAATCACTACGTCATCCCGCTGTTCTACCGCGACACTTATAACATCGCCTATTGGAACACGATCACGCATCCGGCCGAGTTTCCGGCCTACAGCCTTGGCTTCCCCGATGCCTGGTGGTCGACCTCGGCAAAATGAGCGGGCTTGCAATGCAGGGGCCCTCGGCTCCAAATGGCACGAGCGAATCACGACAAGCCGGCAGGGCCGGCAAGGGAAGGCTGGCGGATTGAGCGGCATGAGACTGGACGGCAGGCAGACAGGAAAAACATTCCCGGAGGCTGAAGGCTGATGGGCGCCTATGTCATTCGCCGACTGCTTCTAATGATCCCGACCATCGTCGGCATCATGGCGATTTCCTTCATCGTCATCCAGTTCGCGCCCGGCGGTCCCGTCGAGCAGGTGATCGCCCAATTGACCGGTCAGGCCGACAGTGCCGACCAGCGCCTGTCCGGCGGCGGCGATCTTCTCGGCGGCACCGGCAGCGATGAAGGCTCGAAATATCGCGGTGCCCAGGGGCTCGACCCGGAACTGATCGCCAAGCTCGAAAAGCAGTTCGGCTTCGACAAGCCGCCGCTGACCCGTTTTGGCGAGATGATGTGGAATTACAGCCGCTTCGATTTCGGCGAGAGCTTCTTCCGCAACACCTCCGTGCTCGAACTCATCAAGGAGAAGCTGCCGGTGTCGATCTCGCTCGGCATCTGGATCCTGATCTTCTCCTATGCCATCTCCATCCCGCTCGGCATCCGCAAGGCAATTAAGGATGGATCGACCTTCGACGTCTGGACCTCGGGCGTCATCGTCGTCGGCTATGCCGTACCGAGCTTCCTGTTCGGCATTCTCCTGATCGTGCTTTTCGCCGGCGGCTCGTTCTACGACTGGTTTCCGTTGCGCGGCCTGGTCTCCGACAATTTCGATCAGCTGGCCTGGTGGCAGAAGCCGCTCGACTATTTCTGGCACCTGACCTTGCCGCTGATCTCGCTTTCCCTGTCCGCCTTCGCGACGACGACGCTTTTGACCAAGAATTCCTTCATCGAGGAGATCAAGAAGCAATATGTCGTCACCGCCCGCGCCAAAGGCCTGAACCAGCGGCAGGTGCTCTATGGCCATGTTTTCCGCAATGCCATGCTGATCATCATCGCCGGTTTTCCCGGCGCCTTCATTTCCGCCTTCTTCACCGGCTCGCTGCTGATCGAAAATATCTTCTCGCTCGATGGCCTCGGCCGTCTCGGCTATCTCTCTGTGGTCAACCGGGACTATCCGATCGTCTTCGCCACACTTTACATCTTCTCGCTGCTCGGTCTGTTCGTCAGCTTGGTTTCCGACCTGATCTACACCTGGATCGATCCGCGCATCGATTTCGAGCGGAGGGATGTCTGATGGACGCCGCCGCAAATCCCGCTGTCACGACACCCGTCAAGCCGCCGCGCAAGGGCCTGCTCTCGCCGACCAACATCCGCCGCTGGCATAATTTCCGGGCGAACGGCCGCGGTTACTGGTCGCTGTGGCTGTTCCTGGTGTTGTTCGTGCTCAGCCTGTTCGCCGAGTTCCTCGCCAATGACCGGCCGATCATCGCCTCCTACAAGGGCGAGATCCTGTTCCCTGTTCTCATCGACTATCCCGAGGAGAAGTTCGGTGGCTTCCTGGCCGAAACCGACTATCGTTCCTCGGTAATTGCGGACGAAATCAATGCCAACGGCTGGATGATCTGGCCGCCGATCCGCTATTCCTATCGCTCTGTCAATTCCAACATTCCGCATTCGGCGCCGACCGCCCCCTTCTGGCTGATGACGAAGGAGGAGCGCTGCGCAGGCTACCCGCAGGGGGTGAACGATCCGGATTGCACCCCCGGCAATCTCAACTGGCTCGGCACCGACGACCAGGCGCGCGACGTGTTGGCGCGCGTCATCTACGGTTTCCGCATATCGGTGCTCTTCGGCCTGGTGCTGACCATCTGCTCGGCTGTTATCGGCGTGACGGCGGGTGCGGTGCAGGGTTATTTCGGCGGCTGGACCGATCTGCTGCTGCAGCGCTTCATCGAGATCTGGTCGTCGATGCCGGTACTCTACATTCTGCTGATCATCGCCGCACTGCTGCCGCCCGGCTTCTTCGTGTTGCTCGGCATCATGCTGCTCTTCTCCTGGGTCGGCTTCGTCGGCATCGTGCGCGCCGAATTCCTGCGCGCCCGCAATTTCGAATATGTCCGCGCCGCCCGTGCGCTCGGCGTCAACAATCGCACCATCATGTGGCGCCACCTGCTGCCAAACGCGATGGTCGCGACGCTGACCTTCCTGCCTTTCATCCTCTCCGGTTCGATCACGACGCTGACCTCGCTCGATTTCCTCGGCTTCGGCATGCCGCCGGGCTCCCCCTCGCTCGGCGAGATGATCGCCCAGGGCAAGACCAATCTGCAGGCGCCATGGCTCGGGCTGACGGCCTTCTTCGCCATGTCGATCATGCTTTCCCTGCTGATTTTCATCGGCGAAGCCGTGCGCGATGCCTTCGATCCGAGGAAGACGTTTCAATGAGTGACATGACAGAACCGCTGCTTTCCGTTCGCGATCTCTCGGTTGCCTTTCATCAGGGCGGCGAAACCTCGCTCGCCGTCGATCATATCTCCTTCGATATCGCCAAAGGCGAGGTCGTGGCGCTCGTCGGCGAATCCGGCTCCGGCAAGTCGGTCTCGGCCAACTCGATCCTTCGGCTTTTGCCCTATCCGTCGGCAAGCCATCCCTCCGGCGAAATCCTGTTCAAGGGTAAGGACCTCCTGAAGGCGTCGGAGCGGGAACTGCGCGACGTGCGCGGCAACGACATCACCATGATCTTCCAGGAGCCGATGACCTCGCTCAATCCGCTTCATACGATCGAGAAGCAGATCGCCGAGATCCTCGCCCTGCACCAGGGCATGACCGGCCAGTCGGCGCGCCAGCGCGTACTGGAATTGTTGAACCAGGTCGGCATCCGTGAGCCGGAGAAGCGGTTGAAGGCCTATCCGCACGAACTCTCCGGTGGCCAGCGCCAGCGCGTCATGATTGCCATGGCGCTCGCCAACCGGCCGGAATTGCTGATTGCCGACGAGCCGACCACCGCCCTCGACGTCACGGTGCAGGCGCAGATCCTCGAATTGCTCCGGCAGTTGAAGGCCGTCCACGGCATGTCGCTGCTGTTCATCACCCATGATCTCGGCATCGTCCGCAAATTCGCCGATCGCGTCTGCGTCATGACCAAGGGCAGGATTGTCGAAACCGGAGCCGTCGAGGACGTCTTCGCCAATCCGAAGCACGACTATACCCGGCACCTTCTGGCCTCCGAGCCGCGTGGCGAGCCGCCATTGGCCGATCCGTCGAAACCCATGGTGATGGAAGGTTCGGATATCCGTGTCTGGTTCCCGATCAAATCAGGGCTGATGCGCCGTGTCGTCGATCACGTGAAGGCGGTCGACGGCATCGATCTTTCGCTACGCGCCGGCCAGACGCTCGGCGTCGTCGGCGAGTCCGGCTCCGGCAAGACCACGCTCGGCCTGGCGCTCACCCGGCTGATTTCCTCAGAAGGGCGGATCGCCTTTGTCGGCACGGATATAGCCGGCTATTCGTTCAGCGAAATGCGGCCGCTGCGCAATCAGCTTCAGGTCGTCTTCCAGGATCCCTATGGATCGCTCAGCCCCCGCATGTCGGTCGGCGATATCGTCGCCGAGGGGCTGAAGGTGCATGAGCGTTCCCTGACCGCAGAAGAACGCGACCAGCGCGTCTGCTGGGCGCTGGAGGAGGTGGGTCTTGATCCGCTGACCCGCTGGCGTTATCCGCACGAATTCTCCGGCGGCCAGCGCCAGCGCATTGCCATTGCCCGCGCCATGGTGCTGAAACCGCGCTTCGTCATGCTCGACGAGCCGACCTCCGCCCTTGATATGAGCGTCCAGGCCCAGGTGGTCGATCTCCTGCGCGATCTGCAGAAGAAGCACGACCTTGCCTATCTCTTCATCAGCCACGACCTGAAAGTGGTGAAGGCGCTCGCCAACGACGTCATCGTCATGCGTTTCGGCAAGGTGGTCGAACAGGGTCCGTCAGCCGACATCTTCCGCGCGCCGAAGGACGATTACACCAAGGCGCTGATGGCCGCCGCTTTCAACATCGAGGCGGTGCCGACGCCCGCCGTGCAGCAATAAAGAAGATCATGTCCGCCCGTCCTCACGTTCTCGTCGATATCAAGTTCAATGCCGAAGGCGTCGCGCGCGTGCTGAAGACGGCCTTTGCCGACCGCGGCAGCATCAATCTCGCCGATCCGGCCAATCAGGCGCGCGATCTCCGCGCGGTCGAATACGCGCTTCTGTGGAAGCCGGATGCCGACCTTTTCGCGCGGGCGCCGAACCTGAAAGTGATCTTTTCGGGCGGCGCCGGCGTTGACCATATCATCGGCATGGCCGGCCTGCCGGAGATCCCGATCGTTCGCTTCGTCGACCGCAGCTTGACGACACGCATGAGCGAATGGGTGGTCATGCAATGCCTGATGCATCTGCGCGGGCAATACGCCCATGATAGCCACCAGCGCCAGCGCCAATGGGCAAAATTGATCGCGCCGGAGGCGGCGGAAGTGACGATCGGTGTCATGGGTCTCGGCGTTCTCGGGCAGGACGCGGTCGCCAAGCTGAGGGTGATGGGTTTCAATATCATCGGCTGGTCGCGCACCCGCAAGCAGATCGACGGTATCGAAACCTTCGACGCCAGCGCATTGGACAGCTTTCTCGCAAGGACCGACATCCTCGTCGGCCTGCTGCCACTGACGCCTGAAACATCGGGATTCTATAACGCTGGTCTGTTTGCGAAGCTGCGTCGTAACGGCGCGCTCGGGCAGCCGGTTTTCATCAATGCCGGCCGCGGCAAGAGCCAGGTCGAGGCCGATATCGCCTCCGCCATCCGTGACGGTACCCTCGGCGGCGCTTCCCTCGATGTCTTCGAGGCGGAACCGCTTGCATCAGACAGCCCATTGTGGGACTTGCAGAACGTCTTCCTTACGCCGCACGACGCGGCCGTCTCCGAAGAAAACGCGCTGTTCCGGCATGTCGAGACGCAGATCGCCCGTTTCGAGCGCGGCGAGCCGCTGCAATTCGTAGTCGACCGCGTCGCCGGCTATTGAGCTTTCGGAACCTTCCAGACAGCCGCCCGTTTCCTTTGCGGAAATTCTTCGCAGCCGGATCGGCCGGTCAAGACAGCGGAAGGAGATGATGATGGCGCATCAGAGGGAAACACGCTGGGAAAAATCCGATCGCAAGCTTCACAAGGAACAGCTGATCCCGCCGGTGAAGGCAAGGCAGGGACGCACCGGTTATCGCATTCTGACAGTGCTGATCGTTGCGCTGGTGCTTGCCTTCGTGGTCTGGATACCGGTCGAGATTTGGGGCAGGCGCGAGGCGAAAGAGGTGGCACCGCAGCAGCCAGGCCAGCAGCTTCAGTCGCAGCAGCCTGCTCCGGCCCCCGCGCCGGCACTGCAGAACGGTACTGCCGTTCCAACCGAAACGCCGAACAACACGCCGGCCGCTCCGAATGTGGCGCCCGCAACTCCGGCCCAATAATCGTCAGCAAAACCACCTTCACGCCCCGCCGCCACACTGCGGCGGGGCGTTTATTGTTTTGTCTGGACTTTAGCCGCCGATTTTTCGATAAGAAGGCACACGAGCCGGTTTCGTGCGCCGGCTGGGAACTTGGCAGTACCCGGGAATTTGGCAGCACCTGACCGGAGTGGACAGGGCGGGAGTTTCATGGCCAGGACCGATATCGCAAGACGCGTCTACAATCACGCCTGGAAACTCGATCCGATCATCCGCAGCCTGATCGATACCGATTTCTACAAGCTTTTGATGCTGCAGATGATCTGGAAGCTCTATCCGGACGTGAACGCTTCCTTCACCCTCATTAACCGCACCAAGCGGGTGCGTCTGGCCGAAGAACTCGATGAAGGCGAATTGCGCGAGCAGCTCGATCATGCCCGCACGCTGAGACTCTCCAAGAAGGAGATGATCTGGCTTGCGGGTAACAGCTTCTATGGTCGCGCGCAGATCTTTGAACCGGAATTCCTCGCCTGGCTTTCCAATTTCCAGCTGCCCGAATACGAGCTGTCGAAGAAGGACGGGCAATATGTGCTGGATTTCCACGGATCGTGGAAGGAAACCACCATGTGGGAAATCCCGGCGCTCGCCATCGTCAACGAGCTTAGGTCGCGCTCGGCGATGAAGGCGCTCGGTCCCTTCACCCTCGATGTGCTCTATGCGCGCGCCAAGGCGAAGATGTGGTCGAAGGTCGAACGGCTGAAGGAATTGCCGGGCCTGCGCATCTCCGATTTCGGCACCCGCCGCCGTCACAGTTTCCTCTGGCAGCGCTGGTGCGTCGAGGCGCTGAAGGAAGGCATCGGCCCGGCCTTTGCCGGTACCAGCAACGTATTGCTGGCGATGGATTCCGATCTCGAGGCCGTCGGCACCAATGCCCACGAGCTGCCGATGGTCGCCGCCGCCCTGGCCGAAACCGATGAGCAGTTGCGCAATGCGCCTTACAAGATCCTGCGCGACTGGAACAAGCTCTATGGCGGCAACCTTCTGATCGTGCTGCCGGATGCCTTCGGCACCGCCGCCTTCCTGCGCGACGCGCCGGAATGGGTCGCCGACTGGACCGGTTTCCGCCCGGACAGTGCCCCGCCGATCGAAGGCGGCGAAAAGATTGTCGACTGGTGGAAAAAGATGGGCCGCGATCCGCGCCAGAAGCTGCTGATCTTCTCCGACGGCCTCGACGTCGACGCTATCATCGATACCTACCGGCATTTCGAAGGCCGCGTGCGCATGAGCTTCGGCTGGGGCACGAACCTGACGAATGATTTTTCCGGCTGCGCGCCGATCGAGATCTCCGGCCTCAACCCGATCTCCGTCGTCTGCAAGGTCAGCGACGCCAACGGCCGTCCGGCAGTGAAGCTCTCCGACAACCCCCAGAAGGCGACCGGCGAACCGGCCGAGGTCGAACGCTACCTGAAATTCTTCGGCGCCGAGGACAGGGTCGATCAGACCGTTCTGGTGTAGGTCTGAGCCAATGTGCCGCCATCCCGGGGCATATTGATGTGCCCCGCCATCGCATCCTCGATCGACCAACCGAAGCGCCAAGCGTCGAACATCGAGTACCATTCCTGGAAGTCGGTGATCGGCAGGATATCCGGCTTCGACATCGGATTGTCGGCTAGGCTGCGGCCACGGGCACGGTCCCGTGCGCCACGCTCCTGCATCTCAAGCAGCTTCTCGAACATCATCACTCTCCGGTCTTTATCCGATAGCTTTATGCAATCATGCTAATAAAGCATTGTCGAGTCCGGATGCGATATCTCGAGTTTTTCACAGGATTAGCTCCAATTCGCTAGTTCGGTGGGATGATGGGGTCCCAAACTGGCGCGGGATCATACGATCTCAAGCAAACAAGCGGGGCATGTGGCGTTCGAAAACGATACGCATTTCGGCATGGCGCTCCACGAGCGTCACGTGACGGGGAGGCTCGGCTTCCTGGCTGGGGTTCGCCGCCGAGCCTCCCGGCTGGCCGACCTTTAAGCCGGCAGCGCCGACACGTTGCCGCTGTTCGGCAGGGGCGATCCAACCCAGATGATATCGAAGGCTAACAGCCGGTTAATATCCACCGGCCGCGTCCCGATTCCACACAACCCCGCAATGCGTGCTGTCGCTATCCGCGCGGGTTTTCAGGCTGCCAATCTGCGAAACCGGGTTCTGATCCGGTCGAGATAATAATGGCCGGGAGACGGCGCCACCGTCATCGCGTGGGCTTCCGAGGAGGGAACGCCTTCGAACAGACGTTCCTCGCCATTCTTGAAACAAATCCTGAGCCGTCCGTCTTCCTGGCTGAAATAGACGGATTTGATGATCTTCGACTTTACCGAAAGTTCTTCCACCTGTTTAATCTCCGTATTTTGGTTTGGCAGAAAGATAAACCCAAACGTGCAAAGACGCGGTGAAGCGGCATGGTAAAAATTCAGGAATCTTGCTTAGGTCGTCGGGACGTCAATCGGGTACCGTCGCCACACCTCGACACGGCTGATTGATGGCTTCTGCAGGGTTTCGGTACGACAACTTGCTGAAAAGAAAGATCAGCGTTTGACAGCACCATCTTTTGATGACGATATCTTCTATCCAGAGGCGAGGGATGGCAGGGGTGCAATGTTAGGTGAAGCGATTTCTTTTGTAAGACGTAATCTGTCTTTTGTGTGTGTTGTTGTTGCAGCCAATTGCGCACTGGTCGCTTTTGATGATTACAGCGGTGGAAACAAAAGTAATTCAACGCAATTTTTCGTCTCTTTGTCTTTTGGATTCTTCATTCAGAATGCAATATTAAACGGAGACGGGAAAGTTTCAAACCTGACCAGCGGCATGCGTGGGTTTGGTGGCTACATCTGGAAGAACTTGCTTATCATCCTCGTCGTCATTGGAATCGGGATTGGTGTCCCTGTCGCATTCGGCGCCGCTTCCCTATCAAAGAACACATTTCTACTCTTATGTCTTGCGGTGATCGCAATGATCCTTCCGTTGCTCCTTGCCCTTGTCGGAACCTGGCCTATTGCCGGAATTGCGGGCTCTCAAAGCGGGCTTTCAGCTGCCTTCAGCCGGGGGAAACGCGGTTTTGTGCCCACCTTTTTACGGCTTTTTGCCGGACTGTTTCTTCCCTTCATCGGTGCTTTAATATTGATGACGGCAGCAACATCGATGTCATACGCAGCCGATAGCATCTTCTCGGACGGAAAACTGAACCTCATCGCTTTGGCAATACTGGTGATTTGCCAATGGGCGTCGACATTCGGCCTGTGCTACGTTTCGGTCGTCCTGGCTCGCAAACTGCTGAGTTCCGAGGCTCCGCGGCCTCCAATCGGTGGACGTCAAGGGAATGCGGTCGCAGCGACGAGCGTCTCGGAAATTTTCGAATAGGGCCTACAGCGCCGCACGTCTTTTCAGACGCGCAAAGGACGCTGTAACACTCTGAATCTACGCGTCGGCCCGAATCGATTCCGATTTTCGGGCCGACGCGCTTAGTCGTGATCATGCTAGCCGCTGCCGGGCATTCCAATATCTGCAAGTCCGGGAATCTCGGCAGGGCGTTGAGGCCGCTGCCACGCACAATAGATCGTCACGAAGGCTGGCACGGCCGTGCGAAGGAAGGATCGGGAGCTTTAAAGAGAAATGGCGGACAGGGTGGGATTCGAACCCACGGTACGCTTTCACGTACACACGCGTTCCAGGCGTGCGCCTTAAACCACTCGGCCACCTGTCCATTGGGCGTTCGCGCCTAGGATAGGAGCAAATCGTCGGAACGGCGCGATATATACCGATGAATTTTTGTCGATCAACCGAAATCTAACAGTTTTTTGACTTCTTCAGATAAAACTCGCCTCGGCCCCTCCATTGTGCTTCACCTCATCGATGACTATGTAATTCTCAAGGTGGAGAATGGCGCGGCCGGCCGGAATTGTCCGGCATATCGAGCGTCGGAGGAATTGATGCGTTTCCTGTTGCGTCTGGCGAGTCTTGTCGCGCTTGCGGCGGCCGTTATTGCCGGGACCATCGATTCGATCCAATCGGTTGCGGCCTCTTCCGTGGTGATGACGCCGATCTCCGATGCCTGGCAGGATGTGAGCCCGACAACGCTGACGTCGCTGCAATCCTCCCTTTCCTATTATATCCACCCGCGTTTCTACACCTTCATCTTCCAGTGGCTGATGCTCCAGCCGGCCTTTGCCGTTTTCCTGGTGATCGCGCTGCTTCTGTGGATGATCGGCTACAAGAAGCCGCCGGTGGCCGGTCGCTTCACCGCATAGCAAGGTTGTTTTGCGGCACGATCCGGCGAGAAATCCGGGTGGGCATCGACCGCCCTTCTACCTCGGTATTTGCCTCCGGATTGGCTAGAAAATCCGCATTTTGATGCAAGGAATGTCCAAAAATCAGCCCCGAAGAGCTGATTTTCGGCAATCGCTGCAAATCTTTACCAGCTGAAAAATTTCTGGTGAATTTTTCCGTGAGCCATGCAAGGATGCGCGCAGCCAGGCCTCCGGGGGGAGGTCGGTGGTTCCGCAGACATGCCCGAAAAGGGCTTGCGGGAGGACCCCTAACGAATAGCAACAACAGGGCTGCACAATGAAAAAATCCCTTCTCACTCTCTTTGCCGTGGCTGCCATGTCGACGACGGCGCTTGCCGCCGATGTCAAGCCGGCGCTGGTCTACGGCACCGGCGGGAAGTTCGATAAGTCCTTCAACGAGGCGGCCTATAACGGTGCCGAGAAGTTCAAGGCCGAGACCGGCATTGCCTATCGCGACTTCGAGCCGACGGGCGACACCCAGGGCGAACAAGCCATCCGCAACTTCGCAAGCCGCGGTTTCAATCCTGTGGTTGCAGTTTCCTTCGCCTGGACTTCGGCCATCGAGAAGGTTGCAGCCGAATTCCCGGATACCAAGTTCATCATCGTTGACTCCGTCGTCGACAAGCCGAACGTCCGCTCGGTTGTCTACAAGGAAGAAGAAGGCTCCTACCTCGTCGGCGTTCTCGCCGGCATGGCGTCGAAGTCAGGCAAGGTCGGTTTCGTCGGCGGCATGGACATTCCGCTGATCCGCAAGTTCGAATGCGGCTACGAGCAGGGCGCACGCTCCGTCAAGGCCGATATCGAAGTCTTCCAGAACATGACCGGCACGACGGGTGCGGCCTGGAACGACCCGGTCCGCGGTGGCGAGCTCACCAAGAACCAGATCGACCAGGGCGCTGACGTCGTCTATGCGGCAGCCGGTGCCACCGGTCTCGGCGTTCTGCAGACGGCTGCCGATAACAAGAAGCTGTCGATCGGCGTCGACTCCAACCAGAATTATCTGCATCCGGGCTCGGTCCTGACCTCGATGGTCAAGCGCGTCGACCTCGCCGTCTACAACGCCTACAACGACACCAAGAACGACAAGTTCACCGGCGGCGTCCAGGCGCTCGGCGTCAAGGAAGATGGTGTTGGCGCTGCGATCGATGAGCACAACAAGTCGCTGATCACGCCGGAAATGCAGGCTGCCGTCGACAAGGCCAGGGCCGACATCATCGCGGGAACCATCAAGGTTCACGATTACACCTCGGACAACGCTTGCCCGAAGTGATCCGCGCCCGAATGTGATCGACGATTGAGATCGGGCGTATGGCGGAGGGGATTTTCGCCATACGCCCTTTTCTTATTTGGAGCCTGCAGTGACAGATAAGCCCGCTATCGAGCTTGTCGGCATCGACAAGAAGTTCGGTGCCGTCCACGCCAACAAGGACATCAACCTTACCGTTGCCAGGGGGACGATCCACGGCATCATCGGCGAAAACGGCGCCGGTAAATCGACCCTGATGTCGATCATCTACGGTTTCTATCATGCCGACAGCGGCGAGATCCGCGTCAACGGCAGCCCCGTCACCATCCGCGACAGCCAGGCGGCGATCGCCACCGGCATCGGCATGGTGCACCAGCATTTCATGCTGGTCGATAATTTCACGGTGCTCGAGAACATCATGCTTGGCGCCGAAGCCGGCATGCTGTTGGCGAGGGGCGTCGCCTCGGCGCGCGCCGAGCTCAAGCGGCTGGAAACGGAATATGGTCTTGAGGTCGATCCCGACGCGCTGATCGAGGAGCTGCCGGTCGGCCTGCAGCAGCGTGTCGAGATCCTGAAAGCCATGTATCGCGGCGCCGAGATCCTGATCCTCGACGAGCCCACAGGCGTGCTGACGCCGGCGGAGGCCGATCACCTCTTCCGCATTCTCAAGGTGTTGCGCGACCAGGGCAAGACGATCATCCTCATCACCCACAAGCTGCGCGAGATCATGGCGATCACCGATACAGTCTCGGTCATGCGCCGCGGCGAAATGGTCGCGACCCGCAAGACGTCGGAGACGACGGTGGAGGAACTCGCCGAACTGATGGTCGGCCGCCGCGTGCTGCTGCGTGTGCAGAAGGGGGAGGCGAACCCGCAAGCCGCCGTGCTGTCTGTCCGCAACCTCACGGTCAAGGACAATCGCGGCGTCACCATGGTCGACAACGTCTCTTTCGACGTGCGCGCCGGTGAGATCGTCGGCATCGCTGGTGTCGCCGGCAACGGCCAGTCGGAATTGCTGGAGGCGATTGCCGGCATCCGCAAGCCGACCTCCGGTGAAATCCTGCTCGACGGCCAGACGATCGACAAGGCCGATCCCGCCCGCCTGCGTGATCTCGGCCTCGCTCATATTCCCGAGGACCGCCACCATATGGGCCTGGTGTTGAAATTTGAGGAATATGAAAATTCCGTGCTCGGTTACCACCGCCGCCCAGCCTACAGCAAAGGCCCGCTGCTCGATCTCGAAGCGATCCGCAAGGATGCGATGGAGAAGATCGAGAAATACGACATCCGCCCGCCGAACCCGCGGCTGAAGACGGCGAATTTCTCCGGCGGCAACCAGCAGAAGATCGTCGTCGCCCGTGAGATCGAACGCGATCCGAAGATGCTGATCATCGGCCAGCCGACACGCGGCGTCGATATCGGCGCCATCGAATTCATCCACCGCCGGATCATCGAGATGCGCGACGCGGGCAAGGCGATCCTGCTCGTCTCCGTCGAACTCGATGAAATCCGCTCCCTTTCAGACCGTATCCTTGTCATGTTTGCCGGCCATGTCGTCGGCGAGAAGACGCCCGATGCCGGTGAACAGACCCTCGGCCTGATGATGGCCGGCATTGCCGCGTGAGGCCTTTATGAGCACTGCTTCCGTTCCGCTACCAAATTGGATCAATTACGGCCTCATCCCGATTTTGAACCTCATCGTCGCCTTCCTGATCTCCGGCTTCGTCGTCTGGTTGATCGGCGAGAGCCCGCTCGATGCGCTGTCGCTGCTGATCCAGGGCGCGCTCGGTAATGGCGAAGGCATCGGCTTCACGCTGTATTACGCGACGAGCTTCATCTTCACCGGCCTCTCCGTCGCGGTGGCGATCCATGCCGGCCTTTTCAACATCGGCTCGGAAGGCCAGGCCTATGTCGGCGGCCTCGGCTGCGCGCTGGTGGCACTGTCGCTCGATCGCTACGTGCCGTGGTATGTAACGATGCCGATCGCCGTCGTCGGCGCCGGCCTGTTCGGCGCAGCCTGGGCCTTCATCCCGGCCTTCCTGCAGGCAAAACGCGGCAGCCACATCGTCATCACGACGATCATGTTCAATTACATCGGCGCAGCGCTCATGGTGTATCTCCTGGTGCATGTGCTGATCGTGCCCGGCAAAATGGCGCCGGAAACCCGCACCTTCCTCGAAGGCGGCCAATTGCCGAAGCTCGGCTGGGTTATGCAGCTGTTCGGCGCCAAGCTGGGGGCTGCCCCGTTCAACGTCTCCTTCATCATTGCGCTCGTCGTCAGCTACCTCGTCTGGTTGCTTGTCTGGCGCACCAAGCTCGGTTTCGAGATGCGCACGCTGGGCGTCAGCCCGACGGCGGCGGCCTATGCCGGCATCCCCTATGCCCGCACGGTGATCATCGCCATGCTGCTCTCCGGCGCGCTCGCCGGCATGATGGCGCTGAACCCTGTCATGGGCTCGTCGGCCCGTCTGCAGGTGGAATTCGTCGGTGGTGCCGGCTTCGTCGGCATCGCCGTCTCGCTGATGGGCCGCAATCATCCGCTCGGCATCATCGTGGCGGCGATCCTCTTCGGCATCCTCTACCAGGGCGGCGACTGGATCTCCTTCGAAATGCCGAACATCACCCGCGAGATGATCCTCGTCATCCAGGGTCTGGTGATCCTCTTTGCCGGCGCGCTGGAATATATGTTCCGGCCGGCGATGGTGCGCCTCTACCAACAATTCAAGCGCGGTTAAGGAGCGGGCGATGGATTATTATGACATCTTCATCAGCGTTCTGAGCTCGACCATCCGCCTGTCGATCCCGCTGATCTTCACCGCCCTTGCCGGTCTGTTTTCGGAACGTGCCGGCATCTTCGATATCGGTCTCGAGGGCAAGATGCTGGGATCGGCCTTTGCCGCCGCCTGCGTTGCCTATCTTACCGATTCTGCCTGGCTCGGCCTCGGTGCCGGCATCCTCTGCTCGGTGGCGCTGAGCCTGGTGCACGGTTTCGCCTCGATCACCAATCGCGGCAACCAGATTGTGTCAGGCGTCGCCATCAACTTCTTCATCGCCGGCATCACCATCGTGCTCGGTCAGGCCTGGTTCGGCCAGGGCGGACGCACGCCGCAGCTGTCGCCGGAATCGCGCTTCGCGCCGATCATCCTGCCGGGCGCCGATGCCGCTCACGACATACCGATCATCGGCCCGATCTATGCCAATGTCATATCGGGCAACAATGTCCTCACCTATCTCGCCTTTCTCGCCGTGCCGTTTTCCTGGTGGGTGCTTTACCGCACACGCTTTGGCCTCAGGCTGCGCGCCGTCGGCGAAAACCCTGGCGCGGTCGATACTGCCGGCATCTCGGTTGCCTGGCTGCGTTACCGCGCCGTCATGTGCGCCGGCATTCTCTGCGGCTTTGCCGGCACCTATCTGGCGATTGCCCAGTCCGCCGCCTTCATCAAGGACATGTCGGCCGGCAAGGGCTATATCGCGCTTGCCGCTCTGGTCTTTGCCAAGTGGAAGCCGGTGCCCGTCATGTTTGCCTGCCTGCTCTTCGGCTTCCTCGATGCGCTGGCAAATTTCATGCAGGGCAAGCGGGTGCCGCTGATCGGCGAAGTGCCGGTTCAGGTCTTCCAGGCGCTGCCCTATGTTCTCACCTGCGTCCTGCTCGCCGGCTTCATCGGCGTTGCGACCCCGCCGAAAGCCGGCGGCGTGCCTTATACGAAGGAGCGTTGATATGTCTCACGACCTGTTCGAAGCCGCCCGCGGCGCCATGGCTTTTGCGCATGCGCCCTATTCGAAATTCCCGGTCGGCGCGGCGATCCGCGCCGAGGACGGTAAGGTCTATACCGGCGCCAACATCGAAAACCTTTCCTTTCCACAAGGATGGTGTGCCGAGCCGACGGCGATCGGCGCCATGATCATGGGCGGCGCGAAGACGATCGTCGAAATGGCCGTCATTGCCGAAAAGCTGCCGCTCTGCCCGCCCTGCGGCGGCTGCCGCCAGAAGATCTCCGAATTCGCCTCCAAGGAGACGAAGATCTACCTTTGCGATGAGGCGGGCGTGAAGAAGACCATGACGATGGAAGAGCTTCTTCCCTTCAGCTTCGAGACGGAACTCGGATGAAGGCGACGGCCAGCCTGCTCGCCGCATTGCTCGGGGGCATCAAGCCGCGTCACGGCATCGTGCTCGGCTCCGGTCTCGGCTCCCTCGTCGGTGAGCTCAATGGCGCCGTGCGTGTTCCCTATCGCGACCTGCCGGGCTTTCCCGTCAGCGCCGTCTCCGGCCATGCGGGCGAAGTCGTCGCCGGCCGCCTCGGCTGCGTGCCCGTTATCATGCTCTCCGGCCGCGTGCATTATTACGAGAAGGGCGACGCCAACGCCATGCGCCTGCCGATCGAGGTGCTGAAGGCGCTCGGCGTCGAAGCGCTGATCCTGACCAATTCGGCCGGATCGCTGCGCGGCGACTTGCCGCCCGGTTCGGTAATGCAGATCACCGATCACATCAACTATTCCGGCATGAACCCGCTGATCGGAGAGGAAAGCGATCACCGTTTCGTCGGCATGACCAATGCCTATGATGCGGGGCTTGCCGCGGCGATGCAGAGGGCAGCGGCAAAGCTTGAAATCGAGCTGGCAAAGGGCGTCTATATGTGGTTCTCCGGTCCAAGCTTCGAAACGCCGGCCGAAATCCGCATGGCGCGCATCCTCGGCGCCGATGCCGTCGGCATGTCGACAGTGCCCGAGGTGATCATCGCAAGAATGCTGGGCCTGAGGGTTGCAGCCGCCTCCGTTATCACCAACTATGGCGCAGGCATGACCGGCAATGAGCTCAGCCATGAAGAAACCAAGGACATGGCGCCCATCGGCGGCGCCCGTCTCGCCGCCATTTTGAAAGACATGATTGCGGCTGGAACAGGATGATTTTAGGCCGGGTCGGCCTAAAATCATCCTGTTCTACATTAAATAGTTAAAGCATGATGACGTCTGAAAACCGCCCACACTTTTCGACATCATGCTCGAGAGGAAGCGAAGATGAATAGCCATTCCAACCGGGAGACGGCGGCTGTCGCCCTTTCCCTCCTCGATCTCACCAATTTGAAGGACGATTGCACCGAGGCGCAGATCGATGCGCTGTGCGCCCGCGCCCAGACGCCCTACGGCAACAGCGCTGCGATCTGCATTTGGCCGCGGTTCGTCGCCCAGGCGCGCAACATCCTTGGCACCGGCCATGCCGTGCGCATCGCAACCGTCGTCAACTTCCCCTCGGGCGATATGGAAGTGGCCGATGTCGCCGCCGAAGCGCGTGAGGCAATTGCCGATGGCGCCGATGAGATCGATCTGGTCATCCCCTACCGCAAGCTGCTCGCCGGCAATGAGAAGGCGGTGACCGACATGGTCAAGGCCGTGCGCGCCGAATGCACCGGTCCCGTCGTCCTGAAGGTCATCATCGAGGCCGGCGAGTTGAAGGATGCGGCATTGATCCGCCGTGCCTCTGAACTCGCCATCGAGGCAGGCGCAGATTTCATCAAGACCTCCACCGGCAAGGTCGCCGTCAACGCGACGCTCGAAGCCGCCGACATCATGATCCGGACTATTCGTGAAAGTGGGCGCAAGGTCGGCTTCAAGCCGGCCGGCGGCATCGGCTCGGTGGCGGATGCGGCGCTCTACCTCAGCCTTGCCGAAACCATCATGACGCCGGACTGGGCGATGCCGTCGACATTCCGCTTCGGCGCTTCCGGCCTGCTCGACGATATCCTGGCGGTTCTGAGCGGAACACAGTCGGCACCGGCTGCGGCGTCGAGCTATTGAAATGATCCCGCAGGAGATCATCCGACGCAAGCGCGATGGCGAAGAACTCGATGTCGCCGATATCAGCTCCTTCATCGCTGCGTTGGCTGCCGGCCAATTGTCGGAAGGCCAGATCGGCGCCTTCGCCATGGCCGTCTGGTTCAAGGGCATGTCCCGGGCCGAAATCGTGGCCTTGACGCTGGCGATGGCCGATTCCGGCGACAGGCTGCAATGGGCCGATATCGACCGCCCGATCGCCGACAAACATTCGACCGGCGGCGTCGGCGACAATGTTTCGCTGATGCTGGCGCCGATCGCCGCTGCCTGCGGCCTTGCCGTTCCGATGATCTCCGGGCGCGGCCTCGGCCACACCGGCGGCACGCTGGATAAGCTCGAATCCATTCCCGGCTATATGATCACCCCGGATGCTGACCTGTTCCACAAGGTCGTGAAGGAGGCGGGATGCGCCATCATCGGTCAGACCGGGACCTTGGCGCCCGCCGACGGCAGGCTCTATGCCGTGCGCGACGTGACCGCGACGGTCGATTCCATCCCCCTCATCACCGCCTCTATCCTCTCGAAGAAACTTGCGGCCGGGCTCGAGACGCTGGTGCTCGACGTCAAGGTCGGCAACGGCGCTTTCATGGCTCATCGCGGCCAGGCGGAGATCCTGGCGCAGTCGCTGGTCGAGGTGGCCAATGGCGCAGGCGTGAAGACCTCGGCCCTGATCACCGACATGAACCAGCCGCTCGCCGATAGCGCCGGCAACGCCGTCGAGATGCGCAACTGCCTGGATTTCCTGGCGGGCAGAAAAAAGGACACGCGGCTTGAGACCGTCGTTCTCGCTTTCGCCGCCGAAATGCTGGTGAAATCCGGCATTGCCGCTTCGTCTGATGAAGCCGAGACGATGGCGCGTCGAGCGCTGTCATCGGGAAAGGCGGCAGAGGTCTTCGCGCGCATGGTATCGATGCTCGGCGGTCCGGCCGATCTCATCGAAAACCCCGACCGATATCTGGCAAGGGCACCTGTCGAAAAACCTGTCCCGGCCACCCGGTCCGGCTGGCTTGCCGCCTGCGATGCGCGCGGTATCGGCGTCAGTGTGATCGATCTCGGCGGCGGAAGACGCCATCCGGCGGACCGGATCGACCATCGCGTCGGCTTCTCCGAACTCCTGCCGCTCGGCACCCGCGTAAAGGCGGGCGAACCGATCGCTCTCGTTCACGCCGCTGACGAGACCGCGGCGGAGAGGGCGGCGACAGCACTTGCCACGCACTACCGCATCACCGAGGACAAGCCGGAGCTGACACCGGTGATTGCGGGGCTGGTCTGAAGCGGTTTATTGCTTGAGGCTGAGCGAACCGTCGGCGACGGAATAGGAGGCGAGCTTCTGCAGGAAGCTCATGCCGACCAGCGTCGTCGTCAGCGCATCGTCCCTCAGGACGAAGGCTTCGACATCGCGCACGCGAATACCGCCGATTTCGACCCGGTCGAGTGTCACATGCGCGGCCTTCGTCTGGCCGTTCGCGGTGTTCACGCCATAACGGAAATCGAGCTGGTTGGCCGTGAAGCCAAGTCGGCGGGCAAGCGTCTCGTTGAGCGCCACATAAGTGGCGCCGGTATCGATCAGGCCCTGCACCGGCTTGCCGTTGATCTTGAAGCTGCCGGTATAATGGCCCTGCGCATCGGCCTGCAGGCGGATCGCATTGCTGCCGGATACGGGCGCGGGTACTGCGGGCTCATTGCTTTCGGTCGATACGTAATTGGCGGAGAGAGTGTCAGCAGGTTGCTGGCTGGCGCTTCCGAACAAGGAAGGCACCTGTGTGGCGAGCACCGCGGCGATGCTGGCGAATAGGACGGTACGCACGAGCATGAAACAGAAATCCTTCCTGTATAAACCCGGCTTCATGCAGGGCCTCATGCTTCAAGCTTGCTAAACCTCAAGTGCTGATAAGTTGCTAATATCGACAACAAAAGGCCCGGAACGAACCTCCGGGCCTCAAGGTCTTTCGATTTGGTAAAGGAAGACGAAATTATTTGGTGCCGTACATGCGGTCGCCGGCATCGCCGAGGCCGGGCATGATGTAGCCCTTCTCGTTGAGATGACTGTCGATCGATGCGGTGAAAACCGGAACATCGGGATGTGCGGCGCGGAAGTTGCGGATTCCTTCCGGGGCGGCAAGCAGGCAGAGGAAACGGATATTGTGGGCGCCGCGTTCCTTGAGTTTGTCGATCGCCGCAATCGAGGAATTGCCGGTCGCAAGCATCGGGTCGACGACGATGATCAGCCGCTCGGCCACGTCCTCCGGCGCCTTGAAATAATATTCGACCGGCTGCAGCGTCTCGTGGTCGCGGTAGACGCCGATATGCGAGACGCGGGCGGACGGCACGAGATCGAGCATGCCTTCGAGCAGCCCGTTGCCGGCACGCAGGATCGAGGCGAAGACCAGCTTCTTGCCCTCGAGGATCGGCGACTCCATCGTCTGCAGCGGCGTCTCGATCGTTTCCATCGTCAGTTCGAGATCGCGGGTCACCTCGTAGCAGAGCAATGTCGAGATTTCGCGCAGCAAGCGCCGGAAACTTCCCGTCGATGTCTCCTTGCGCCGCATGATGGTGAGCTTGTGCTGCACAAGCGGATGATCGATGACCGTGACGCCGTCCATGGGGAAGCCTTTCATTCTTTCTATCGGATGTTTCTTTCACGGAAATCGGCCTGACCGCAAGAGTGGCGGTCGATTTGCGTCGATCTTCCCCAGTCCCTCGAGTCTTTTAAAGCCGGGCGAGCAAAGTCTTTCGTGTCTCATCGTCGACGAAGGCCGCCTCGATCGCAGTGCGCGTTATGGCGTCGATCTCGGCGTCGCCGAAGCCGAAAGCCCCGGCGGCAAGCTCGTATTCTCGCTTGAGCGAGGTACGGAAGAAGGGCGGATCGTCTGAACTGATCGTCACCCGCACGCCTGCTTCCTTCAGCCGGCGCAGCGGATGGGAGGCGAAATCGGGAAAGACCCCGAGCGCGATATTGGAGCCTGGGCAGATCTCGAGCACGGTGCCGAGATCGGCAAGCCGCTTCACCAGATCGAGATCCTCGATGGCGCGCACCCCATGGCCGATGCGCGAGGGGCGCACCGCGTCGAGCGCGTCGGCGACGCTGAAGGCGCCGCAGACCTCGCCGGCATGGATGGTCAGACCGAGGCCGGCATCGCGGGCGATATCGAAGGCTCTGATATAGTCGGCGACGCGCCCCATGCGCTCTTCGCCGGCAAGGTTGAAGCCGGTAATCAGAGGGCTCCCGGCCTTTGCCGCATATTCGGCAGCACCAATCACGCTCTCCGGACCGAAATGCCGCTCGCCGGTGACGATCAGCCGGGCCTCGATGCCGCTCTTTTCCCGGGCCCGCCGGATGCCTTCGCAGATACCTGATATATAGGCATCGGCGCCCAGCCCGATGCGCTTGCCGTGATCGGGCGAAACGATGAGCTCGCTGTAGATCGTATTGATGCCGGCCAGTTCGCCGAGATAGGTTTCGGTCAGAAGCGCATAGTCCTCCTCGGTCCTGTAGACCTCGGAAACCTTGTCGTAACATTCGAGGAAGCTTGCGAAATCATGCCAGACATAGGCTCCGTCGCGAAGCTCGGCGCTGATGTCGACGCCGTATTTCCGCGCCTGCGCCGCGGTCAAAGCTGGAGGGGCCGCACCCTCCAGATGGCAGTGCAGCTCGACCTTCTTCAAATGCGATGTCACAGAAAACTCCTTCCGTGCGGTCCGGCCGGGATGCCGAGATGCCGGGCGATGCTCTCGCCGATATCGGCATAGCTGCGGCGCACCCCGATCGAACGCGACCGGATGCCGGGGCCATAGGCGATAACAGGCACACGCTCACGCGTATGATCCGTGCCGCGCCAGGTGGGATCGCAGCCATGATCGGCGGTGAGCACGACGAGATCGCCGGGCTTCAGTTTCTTGTGGACTTCGGGCAAGCGCGCATCGAAGGCTTCGAGTGCCGCGGCATAACCCGGCACATCGCGGCGATGGCCGTAGATCATGTCGAAATCGACGAAATTGGTGAAGACGAGATCGCCATCCTCAGCCTCGTCGATCGCCGAGAGCGACGCATCCATCAGCGCCTCGTTGCCGTTCGCCTTGATGACCCTGGAAACGCCCTGATGCGCAAAGATGTCGCCGATCTTTCCCACAGCATGCACGTGCCGTCCGTGCTCGATAAGACGGTCGAGCAGCGTTGGTTCCGGCGGCAGCACGGAAAAGTCGCGCCGGTTTCCGGTGCGCTGGAAGGAAGAGGTAGACTGGCCGACAAAGGGCCGGGCGATGACGCGGCCGATGTTGTAGGGATCGAGCAGTCCCCGGGCCAAACGGCAGAAGGCGAGCAGGCGATCGAGGCCGAAATGCACCTCGTGCGCCGCGACCTGGAAGACCGAATCCGATGAGGTGTAGCAGATCGGCTTGCCGGTGCGGATATGCTCCTCGCCGAGCCGGGCAATGATCTCCGTTCCCGAGGCATGGCAATTGCCGAGGATGCCGGGCACGTCAGCCTCCCTGCACAATGTCTCGATGAATTCCGGAGGAAAGGCGTCGCCCTCCGGCGGGAAATAACCCCAATCGAAACTGACAGGTGTTCCCGCGATCTCCCAATGACCTGATGGCGTATCCTTGCCACGGGAGATTTCGGTGGCGGCGCCATAAATACCGTAGACCTTTTCCGGGACGGACATGCCGGCCGGAAACCGGCCGGAAGCGGACCGGGCGATATGCATCAGCCCGAGTTCCGACATGTTGGGCAGGGAAAGCGGCCCTTCGCGCAATCCGGTGCGGTCCCCGGCTCCGGCTGCGCAGAACTCGGCGATATGGCCGAGCGTATCGGCGCCTTCGTCGCCATAGGCCGCCGCATCCGGCGCTCCGCCAATGCCGAAGGAATCCAGAACGAAAAGAAAGGCACGCGCCATTTTACACCCGAGAAAGCCGATCGCCGGCCTCTGGAATGTCGGAGGCGGCTGAGATCCAGCCATATAATGCCACGGCCGGCTTGGCAAATTACAGCGCGCGCGTCTTTTCAGGCGCGCAAAGGACGCTGTAACACTGTGAATTGCTGCCTAACGCCTAAGTCGATTTCGATCTAAGGAGTTATGCACCAGACAAGAGCGGGAAGGGGCCGTCAGCAGTCGCCGCAGGGAATCGAGTCGCCTTGGCGCTGGCGGTAGAAATAACTGCGGCTGATGGTAATCGTGCGCATGCCGTCCGGCATGAAATTCGGGGCGAACAGGAACATCGTATAGGGGATGCTGAGCTCGGTGCGGACCAGGAAGCTGTTCGCCGTCTTCATGTCCGATGGCACGTTGCTCACTGTGGCGTTCTTGGCATAGGGCACCGTCCCGTCCTTTGCCCAGGACCAGAGCACCTTCGCATTGGCGCTGGCATCGATGGTAATCCCCGTGATCTTCAGCGTCAGCGCCGTCGAATTGTAGGGCACGAAGATCGCCGTTGCGACCGACGGCATCTGCGCGAGCGCGCTCTTCGTGACGGATTGCTGCTGGGTGATGAGGTCGGCCACCGTTCCTGCGGCGCGTGTCACGCGCTTGCTGACGCTGAGGCCGATGGTAATCTCGAAAGCACCAATATAGAGCATGATGAGCACGGGAAAGAGGATCGCGAATTCGATCGCTCCGGCGCCCTTGCGGTCTCGGGCCAGTCGCCGCGCTGTCAGGACCAGTCTGGTGAACGGGTTGCGCAACGCCATTATGGATACTGCTCGCTCTGGAAGGCCGCGGTTGCGACGATCAGATATTGGCTCGGCATCGAACCGTCGGCGGGACGTATCGTGCTGATATAAGGCCGGACCAGATCCGTGATGATTTCCCAGCGGTAATAGGCACGGACCATGTTGACAGTGCCGGCGCCGCCCGGCGCAAATTTGAAGGCCGCAGTATTGATGTCGGCATATCTGTCGGTGGAAAGCTTGGGGATCGTCGTCGGAATGGCCGAAAACGCGCTGAACGTCTGCACATCCAGGTAGAGCTTGCTTGGCGTGGCGACTTCGCTCGCCGAGCAACGGATGAGGATCGAGATCTCATCGCAGAAAGCCTGGCGGAATTGCGCCTGGTTCATATCGGTCGTGCGGCCGAGATTATAGGTGATCTGCCCGGTTCGCATTCGTCGGCTCATCGTATCAACGCCGTTGGAGACGAGTTCCTCGGCGGCGAAGGCGACGAAAGTTTCGAGGATTGCGAAAATCACCAGGAAATAGGGAATGGCAAGCAGGGCGAATTCGATCGCCGCAGCACCCTCGCGCGAGCGGGCGAGAGCGCGAAACCGTAAGAAACGGAATGGCGTAAAGGCGCGCCCCTCACCCGTCTTCTGATCAATTACCGTCATTGCCTGGACCTAAGCGACATTCTTCGTCCGTCACACTAGGATCCGTTCGTTGATTTTCCGTTTCAGCCTGACACGACGATTTTAACGAATGGTCGAGAAAGCTCCGAGATATGCTCAGGGTGAGGCGGTCGCGGTGGCTGCTTGCTGCGCATGCTGCTCGCAATTCGGCGTGCAGGACAGTACGGAGCGCTCGGTCTGCCGGTAGACGCGCACCGTATTGCCTTCGTCGATCGACACCAGGATGCGTTCGTCGAGGATCGCATTGCCGTCGGCATCGAGAAGCACCAGATTGGTGGTGCCGAAGCTGCGGCCTGTCAGCACGATGGTCTTGGCGTCGGCAACCGTCGCATCGGCGACCTTGGCATTGCCGACGATCACCTTGCTGACGGGGCGATCGAGCTTCAGCACGCGCGCGTGATCCATGTAGACGCGCAGCATGTCATCGTCTGCGGCCGCGGAAACTCCCGAAACACCGAAAGCGGCGATCATGCCGGCAAAGAAAATGGTTTTGCCGCTTGATGACATTTGGCCCTCTTTCACGATCACAGCGCAATATGCACATAGAATGGAAAAAAATGGTGAACGAAGCCTTAAGCCCGCCGCTCTGTTCCGGGATGAAGCGTAATGCTCCGATCTGGCACGGTTTCGGGACGGTGCACGCCTCGGTTGGAGATGGAATTTGTGCTATTTCCGGATGAATTCAGCAGTTATTCCAAGAATATTGTTAAATATTGAGGTAAGTGCGTAAGAAAATACTGACTCTACAAAGGCCTGTTGTCTCGTTCACGTTTAGTTAACTCTTTTCCTTAAGCCGATGGAAACGGCCATTCGCTAGGTTGCAGTCATCCGATCAACGGCAAACAGTTGGCGGACGTGCTGAACATCAACTGGAGTTAGGAGTTACCATGACCAAGCTTTTTAGCCGTTTTCTGAAGGACGAATCCGGCGCGACCGCAATCGAATACGGCCTGATCGCCGCTCTCATTTCCGTGGCGCTCATCACCGGCGCAACGAGCCTCGGCACCAAGATCGGCAACACGTTCGAAGGTTTGAGCACCAAGATGGATAGCGCCACTACGGCGGCCAACTAAGCGAGGTGCCGCGAGGCGGCACCTTCCTCATTCTGGCCGGTCTGACCTGGCTGGTCGATCGAGCGGGCTCACGCGCTGGAATGGCCGTGAGCCTTTTCGCATCCTATTAAGATCGGGTATACGCATGATCGCAGCTGCAGTCTTTGTAATACTGCCACTCTGCCTCGCCATCGCGGCCTTTTCGGATCTCTTCACCATGACGATCCCGAACCGCATTTCCCTGATCCTTGTTTTCTCTTTCCTCGCACTGGCGCCGTTCTCGGGCCTCGGCCTGCAGGCAATCGGTATGCATCTTGCCGCCGGCGCGATCGTCTTTGCCGCATGCTTTGCCCTTTTTGCCTTCAATGTGATGGGCGGCGGCGACGCCAAGCTGCTGAGCGCCACAGCGCTCTGGTTCGGTCTGAATCAATCCCTTGCATTCCTGATGACCGACGTCGCAGCGGTCGGCGGCCTCGTCACCTTGTTGATCCTGCTGGTGAGAACGCAAACGAACACGATCCTCGCCATCGGGCTGCCGGTGCCGAACTCTTTGCTGCTCGCCAAGAAGATCCCCTATGGCATCGCGATCGCGATCGGCGGTTTCATGGCCTTCCCTTCCTCGCCGCTTTTTCTCGCCGCACTGGAAAGCCTGAAATAACGGCATTTTAAATGCCCGTTAACTTAAAATGTAAGCGTTCTATTAACCATAATTACACCAATTGCTGAGCATTCTACAGGGCGAACATATAGTGCCCTGAGGAATGATCGATGAAACCGGCCCGCCTTATAATCCTAGCTGTCGCCGTGGTGGCAGCCGGCCTCGCCGGCCTCCTGGCAATGCGCATGGCGGGCAGCGGCGGTGTCGTCACCCAGGTCCGCTCGGTCGTCGAGAAGGAACCGACCGTCAACGTCCTCGTTTCGAGCGCCAATCTGCCGGTCGGCGCAAGGCTGGACGACAAATTGGTGCACTGGATGGCCTGGCCGCAGGGCGGCGTCGTCCAGGGCCTCATCACCGAAGCCGACAAGCCGGATGCGATCAAGGATCTGCAGGGCGCCGTCGTGCGTCTGCCGATCTTCGAGGGCGAACCGATCCGGCCGGAAAAGCTCGCCGATTCCAGCAGCCGCATCCTCTCCTCGCTGTTGCCGGCCGGCAAGCGTGCCGTCGCGACCGAGATATCGGTGGCAACAGGTGCCGGCGGTTTCATCCTGCCGAATGACCGCGTCGATGTCATCATGGTCCGCAAGGGCACCGAAGCCGCCAAGCTCATTACCGAAACCGTACTGAGCAATGTTCGCGTTCTCGCCATCGACCAACAGATCCAGGAAAAGGACGACGGCTCGAAATCGGTGGTCGGCACGACCGCGACGCTCGAGCTCACCCCTGATCAAACGAAGGTTCTCGCTGTCGCCCAGCAGATGGCGGACCGGCTGTCGCTCGCGCTGCGCTCGGTCGCCGATGCGCAGGAGCAGGATACAAGTGCCGCCGACTATCTGCTGAGCGGTGACAACGGCAGTGCGATCATCCAGGTCATCAAATCGGGCGCCATCGTCACGGATGCCAGCGCAGCACCGAAGGCGGAGTAAGAGAACGTGCACATGGGCAATTCAACGCGGCGCGCCGGACCTCTCCTGACAGGCTGCCTTTGGCTGGCAATCGGCGTCTCCGGTATCGTTCCGACCTCTTTCTCCCCGCTTCTCGGCGCAGGCGAGGCGCACGCCGATTCCGATAGCCTGGTCCGGATCTCTCAGACTGGCCCCAATGCCCATCGCCGGTTGAAGCTCGGGCTCAACAAGGCCGTCGTCGTCGATCTGCCGGACGACGCGCACGATATCCTCGTCTCCGATCCGACCATGGCCGATGCCGTGACCCGTACCTCGCGGCGCATCTACCTGTTTGGCAAGAAGGTCGGCCAGACCAATATCTTCGTGTTCGGTGCCGGTGGACAGGAGATCGTCAATCTCGACATCGAGATCGAACGCGACGTCTCCGGCCTCGAAGTCAATCTCCGCCGCTTCATTCCGGACTCCAACATCAACGTCGAAATCGTCTCCGACAACATCGTGCTGACCGGCACCGTGCGCACGCCGCAGGACGCCACGCAGGCGGCCGATCTGGCGCAGGTCTTCCTGAAGGGCGGCGAGGCGACGACCAGAACCGAGACCGCATCCGGCACCGGCGGCGATAGCTCGGTGGCGCTCTTTGCCGAAAACCGTCAGGCCTCGCAGGTCGTCAATCTTCTGCAGATCGAGGGCGAGGACCAGGTCACTCTCAAGGTGACGATCGCCGAGGTCCGACGCGAAGTGCTGAAGCAGCTTGGCTTCGACAACCTCGTTTCCAATTCCTCCGGCATAACGGTCGCCCAGCTCGGCAGTCCCGGCGCTGACAGTGCCACATCGACGGTTGGCGGCGGTCTGGCGGCGCTCTTCAAGAGCTCGATCGGCAAATACGACATTTCGACGTATCTCAACGCGCTGGAGCAGGCCAAGGTCGTCAAGACGCTCGCCGAGCCGACGCTGACGGCGATATCGGGTCAGGCCGCGACCTTCAATTCCGGCGGCCAGCAGCTCTATTCGACGACCGACAGCAACGGCAACGTCACTGTCGTGCCGTTTAACTATGGTATCAACCTCGCCTTCAAGCCGGTCGTGCTGTCATCGGGACGCATCAGCCTGCAGATCAAGACCAATGTCTCCGAACCGGTGGCCGGCAGCGGCAACGCCACCTATCAGCGACGTTCGGCGGAGACCTCGGTGGAGCTGCCCTCGGGCGGTTCGATCGCGCTCGCCGGCCTTATCCGCGACAACGTTTCCCAGACGATGGGCGGCACGCCCGGCGTCTCGAAGATCCCGCTGCTCGGCACGCTCTTCCGCCAGAAGGGTTTCGAGCGCCAGGAAACCGAACTCGTCATCATCGCAACGCCCTATCTGGTGCGTCCGGTGGCGCGCAATCAGCTCAACCGCCCGGACGACAATTTCAGCCCTGAGAATGACGGTGCGACCTTCTTCCTCAACCGTGTCAACAAGGTCTATGGCCGCCGCGAGGCGCCCGTCGCCGACGCGCAGTTCCACGGCTCGATCGGGTTCATCTACAAATGAGCGGGGCACGATCGGCAGCAATGGCAGGAAACAGAGATCAGGCGATGGCCCACATGAATTCGACGACACCCCGCTTCGGAATCTCGAAGGCGTTTTTTGCGACGGCTGCCATGTCGCTGGCCGTCCTTTCCGGATGCGCCGGTCCGCACGACCAACTGACGACCGGCGGCATTCCGGACGATTACCGCGCCCGTCATCCGATCATCGTGACGGAGGCGGAGCAGACGGTTGATATACCCGTCGCCTCCACCGATCGTCGCCTGACCATCGCCCAGCGAGACCTCATCCGCGGTTTTGCCACAAACTACATCTCGCGCGCCTCAGGCCCTGTTTACGTGCTGTCGCCGCAAGGGTCGCCCAATTCGGCAGCAGCCTATCAACTGCGCAATCAGGTCCGTGCCGAGCTGGTGTCGCGGGGGATCGCAAGCTCGAAAATCGTCAATACCTCCTATGCCGCCGCCGGGCCCGGCGATGCGGCGCCGATCCGGCTGAGCTTTACCGGCACCACCGCGATCACCACGCAATGCGGCCAGTGGCCGAAGGACATCTCGAACGATTTGACCAACCAGAATTACTATAATTTCGGCTGCGCCTCGCAAAACAACCTTGCCGCCCAGATCGCCAATCCTGAGGATCTGGTGGCGCCCCGCGGCATGACCCCGATCGACGCGCAGCGGCGCAACAACGCCATCCAGGAATACCGCACGACGACATCGACGATCGAAGATGTCGCCGGCAGCGACAGTAGCTTCTAAGGCGGAACGGCACGATGAGCGCGATCGAATACGAAATCAGGAATCCCAGCGAGCTTCGCAACGCCGACGAGGCGGTGCGCATGGCGGATCTGGAAAACATGCGGCCGCTGCCGCGCATCTCCGTCCATGCCTTCTGCGAAAGCGAAGCCCTGCAGCATGTCATGGAACGCTGCGCCAATGATCGGCGCGTGGCGAAGGTCAGCATGCGCATCACCAGCGGCGGCACCGCCGCTGCCGCCAATATGTTTTCCGGCGCCCCGACACCGAACCTCATCATCCTCGAGACTAAGGCGAATGCCGCAAACCTGCTCGCCGAACTTGCGCCGCTCGCCGCGGTCTGCGATCCGACGACCAAAGTCGTCATTATCGGATATTACAACGATATCGGGCTTTATCGCGAGCTCATCCGCAATGGCATTTCCGAATATATGGTTCAGCCCGTCGCCATGCCCGATATCCTTGCGGCGATGGCCTCGATCTTCGTCGATCCAGACGCCGAGCCGCTCGGTCGCAGCATCGCCTTCATCGGCTCGAAGGGCGGCACCGGCGCCTCGACCATCGCGCATAATTGCGCTTTCGGCATTTCCAATCTCTTCTCCACCGAGACGATCCTCGCCGATCTCGACCTGCCCTATGGTACGGCGAACATCGATTTCGACCAGGATCCGGCACAGGGCATCGCCGAAGCGGTCTTCGCGCCCGATCGTCTCGACGAGGTCTTCCTCGACCGCCTGCTGACGAAATGTTCCGAGCATCTGTCGCTGCTTGCTGCACCCTCGCTGCTCGACCGTGCCTATGATTTTGACGGCCAGGCTTTCCAGCCGGTGCTCGATGTTCTGCAGCGCAGCGCGCCCGTCACTGTGCTCGATGTTCCGCATGTATGGTCGGAATGGACGCGCTCGGTGCTGTCGAGCGTCGACGAGGTGGTCATCGCAGCAGTTCCCGATCTCGCCAATCTGCGCAACGCCAAGAACATGCTGGACGCGCTGCGCAAGATGCGGCCGAACGACCGGCCGCCGCATCTCATCCTCAATCAGGTCGGCATGCCGAAACGGCCGGAAATCTCGCCGTCGGATTTCTGCGAGCCGCTCGAGATTGAGCCGATCGCGATCATTCCCTTCGACATCAATCTTTTCGGCAACGCCGCCAATAGCGGCCGGATGATCTCTGAAGTCGACCCGAAGTCGCCGACGGCGGAAACCTTTTCGCAGATATCGCACATCGTCACCGGCCGTGTCGCGATCAGGAAGGCGAAGAAGGGCGGTCTGCTGGGCCTCCTGAAGCGCAAGTAGACGATAAGCAATTCCAGCAAAACTGTGCAGCGGTTTGCGTTCGCAATTGCGTGAAAACAATGAGATAGCGCATTTCCGTGACTCGGAGAGATCGGGAAATGCTCTAGAACGAGCAGATTGGATCGAGTGGCATGTTTGGAAAACGCGGAAACGAAGGTTCCGGAAAGGTCGGAGGAGCGATTGCTCCACCGCCGCCGGCTCTGGCCGCCGCCCCTGCGGCCTCTTCCCCCTCCATTCTGGTCGAACCCTCGCGTGAGCCCGCACGCCAGCAGGTGACGCCGCTGCAGACGCCGCAGCGCAAGCGCCCGGCCCGCACCGATGAATATTACGACACCAAGGCGCAGGTCTTTTCGGCGCTGATCGACACCATCGATCTCTCGCAGCTTTCGAAGCTCGACGGCGAAAGCGCCCGCGAGGAAATCCGCGACATCGTCAACGACATCATCACCATCAAGAATTTTGCGATGTCGATCTCCGAGCAGGAAGAGCTGCTCGAGGATATCTGCAACGACGTCCTCGGTTACGGCCCGCTAGAGCCGCTACTCGCGCGCGACGATATTGCCGACATCATGGTCAACGGCGCCGGCCAGACCTTCATCGAAGTCGGCGGCAAGACGATCGAATCGGAGATCCGCTTCCGCGACAATGCGCAGCTTCTCTCGATCTGCCAGCGCATCGTCAGTCAGGTCGGCCGCCGTGTCGACGAATCGAGCCCGATCTGCGATGCCCGCTTGCCCGATGGCTCGCGCGTCAACGTCATCGCGCCGCCGCTGTCGATCGATGGGCCGGCGCTCACCATCCGCAAGTTCAAGAAGGACAAGCTGACCCTCGATCAGCTCGTCCGATTCGGCGCGATCACGCCGGAAGGCGCAACCGTGCTGCAGATCATCGGGCGTGTGCGCTGCAACGTCGTCATTTCAGGCGGCACCGGCTCGGGTAAAACCACGCTTCTGAACTGCCTCACCAATTATATCGACAGGGACGAGCGCGTCATCACCTGCGAGGATACGGCCGAACTGCAGCTGCAGCAGCCGCATGTCGTCCGTCTCGAAACGCGCCCGCCGAATATCGAAGGCGAGGGCGAGATCACCATGCGCGATCTCGTCAAGAACTGCCTGCGTATGCGTCCCGAGCGCATCATCGTCGGCGAAGTGCGCGGACCTGAAGTTTTCGACCTGCTGCAGGCGATGAACACCGGTCACGACGGTTCGATGGGCACGATCCACGCCAACACGCCGCGCGAATGCTTGAGCCGTATCGAATCGATGATCGCCATGGGCGGCTTCACTCTACCGGCAAAAACGGTGCGTGAGATCATTTCCAGCTCGGTCGACGTCGTCATTCAGGCGGCGCGCCTTCGCGACGGTTCGCGCCGCATTACCCAGATCACCGAGGTGATCGGCATGGAAGGCGACGTCATCATCACCCAGGACCTGATGCGCTACGAGATCGAAGGCGAGGATGCGAACGGCCGCCTGGTCGGCCGGCACATGTCGACCGGCGTCGGAAAGCCGCATTTCTGGGATCGCGCCCGCTACTTCAACGAGGAAAAGCGTCTTGCCGCCGCCCTCGACGCGATGGAAGCGAAAACGAAGGAATAGGCGAGATGTTCGGATTCGATCCTATAGTGCTGGCAATCGTCGCCCTCGCCGCCATCTCCGCGGCGGCGGTTGCCTATGCCCTGTTGTTTTCGGAGATCGAAGCCGACAAGAAATCGGCAAGCCGCATCAATCGCGTCAAATCGGCCGAAAGCGACCGAGTCAATGTCAAGGCTGCCCGTGACCGGGTGCAGGAGTTGTCGAAGCGCCGCAAATCGGTGCAGGACAACTTGAAGGATCTGGAAAAGCGCCAGCACGAAAAGACCAAAAAGACCCTGTCGATGAAATCCCGGCTGGTGCAGGCCGGCCTGACGATCACACCGGCGAAATTCTATCTCTTCAGCGCCATCTTCGCCTTGGTGCTGCTGCTCGTGGCCTTTGTCGTCGGTGCGTCGTTGATGGTCATGGTCGGTATCGCCGTCGTCGCCGGTCTCGGCTTGCCGCGCTGGGTCCTCGGCTTTCTGATCAAGCGCCGCCAGACCAAGTTTTTGAACGAACTCCCCAACGCGCTTGACGTCATCACCCGCTCGATCAAATCGGGCCTGCCGCTCAACGATGCCATCCGTCTTATCGCCACCGAAGGCACCGAGCCGGTCAAGAGCGAGTTCCTGCGGGTGATCGAGGCGCAGCAGGTGGGCCTCAGCATTCCCGACGCCTGCGCCCGCATGACGATCCACATGCCGCTCCAGGAAGTCAATTTCTTCGCCATCGTCATCGCCATCCAGTCGCAGGCCGGCGGCAATCTGTCGGAAGCGATCGGCAATCTCTCCAAGGTGCTGCGCGAACGCAGGAAGATGAAAGCCAAGGTCCAGGCGCTCTCGATGGAAGCCAAGGCGTCGGCCGTCATCATCGGGGCTCTGCCCTTCATCGTTGCGACCCTCGTCTACATGACGTCGCCGAACTACATGATGATCCTTTTCACCGATCCGCGCGGCCATCTCATCATGGGTGCCTCGGCGATCTGGATGTCGATCGGCATCTTCGTCATGCGCAACATGGTCAATTTTGACATCTAGCCGGAAGGAAGCATCATGTCGCAGGACTTTGCCGCAACGCTGACCAATCCGAGCATGCTGATCGCGCTCTTCGTCGCGATCGCCGTCTTCGCCACCTTTTATACGATCGCCATCCCCTTCTTCGAACGCGGCGATCTGAACAAGCGTATGAAGGCGGTTTCGACCGAACGCGAGCAGATCCGTGCCCGCGAACGCGCCCGCATGAACACGGAAACCGGCGCCGGCAAGGCCTCGCTCAGAAACCAGAACAACCGCTCGGTCCGTCAGATCGTCGAGCGCTTCAACCTGCGCAAGGCGCTGGTCGACGAAAACACTGTCAATAAGCTGCGTGCCGCCGGTTTCCGTTCGGAGAATGCGCTGAATACCTTCCTGGTGGCGCGTTTCCTGCTGCCCTTCCTTTTTCTGACGCTTGCCGCCGTCTGGGTCTTCGGCCTCGGCAATCTCGCCGGAAGAGGCATGCCGATCCGTCTCTTCGCCGTCATCGGTGTCGGCTATCTCGGCTTCTACGCCCCGAACATCTATATCTCGAACCGCATGGGCAAGCGCCAGCACTCGATCAAGCGCGCCTGGCCGGATGCGCTGGACCTGATGTTGATCTGCGTCGAATCCGGTATCTCGATCGAGGCTGCGATGCGTCGCGTGTCGGAAGAACTCGGCGAGCAGTCGCCGGCGCTCGCCGAGGAGATGGTGCTGACCACGGCCGAGCTCTCCTTCCTGCCGGATCGCCGCGTGGCGCTCGACAATCTTGCGACGCGCACCCAGATCGAGCTGGTGCGTTCGGTGACACAGGCGCTGATCCAGGCCGATCGCTACGGCACGCCGGTCGCGCAGGCACTGCGCGTTCTCGCCCAGGAAGGACGCGACGAACGGATGAACGAGGCGGAAAAGAAGGCGGCCGCCCTGCCGCCGAAACTGACGGTGCCGATGATCCTGTTCTTTCTGCCGGTGCTGATCGCCGTCATTCTCGGTCCGGCTGGCATCCAGGTGTCCGACAAGTTCTGACGTTTGCGCCGACGCCGGAAAGCGGCGACCGCTTTCGGCTGAAGACGATGTGCATCAAGGACCATCGGTCCGATCGGCCACCAGAAAACGCGGGTGACCGCCGCCGACTGAGCTGGTAAATGGGATGGACGACCATCGGCAAGCGCAGGCGCCCCCGCCGCGCCCCTGATGTTCGTTCAATCCAAA
Source organism: Rhizobium sp. LARHSG275 (assembly GCF_052871115.1). NCBI lineage: Bacteria > Pseudomonadati > Pseudomonadota > Alphaproteobacteria > Hyphomicrobiales > Rhizobiaceae > Rhizobium > Rhizobium sp. LARHSG275. The sequence goes on along the minus strand of NZ_JBIXJN010000012.1, from coordinate 72,554 downwards.
AGAGAGGTTTCCGATGTCTTCTGGGGGCATTTTCATCAGCATCATGGCAGCCTTGGCCGTCGGCGCGATGAGCCCGGCCCGAGCTTCGTCGTCGTCTCCAGGATCGCCATCTCGCGCTCGAGGCTGGATGGCCTTGCAGCCGCACTCGGCATGGGCGTCGGCGGTGTCGTTTTTGCCGTGCTGGCGCTTGCCGGGCTGACGGCGCTGCTGTCTCAGTTCGAATGGCTCTATGTCCTGCTGAAGGTCGCAGGCGGCGCCTATCTCGTCTATATCGCCGTCAATATCTGGAGGAGCGCCGGTCAGCCGCTCGAGGTCTCCGACACCGTCAACGGAAATCCTGCGCCGAGGCTGAGCTTCATGACCGCGCTGCTGACCCAACTCAGCAACCCGAAGACCATCATCGTCTATGCCAGCATCTTTGCGGCACTTTTACCGAGGACGGTGCCGCTCAGTCTCATCGTCGCGCTGCCGCTCGGCGTCTTCGCCTTGGAGGCGGGGTGGTATTCGATCGTGGCCTTCGCTTTTTCGGCCCGCCACCCGCGGCGGCTCTATCTTGCAGCCAAGAGCTGGATCGACCGCAGCGCGGGTGTCGTCATGGCCGGCCTCGGGCTCCGGCTCATTCTCGCGGGCGTAAGTGATCGATAGGCTGTCGCACGTGACTTCGGACGCTCTCAAGCGCAGAGGAAGTCCGGTCAGTAGGTATTGCTGACGTTCGCTGCGCCCGGCATCTTGTCCTTGGCGGCGAGTTTCTGCCAGGAGTTTGGCTGCGAGAGCATGCTTCTGAGATAGGCGACATTGGCATCGGCCTGTTGCGGCGAAAGTTCGCGCCGCGCGATTTGCTCGGCTTCCGGGAAACGTCCTTGCAGACCGACGACGAGGGCAAGGTTCTGCCTGACGCGGCTGTCGGCCGTCGGTTGGCTGGCGGCGGAGCGCAGATAGGTTTCGGCCGTGCGCAGATCGCCGGTCAGCACGTAGGACATGCCGAGGTTGGAAAGGATGGAGGGCTCGTTCGGCTGGATATCGAGCGCGTCGCGGTAGCGCTGCCGGGCCTCGCTTGCCCGGCCCATCTGATCGAGGATGGCGCCTTGGGCCGAGACCAGCTTCCAGTCCGGACGATCCGGTGTCTGGGCGCGGCCGATCGTGTCGAGCGCCTGCTGGAACTGGCCGGCCGCCGCCTGCGCCTTGCCGTAGGCGGCGAGCACGTTGCGGTCGCCGGGATTGGCGATCGCCACCTGCTGCATGACGGCGAGCGCCTGCGTGTCACGGCCGTTCATGCGCAGCAGATTGGCATAATTGACGCCGGTGACGGGATCGCGCGGGTTCTTTTCGTAGGCCTGGCCGAGCCGGTCCGTCGCCGAGCGCAGCTCAATCGCGTCCATCTCGTCAACCGGCTTGGTGAGTTTCGGCACCGAGCCCGTTGTCATCCGGTCCCTGGTCGTCGAGCAGCCGGCAAGCGCCAGGACGAGCAGCGAGGCCGCAGCGCCCTGCAGGATACGATTCGTGAATATGGCAGTGAGCGAGGCAGGCATGGCGCGTTCCTGGATTCCGAAATCGGCGCCTGACCTCGAAGCGGAACAGGGAAAGGTTTGACGCGTAATCTTCGCTCCAGCAATAGTCTGTTAACCCTAACAGACCGTTAAGGAACGATTCCTTACGACCGCCGAAGGACAATCATGGCCCCCTATCAGTTCATCGAGAGACCGACTCCTTTCAACACGAAGGGCGGTTCGACGTTGCCGATCTTTGCCGTCACGCCTGCCCATATCGAGACCGGTACGATCGATCCGATCGCCCTCGATTGGGCGCAGAGGGCAGGCTACAAGGCCGAAAGCGGGTCGCTGCTGCTGATCCCGACGGCTGAAGGCCATCTCGGCGGCGCGCTTTACGGCCTCGGCACCAATCCATCCGAGCAGCCTTACATCACCGGCAGGCTCGCCCGCGCGCTGCCGGCCGGCGACTGGCACATCGAGACCGCGCCGCTGACGGCAAATCGCCTGGCGCTTGGCTTCGGGCTCGGCAGCTACCGTTTCGACCGTTACAAATCCGAAAAATCGGCGGCGGCGACGCTGATGATCCCCCGCGATGCAGACGCCGCCGACATCAAGCGCCAACTGGCCGGCGTCTTTCTTGCCCGCGACCTGATTAATACGCCGACGAACGACATGGGCCCGAACCAACTCGAGGCCGTTTTCCGTGGCCTGGCCGAACATTACAAGGCGGAGATATCGGTGATTGCGGGCGACGACCTGCTCACGCAGAACTTCCCGCTGGTCCATACTGTCGGCCGCGCCAGCGCCGATGCGCCGCGCCTTCTCGAGCTGCGCTGGGGCAAGAAGGGCCATCGCAAAGTGACGCTCGTCGGCAAGGGCGTCTGCTTCGATACTGGCGGTCTCGACATCAAGCCTGCCGCCTCCATGCTGCTGATGAAGAAAGACATGGGCGGCGCGGCGAATGTCATGGGGCTTGCCCTGATGATCATGGACGCCAAGCTGAAGGTCGACCTGCGTGTTATCGTCCCGGTCGTCGAAAACGCGATCTCGTCCAATGCCTTTCGGCCCGGCGACATCTATCGAAGCCGCAAGGGCCTGACCGTCCAGATCGACAATACCGACGCCGAGGGCCGTCTGATCCTTGCCGATGCGCTTGCCTATGCCGATGAGGAAGAGCCCGACCTCTTGATCGACATGGCGACGCTGACCGGCGCCGCCCGCGTTGCGCTCGGTCCGGACCTCCCGCCCTTCTTCACCGATGACGCCAACCTTGCGCATGACCTGACCGAAGCGAGCCTGGAAACCGACGATCCGCTCTGGCGCTTGCCGCTCTATTCCGGCTACGAAAAGGATATCCGCGCCAAGTTCGCCGACCTCACCAATGCGCCGGCCGGCGGCATGGCCGGTGCGATCACCGCGGCCCTCTTCCTCAAGCGCTTCGTCAGCAAGGCAAAGAGCTGGGTACATATCGATATTTTCGGCTGGGCTCCGTCCGAACGGCCGCATTCGCCGGGCGGCGGCGAGGCACAGGCGATCCGGGCGCTCTTTCATCATATCCGCGAAAGCCTGCGCTGAGCCGATACGCAAAAAGCGTTGAGGCGCGCCGCGTGTTGCGCGTTGCGCCTCGATCGTTAAAATTTTATTCACCCTGCCGGGCGGCAATTCCCAGCGCCCCTTGCATGTGCATGGCAACTACCGGAAAATGAAACGTTAGCGTAACGATCTTCCGGAGGGGCCGTGCCGATCGAACTGACCGCCTCGCAGGCGCTGGGGCTCTGGCATGGCGCGGCGCTCGATCAGGTCCGCCACGATGACCGCGATTTGACGTTGCGCCAGATGGCGATCCTGCTGCATATTTACCTGGTGCCGCCGCCGCACACCGTGCGCGGGCTTGCCGCCACGCTTGAAGTCACCAAGCCGGTCATTACCCGCGCCTTGGATACGATGGGCGAGATGGGCCTGGTCGATCGTGTGCGTGACGATGCCGACCGGCGCAACGTGATCATCAAGCGTACCGTCGGCGGCGCGCTCTACCTGGAAAAGCTCGGCGATCTCATCCGAGATCAGGCCCGCCGGCTGCCGATCTGAAAGGAATGCGAATGACGATGCTCGACCGCCGCCTGCATGCCTACAGACCTGATCTCGCGGAAGCGAGGCTTGAGGGTAAGGTCGAGGCGTCGCGCTTTGTGGAAGGCGCGCCGGCCCGTGTCGCCGTTCCCGTCGTGGGTTTGCGCCCCGAACCGGATCTTGCGCGCGGCATCGATACGGAGCTGCTTCTCGGCGAGGACGTGACGGTTTTCGATCGCGCCGACGGCTGGTGCTGGGTGAAAGCCGCCTCTGACGGCTATGTCGGTTATGTCAAGGCAGACGCGCTCTTGGATGGCCGGCCGACGCCGACTCATATCGTCACCGTCCAGCGCACCTTCCTCTATCCCGAGCCGGAACTGCGCAAGCCCCACCAGGCCATGCTGTCGATGGGAAGCCGCGTTCATGTCGCCGGCGAGGCGGAAGCGCGCGGCAATCGCTACGTCGTGCTCGATGACGGAACGGCGATCTTCGCCAAGCACGTCCAGCCGATTGGCGCTCTCGATGGCGCCGATTACGTTGGCATCGCCGTCCGTTTCCTGGAAACGCCCTATCTCTGGGGCGGACGTTCCGGCCTCGGTATCGATTGCTCCGGCCTCGTCCAGCTGGTGATGCTGATGACGGGCAGAGCTGCGCCGCGCGATACCGACCTGCAGGCGGCCGGCCTCGGCCAGCCGATCGACCGATCCGAAATCCGCCGTGGCGACCTGGTATTCTGGAAGGGCCATGTCGCCATCTTTGAGGATCCGGAAACCATCCTCCATGCCAACGGCCACAGCATGACGGTGGCGCGCGAGAATTTCGCGACCGCGGTCGAGCGCATCGGCTGGCTCTACCAGCAGCCGACCGGCTATCGCCGCCCGATCAGTTGATCAGCTGACTGCATAATTCCTTAAATCGGAAACGATTTAAGGACAAAATTATGCAGCCATTCAAAGTGCTATAGCGTCCTTTGCGCGTTCGAAAAGACGCGCGGCGCTGTAGTCGGCCGCGGCCAGGATCTTACCCCGCCCGTCCAGTCCTCGAAGGCTTTCGACAGTCTCAGCACCCGCAGGTCGTCGAAACGCGGCCCGACGATCTGCAGGCCGATCGGCATGCCCGATCGGGAGAAACCGCAATTGATCGAAGCGGCCGGCTGCTCCGACATGTTCCACGGCACCGTGAAACCGATATGCTCGAACGGCAGGGCCGGATCGTTGGTCGGCGATGCCCATTCGGCCGGATAGGAGATGATCGGATTGGTCGGCGAAAGCAGGGCGTCGACCTCGGTAAACAGCCGTCCGCAGCTCTTGCGCATCTCGATCGTCTGATTGAAGCCCTTGACCGCATCGACACCGCTGATGTTGGCGCCGCCCATCGCCCAATCCCTGATATAGGGCAGGATGCTGTCGCGCCGTTCTTCGTCGAGGTCCGCGATATCGCCCCAGAACCGGGACCGCCAGAAATTGTCGAGGCCATCCAGCATCGCGCGCGTCAGCACCGGCTGGACGGATACAATAGTCGCGCCGGCCTTCTCGAAATGTTGCGCCGCCGCTTCGACCGCGACCCTGATCTCGTCCTCCACCGCAAGCCCGCAGCCGGCATCGAGCATCAGCCCGATCTTCAAGCCCGACACGTCGATGTCGAGATCCATCCAGTTGAAATCGTTCGGCGGCAGGCTGGTGCCGTCGCGCCAGTCCGGGCGCGACAGCGTCGCCATCGAAAAGGCCGCATCCTCGACCGTGCGTGTCATCGGCCCGACGCAGCGGCCGACATAATAGGGATCGGCTGGAATGCGCCCATGACTCGGCTTGAAGCCGAAGATGCCGGTCCAACCGGCGGGAAGGCGCACCGAGCCGCCAATATCGGTGCCGATATGCAGCGGCCCGTAGCCGGCGGCCGCCGCTGCGGAAGCCCCGGCGCTCGATCCGCCGGGATTTTGCGCGATGTTCCAGGGATTGCGGCTGAGAGGATGAAAGCTCGAAAGCCCGGAGGAAAGCATGCCGTAATCGGGGCAGGTGGTCTTGGCGAAGATCACCGCGCCGTCTTCCCGCAGTCGGGCGGCGGCCGGTGCGTCGGCCTCTGCCGGCTTCAGTTCCACTGCCCTCGTGCCTGATGGTACCGGCTGGCCCTTCGTGGCGATCAGCTCTTTCAGCGTCACCGGGATGCCGTCCAGGGCGCCGAGCGTTTCTCCCTCCGCCCAGCGCTCCGTCGACGCTTTCGCCTGCGCGCGTGCCGATGCCGGATCGTAGAGGTAGAGTGCCGAAATCGACGGCTCCCAGGCCGCGATATGGTCTTCGAGTGAAAGCCAGTATTCCAGGGGGGAGAGGCTCTTATCGGCAAAGCGCCGCCTGAGTTCGCGGATCGTGAGGTCGGTTTCGGTCATGGCATGGTCTTTCGGGCTTTTCGTCTTGGGAGGATATCAGCGGCTTGCCTCGCGCGGGTCGAGCAGATCGCGCAAACCGTCGCCGAGCATGTTGAAGCCGAAGACGGTGACCGCGATGGCAAGGCCGGGCAGGATCGCCAGCCAAGGGGCGAGCGCCAGATAGGTTTGCGCATCGGCAAGCATCCGGCCCCAGGTCGGCGCCGGCGGCGCCATGCCAAGTCCGAGGAAGCTGAGACCCGCTTCGGTGAGGATCGCCAGCCCCAGCTGGATCGCGCCATGCACGATGATCTGGCTCATGATATTCGGCAGCACATGGCGCAGCGAAATGGTCAGTCGCGTATTGCCGATGGCGCGCGCCGCCGTCACATAGTCGCGGCTCCAGGCCTGCAGCGAGGTCGCAAGCGTCACCCGGGCAAAGACCGGGATCATGAAGACGGCAATCGCGGTGATCGCGGTGAACCGCCCTGGCCCGAGAAAGGCGCCGAGCATCATGGCGGACAGGATCGGCGGAAGCGCGAAGATGACGTCGCAGATGCGCATCAGCAGCGCTTCGAAGGGACCGCGGATCGCCGCCGCCGAAATGCCTGATATCGAGCCCAGCGTCCCGCCGATCATGACCGCGGTGATGGCGATCGACAGCGAATTCCAGCAGCCCGCCATCAGCATCGAAAGCACATCGCGGCCGAACTGGTCCGTGCCAAGCAGACCGAAGGCAAGCGGCGGCTGCAGCTTGTGGATGATCTGCATTTTCGCCGGCGGCAGCGGCGTCCAGACGAGCGACAGCAGCGCAACGGCGGTGAGCAGGCCGATGATGACAGCTCCTGATATCAGGTTCATTCGCCGGCTAAGCCTAAACACTCGACGGCGGCCGGTTATTGCGGTGGATGCGATCGGTACCATGTTTCAGGCCGCCTTCCTCATCCTGGGATCGATCGCCAGATAGGAGAGATCGACAATGAAATTCATCACGATGACCAGGCCTGCGAAGAACAGCACGACATCCTGCATGACGATGACGTCGCGCTGGGAGAGCGCCTGTAGCGCGAGCCGCCCGAGGCCGGGCAGGTTGAAGACGTTTTCAACCAGCACCGCGCCGGCGACGAGAAAGGTGAATTGCAGCCCGGTCATCGTCAGGATCGGGATCATCGCATTCGGCACGATATGGCGCCACAGCACCGCACTGCGCGACAGTCCCTTGGCGACGGCAGTGCGGGCAAAATCCTCATGCATCGTGTCGAGCACCGCCGAGCGCGCCACCCGCGTCAACACACCCGCCTGCGGCATGGCCAGCGCGACAGCGGGCATAACCAGCGCCTGTAATGCCGGCATCAGCCCGGCGCTCCAGCCCGGGAAACCGCCGGCCGGCATCAGCCCGAGCATCGTCGAAAACAGAATGATCAACAGCAGCGCCACCCAGAAGGCGGGCACCGCAATGCTGATCTGCGAAAACAGCGTCGCGATGATGTCGAAGACACCGCCGCGGCGCGAGGCGGCCAGCACGCCGAGCGGCAGGGCAATCGCCACCGAAAGCATAATCGCCGTCAGCGCCAATGGCAGCGTCACCGTCAACCGCTCGACGATCAATCCTGCGACCGGTACGCCATAGGTGAGCGAATTGCCGAGATTGCCGGATAGCACGCCGGTCAACCATTGCCCGTAACGCAGCAGCAGCGGTTGATCGAGCCCGAGATCGTGTCGTAGCGCGGCAAGCGTTTCCGGTGTCGCCGAGGTGCCGAGCATGATCGAGGCGGGATCGCCAGGCAGAAGGTCCATGAGGGTGAAGATCAGCAGCGAGACGACGACCAGCGTGACGAGAAGACCGGCGAAGCGGCGGGCGAGGAGTGGGATCATGCGCGCCACACTTTCGATGTGGAACGGCGGCTCCCCCTCTCTCCCTCATTCCTGTGCTCGTCACAGGAATCCAGCCACGGCGCGTCTGCGCCGTGAATGACTCTCATCCAGGTACGGAAGTCTCCCGCGCCCAAGGACTTGGGCGCACTGGATTCCTGTGACATCGCTCGGGCGAAGCCCTGAGGGCACAGGAATGAGGGAGCGAGAGGTTCGCGTGAGTCGACCATATCCGACTGTCCTGCTTCCGGCACCAAGGCCATCACCTCATCGCATCCCGTCCGAACCCGCCACTCACTCGTCCCAGGAAACACCGGAGAGCACGTTGGAAGGGATCGGCTCGTTTTCCCACAGGCCCTTCAGCTTTTTGTCCCAGACGCCGAGTTTCGGCATGACGAAGAGGTAAAGCGCCGGCACGTCCTCGGCGAGAATCTTCTGCGCTTCGCCGTAGATCGTATTCTGCGCGACCGGATCGGTCGTCTCCTGGACCTTCTTCATCAGCGCGTTGAAAGCGGGGTTCTTGTAGTTGAAATAATAGGGATCGCGCCCATAGATGTCGATGTCGAGCGGTTCGGCATGGGCAACGATCGTCATGTCGAAGTTGCGGTCCTTCATGATGTCCTGGACCCACTTCGCCGGAAATTCGGTCGGCTCGATATTCATCGTCACGCCGATTTCGTCAAACATCGCCTGCATCACCTGGGCGCTGCGCGGCGCATAGGCCATTTGCGGCGATTTGATCGTAAAGGTGAAGCCGTTGGGGTAGCCGGCCTCAGTGAGCAGCGCCTTCGCCTTTTCGACGTCATAGGGCAGCACATTGGTCATGTCCTGATAGCCCGGATCGTTCGGCGTGTAGTGGCTGCCGATCGGTGTGCCGAGGCCGGACCAGGCGCCGTCGATCACCATCTTGCGGTCGATCGCCATCATCAACGCCTGGCGGACGCGCTTGTCGTCGAACGGCTTCTTGGCAGTGTTCATGCCGGCAACGACCTTGAGCTCGGTATTGCCGATCCTGGTGACGAGCCTCGCATCGCCGTCGAAGGAACTCATCAGCTCTGGCGCGGCAAATTCCGGAAAGGCATCGAGATCGCCGGATTTCAGCGCAGCCGCCTGCGCTTGCGGATCGGCAATGAAGCGGAAGGTCACCCTGTCGAGCTTGGCGGCCGCATCCTTGTTCCAATAGTCGGCATTCCTGGTGAGTTCGACCTTGTCGCCCTTCGCCCAGCTGGCGAATTTGAACGGACCGGTGCCCACTGGCGTCGTCTTGTCGTCGGCAGCGGTCGTCGGCGCGACCATCACCGAGGCCGGCCAGCCGAGCCAGTAGATCAGGCTGCCCGCCGGTGCCGAGAGATGCAGCACCAGCGTTTCAGTATCAGGCGTGTCGATCGAGGCGATCGAGGCGAAGAAGCGTTTCTGCGGATTGACCGAATCGGCGCCGCGGGCGCGGTCCAGCGAAAACTTGGCGCTCGCGGCATCGAAGGCCTCGCCGTCATGGAATTTGACGCCGGTCTGCAGCTTGAATGTATAGGTCAGGCCATCGGGCGAGATTTCCCAGCTTTTCGCCAACTGAGGCTGGATCTTGCCGGCCTGGTCGATCGTCACCAGCCCTTCGAACACGTTTTGCCAGGTCACTTGGCCGATCGCCACCGGTGCTGCGATCGTCGGGTCGAGACCGGCCGGCTCAACGCTCATGCCGAGATTAAGGGTAGTCTTTGCCGCCTCGGCCGGCGTCATCGCCGTCATCACCAGGCCGGCCGAAAGTGCGGCACCGAGCGAAAGCCGCCTGAAGAAACGGGCTGAAGGCGCAAACGAAAGCTTGATCATCATGTTCCCTTATCTGGCCGCGCGTCGATGACGAAGACCTTTTGCGAGGAGAGTGACACTACAGCGCCGCGCGTCTTTTAGACGCGCAAAGGACGCTGTAGCACTTTGGATTGCTGCATAATTCCTTAAATCGATTCCGATTTAAGGAATTATGCAGCGGGCCGGTGCACACACAATGACGAATTTGTGTGCTCAGTGTAGCCGAAAAAGCTACACCGCAATTCCGCGGCCAATGCAAGCTCGAAGCCTCAGTCTCTCGTCTCGGCGCCATGGCTCGTGCGCGCGCGCATGAACCTCTCGATGAAGTCGAGGAGTTTCGTCGCCGCGAAGGACAGCTGCCGGTCCGGCGCCACGCAAAGATCGACATGGGTGCGGATGCCGGTCTTGCCAGCGAGCGGAATGGCAAGGAGCTGACGCGCTTCAATCTCACGGCGAACAGTCAGCGCCGGCAGCAGCGTGGCCGCAGCCCCGCTGAGCACGAGTTCCTTCAGCATTTCGAGCGAGCTGGTGACGAAGACAGGATCGAGGCTCAGCCCCTCCTTCTCGAACAGGGCGTCGAAGGCCTGGCGAAAGCCGAAGGATTGATCCGGCAGCGCCAAGGCGTAGTCGGCGAGCGTCCTCAGCGGGATCTCGGCATGCGCAGCGGCCGGATGCTGCAGCGTGGCGATGAGATCATAGGCGATCTCGGAGCGCAGCCGTACCTTGGTGCCGGACATAGGAGGCGCAAACAGCGTCACCGCAATATCCGCCTCGGCGCTGTTGACGGCGTCGATCGCCTGCCGCGCACTGGTGATCGTCACGGCAAAGCGCAGCTTCGGATATTTCAGGCTGAATTCGGCGAGCGCAGGCGCCAGCAGATTGGCGACGGTCGCGCCATTGGCATAGATGCTGACGCGGCCGCGCTGCAGGCCCTTCAGGTCTTCGATCAGCTGCTGTACGTGATCGAGCTCGCGCAGCGTCCGGCCGGCGCGGGCGGCAAGCAGCTCGCCGGCGGCCGTTAGCTTGACGCCGCGGGCGCTGCGTTCGACGAGCGGCGCACCGAAATGATATTCGAGGTTCTCGATCTGCCGGCTGATCGCCGTCGGCGCGACATTGAGATTCTCGGCCGCCTGGCGCATCGAATTGGTCCTGACCAGCTCGTCGAAATACATCAGCGCCCGGATCTGCATTCACGTCTCTCCGCCATTCGGTATATTGGATCAGTAGAGAGTCTGACCCTATTCAATCAGCCGCGGCTCGGATAGCGGTCGCGCCAGGCCTTTTGCGCACCCTCGACCGGCAGCGCGGTCGCAGCGTAGACCCCACGTGCGATCGCCCGCGCCATGACGATAGTCGCGAGATGGCAAAGCTCCATCAGGGTCGCCATGTCGTCTCTTCGATGCTTGGCCGTCGAAGCGGCAAAAACGGTGTCGCCGTCGAGCGGCAGATGCGCCGGCAGCAGTGCCCGGGCAAGGCCGTCATGGCCGGCGAGCGAAAGCCGGTGCGCTTCTGCCTTCGTCAGCTGCGCATCGGTCACGACGGCGCCGATCGTCGTCGCCGGGGTGTTCATGCCCTTGAGCCGCATCCGGTGGTCGGTCACATCAGGCATGCCGAGCCCGCCGAATTCCGCGTCTTTCTCGAAAGGCGCCGCCCAGAAATGTGGCCCGTCGCCGATCGTCGCCGAGCCGAGCGCATTGACGGCGACGATTGCCGCGATGCGGTGCCCGGCGCTGCTGACGGCGCTGGCCGAGCCGAGCCCGCCCTTGACGGTGGCCGTCGTCGCCCCTGTGCCGGCGCCTGTCGTGCCGAGCGCGAATGCGCCCTTGGCGGCCGCCTTCAACGCTGCATAGCCCATGTCGCGATAGGGGGAGTGAAGGCCCCAATCCTTGTCGCCGCCGTTCAGCAGGTCCATCAGGATTGCCTGCGGCACGATCGGAATACGCACCGACCCGACTGCAAAGCCGCGGCCGAGTTCGCGCAGGCCCGCCTGCACGCCGCCGGCGGCATCCAGCCCGAAGGCAGAGCCGCCGGAGAGCACGAAGGCATCCACGGCATTGACGGTCATCGACGGATCGAGCAGGGCGGTGTCGCGCCCGCCGGGCGCGCCGCCGAGCACGGTGCCGGACGCGACGGCCGGTTCGTCGAAGACGATGACCGTGACACCGGAACCGAGCGCAAGGTCGGTCGCATGGCCGACGGAAACGCCTTCGATGTCGGTAATGAGGTTCAGAAGATCGGGCAAGGGCGGATCCTTATCACGGAAAGGCGGCCGGTAGGACTGTACTGCATAATTCCTTAAATCGGAATCGATTTAAGGATAAAATTATGCAGAAATTCAAAGCGTTACAGCGTCCCTTGCGCGTCTGATAAAGACGCGCGGCGCTGTAATGCCCTCAAAAAACAAGACCGGCCCCAATTGGCGGGACCGGTCGGACATTACGAAAAGCCGTGAATGTTAATTGCGGCCTCATGCCCTCAGGCATGAAGCGGCTTCGGATGACGGCGTGTCATCAGGTCATGGATAGCCAGCCGCACCTCGTCCGGCGAGCCGAAGCGCTGCTCGTCGAGGTCGTGGACATGAAATTTCACGGCGATGAACTTCAGCCGATCTTCATCGGGAATGACGATCCCGACGGGAACGCCTGCGTATTCGATAACTTGCTTCTTCATAGATAGAACTCCTGCCGCGCAACATGCGCAGCCATGGCGAATTGACTTGTCTGGTACCGTTGAAAGGAGGACGAACGTCACATTCGACAGTTCGGGCGGGAGAGGGCGCCCGGACGGTCATTGCCAAGCACAGATCGCCCAAGGAGATCGGCGAGAATATCGATGTCTATCATGCTCGTTCCTTATGTTGGCGTTGCACTTGAGAGGTCCCGGGTAGAGCCCGGGATCGGCGAAGGCTGTCTTCGATAATCCACTAACTTGGTAGAGATTACCCGATAGCCTGTCAGAAACATATTCCGAAACGTGTCAAAATATCGACGATCCGAAAAAATTCATTCCGTCGCAGTCCGAACTTACAGAAAGAAATATATCAGGCTTTCGTTAAATTCGCATGACAGAATCGGAAGTTCGATCGATCACCGCGGCAGACATAGGAAGCCTTGCCGTAACAGGCAATGGCCTATTTCATTAAAAATCGACATGCCGCGAAATGACCAATTTGGTTAATGCTGGGAGCCCTGTGTCACCAGCCCTCTTCGAGCACCTTCTCCAGCATGTCCGCGAAGAAATCTGCGCTGTCGATGCTGATGCAGAGCGGTGGTTTGATCTTCAGCACATTCTGGTGATCGCCGGTCGGCTGCATGATGACGCCGAGTTCGAGAAGCCGGTCGCAGATGGCAGCCGTCTCTTCCGTCGCCGGCTCCAGCGTCTTTCTGTCGCGGACGAATTCGAGGCCGAGATAGAGGCCCATGCCGTGCACGGCGCCTGCAATCGGATGGCGGTCGATCAGCGCGGCAAGCCGCGCCTTCAGATGATCGCCGACCGTCCGGGCATTTTCCTGCAGCTTTTCCTCGGCCATAATGTCGAGCACTGTCATGCCGGCGACGCAGCTGACCGGGCTGCCGCCGGTGGAGGAAAAGAAAGTGCCCTCCTTCTCCAGCGATTGCGCAATCTCCCGCGTGGTGATGACGGCGCCGAGCGGATGGCCGTTGCCCATGCCCTTGGCGACGGTGATGATATCAGGCACGACCCCTTGCTGCTCGAAGCCCCAGAAATAATGCCCGAGCCTGGCATAGCCGACCTGCACCTCATCGGCGATGCAGAGGCCGCCGCGAGCGCGGACCTGCGCATAGATTTCCCTGAGATAACCGTCCGGCAGCGGGATGCCACCGGCATTGCCGTAGACCGATTCGCAGATGAAGCCCGCAAGGCCTTCGCCCGCAGCATCTATTGCCTCCAGCACCGGCGTCGCCATGCCGAGATAATCCGCTGCCGTATCGGGACCACGGAAGTCGCCGCGATAGGTGTTCGGCGAAACGACGGTATGCACCCAGTCCGGCCGGGTGGCCGGTGCCTTTGGATTGTCGGCGATCGAGGTGGAGACGGCGTCGCTTGCCGCCGACCAGCCATGATAGGCTTCGAGCAGGCAGAGCATGTTGCGCGCGCCGGTATGGGCTTGCGCCAGCCGAAGCGCCAGATCGTTCGCCTCCGAGCCGCTGTTGACCAAGAAGACCGCGTCGAGCCCGTCCGGCGAAAGGGCGGCGAGGCGTTCGGAAAATTCGGTGATTGCGGCATAGTGGAAGCGCGAATTCGTGTTGAGCCGCAGCCATTGGGCGTGGATTGCTGCCGCGAACCTGGGATGGCCATGGCCGAGAATGGTGACGTTGTTGACCATGTCGAGATAGGCGCGGCCTTCGACATCGAACAAATGCTCCTTCCAGCCGCGCTCGATCTGCGGCGCCGCCGCGTAATAGTTCTTCTGCGGCCTTGCGAGATGCGCCCGCCGCCTGGCGAAGAGCGCGGCGGTATCAGGTTGCGGCGCATCCGCTTGCGGGCTGAGAAGCAGCGAGGGTGAAGGGCAGAGCACCGACCAGGCCGCCGCCGCGCGGGGTGTGGAAAACAGCGGTGGTTCAAGACCCGCGACGTTGCAAAGCTGGACACGCAGCCCGCCGAGCGACGAAGCCTCTCCGGTAACCGTGCCAAGCGGATCGCCGGCGGCAATCTGGGCTCCATCCTCGACCGAGAGGTCGAGCCCATCGAGATGCAGGGTCATGCTGCCGCTGGCGAGCGTCAGATGCTGGTCCTTCCAGCCGATACGGCCGGCAAAGGGCGCTGCAATCGCGCTGCCTGCGGCAAGGCATATGTCGACATGCAGGGCGCAGGTCGCCTGTCCCTTCGCGGTTCCCGCACGGGAAAGCCGATATTCGCTGTAGCGCGTCGCTGCCGTGCCGTTTTCGGTTGCCACACGGGCAAGCAGCCGCCAGTCCATGTCGGCATTCAGCCAGTTGCCGGCGGAAAAATGCGGGCTCCGCACCCCAAGATCGACATAGGCGATCCCGGCGGGATCGATGTCCGGCAGCAACGGCAGCCAACCCGATGCTTCCGGGGCGGCGACATTTGCGCCGGCCGCCCTGAGGATCGCGGCTTCCATGAGTTCGAAGGGAACGGACATCGCCGTATCGAAGATCGCCCGCTCGTGCTCGAGATTGCCGCGGACATAGTCATTATCGGGATCGACCGAAATCTGCTGCTCGCTGCTGGCAACCAGAATGACCGCGCGTGCGACGGTCAACGGCCAGAGCGCCTTCAACTCCTCGCCGGTTAGCGGATAGATCGCCTGATAGGCGGTGACGGCCGGCAGGATATGAAAAGGGTCGCTATCCGCCTGATGCAGCAGCGAAGCGCATGTAACGGCGAGGTCGCCGACCAGCCAGCCGCGGATGATATCGCCGAAATCGATCACCCCGTCGGGAATGGTATGGCCACGGGCGTCGCGGTGGCCGACGACATTGTCGCCGGTGACGTCATGATGCACGGCCTGTAGCCGAAGCGATGGCGCCAACGGCTGGATGCGGCGAATGGCCATTACCATGGTCTTGGCGATCCGGTCGCGCGCCGCACTATCGGTGATCGCGGATAGCAGCTGCACCGCGACCGGCCCCGCGCGCCTGAGATCCCATTGCAGGCTGCGGTCGAGACCGGGATGGTCGAAATCAGCAAGCGCCTGCGCCAGCCTGGCGCAGAGCGCGCCGAGGGCCGCAACGGAAGCCGGCGCCAGATAGGTCAGCTCCGTCAGCCCCTGGCCTTCCAGATATTCCAGCAGCCGGACCTGATAGCCCTGCCCACGCACGGTTAGGACGACGATCTCCCGCCCTTCATTGCTGCGGATCACCTGCGGAACGCGCGGGGCATCTTGCCTGCTTTTGAGGTGATGGATCGCCGCATTCTGCGCTTCGAGCTCGCGGACCTCGTAGGCTGCATGGCAGATCTTCAGGACGTAGCGGCCACGATCGCTATCGACGCGATAGTTTCGATCCTGCTGGCTGCCGAGTTCGGTAAGCGTGCCGGAGAGGCTGTAATGAGCAAGGAGGATCTCTTCCGCGTCGCTGGCGGTGACGTCGGGACGCGGCAGCGCCATGCGATCAACAAGCGCCTCGTCGGTCATGACACCCCTCCGCTGCATGATTCGATTACCTATTGAAGGAGATAATCGAGTACTTGCCGCTAGCAGGCAACGGGAGATTGTCATTCGCCAGCAAAAGAGATGCAGGGTCTAGGCGACGCTCAACCCATGCGTTCGGAGGCGTAACCGCCGGGGCTTGCCGGAAAGACCACGGTGCGGTTGCCGTTCAGGAAGGTGCGGTGATGGATATGGGCGTGAATGGCGCGCGCCAGCACCTGGCTTTCGACGTCGCGGCCGATCGAGACGTAATCGTCGGGGGACTGTGCATGGGTGATACGCGCCGTGTCCTGCTCGATGATCGGGCCTTCGTCGAGATCGGCGGTGACGTAATGCGCCGTCGCCCCGATCAGCTTCACGCCGCGTTGATAGGCCTGTTTGTAAGGATTGGCGCCCTTGAAGCTCGGCAGGAAGGAATGGTGGATATTGATGATCCGGCCAGACATCTTTTGGCACATCGCATCCGAAAGCACCTGCATGTAGCGCGCCAGCACGATCAGCTCCGTGCCGGTCTGTTCGACGATATCCATGATCTGGCCTTCGGCCTGCAGTTTGTTCTCCTTCGTCACCTTGATGTGGTGGAAGGGAATGTCGTGGTTGACCACGACCTTCTGGTAATCGAAGTGGTTGGAGACGACGCCGACGATATCGATCGGCAGCGCGCCGATCTTCCAGCGATAGAGCAGATCGTTGAGGCAATGGCCGAAGCGCGACACCATCAGCAGCACCTTCATGCGGGCGTTGCCGTCGTGGATCTCGGCATCCATGGCAAACCGCTTGCAGATCGGCTCGAAGCCTTCCTTGAGTTCGGCAAGCGGCACGCCTTCCTCGGAGATGAAACTCACCCGTGTGAAAAACCTGCCGGTATCGAGATCGTCGAACTGCGAGCTGTCGACGATGTTGCAGCCCTTGTCGGCCAGATAGCTCGAAATCGCCGCCACGATGCCGCGCGTCGACTTGCAGGATACCGTCAATACGTAATTCGTCATGTCTTTCCCTCTTCCCTCTCCAAGGCCGCCGCTGTGCTTAGATCAAAGCCCGGGCCGCGAACAGGCCGGCGCACTTTCATTCATGCGACAAATTGCAAGAGAAACCATCACCTTTGCGCAAGTTCTCTCATTGCTCAGTCTGAAGCTTAGGAGAAGTTGCGCGAAAAACTGTACCGTCAGCGCCGCTTGGATGCGTAATCTCGCCTTCGAGCGTTTTAGGCCGGCGGCCGGCTCGCCACCGCAACCTTGCGGCGCGGCGTGGTGATCTCATGGATGATCGCGCCGCCGATCGACGAGAGCACCAGCGAGAGGATCACGAACAGCACCGGCTGCTGCAGGATGCCGATTGGCAGGCGATCGGCGGCGACCCTGAGAAAAGCCAGCGTGAAGGCGTGGGTGATATAGATGCTGTAGGAGCAGTCGCCGAGATAGTTCAGCCATCCCACAACCGGCAGCCTGGAAAAATCGATGGAGATCGCGCCGTAGACGATGAAGATCGCCGGGATTCCCCAGGCATAGAACCGGCTTTCCGGCGGCATCAGCGCCTCGTTGATGAAAAGAAAGGCAAAGCCCATGGCAAGGGCCGCCCAAGCCCAGCGGCTCGGCAGCAGCAGCTTCTGCCCGTAGAGCCAGCCGAGCACGACACCGGCGAGGAATTCCAGCATGATCGGTTCGCCGTAGAACCGGGTCACAGTCGTTTCCGGCAGCAGCCGGCAGGCGACCAGGATGACGGCAAAGACGGCAAACATCGCCGGGATGCGCCGAACTTCCTGTAGCGGCAATAGCAGCGCAAAAACGAAGTAGAAGAACATCTCGTAATTCAGCGTCCAGCCCGGAACGACCACCGGCGTGATCGTGCTGGGATCGGCGGGATTGCTCCACGGCAGGAAGAACAGCGAGGCTGCGAGATGCGGCAGGTCGAATACCGTCGATTTCAGCAATGACGGTGCCACCAGCGCCACCGTCGCCGAAAACAGCGTCGCCAGCCAGTAAAGAGGCACGATCCTCCTGATGCGCCGGCGGGCGAAATCGACCGGACTCATGGCGCGTCCGCTTGTCGTCAGCCACATCACGAAGCCGCTCAAGACGAAGAAGATGTCGACGCCGGTTTCGCCATAGACGAAGGCGGTGGCGTCAAGCGCGGGATTGACCTTGGCAAGCTGCAATATCGCGTGGAAATAGACGACCATCAGCGCCGCGATGGCGCGCAGATATTGAAGCTGGACAAGCATCGGGCGTTTTGCTCCCTCGGGCTCGCGCGAACAGGCGCCGCTGCGGTCAACTCAATACATCTGCCGGACGACCCTGCCGGATGCGCGGGCTGTCGTGGAAGCGCATATATCCGACGACGAACCACAGGAGGCCGGCGATCTTCATCGAGAAGACCGCAGTTCCCCCGATCATCATATTCAGAAAAATGAAAAGAGAAAGTGAATGGGCGCAGCGCCGCTGTGCTGCCGTGCGCCCGGCGGGAAAGAGGCAGACGAACAGCCATAAGGCGATGACGCCGAAGATCGTCGCCGCGTAGATCAGGTAGACATAGCCGCTGTCGGCGAATTCGGCCACCCGGTCGACCGAAAGCCCAAGGATGGCGAGCGGATCGAGCTCCATGATCTTCTTCATCGTCAGGTTGATGCGGCCGGTGAAATTGTCGCCGGTAGCATTGGGTTTCAGCACGTAGACGAGGAAGCCGGCGGCGACGATCAGCGGCATCAGCGCCAGATTGAAATTCTTCGGGATCTTCGGAAAGACGAAGTAGCCGACGATGCAGGCAAAGCAGAAGATCAACATCGTGCGCGTGTCGTTCGTCACCAAGATCAGCACGGCCGTGCCGATCATCAGCAGCCGGTCCCAGCGGCCGAGTCTGTCCCACATCGAAATCAGGTAGACCGCGATCACGCCGCAGAAATTGGCGAGCGACACCTGCTCGAGGAAGATCGAGGAGGAACGATGGTCGATGATGCCGAAGGAGAAGCGCTCGGGAAAGCCGAGCGCGTTCTGGAAGAGGCCCGTCGTGTTGTAGCTCAGCGGCAGCAGCCCGCGCGTATTGGCGAAATAATCGGACGGGTGGACGATGCTGACATAGAACGGCACGCTGACGATCTCGAAGATCAGGAAGATCATGACGGCAAGGCTTGCCCAGCGAAAGGCGAGCTTCATCGTTTTCTCGTTGCTCCAGCCGCCGAGCCCGGTAAAGCAGAAGATGATCAGCACGTTGCGAAAGTGATCTATGAACAGCATGCGGTTGAGCACGCTGACATAGATAGTCACGATGAGCGTGAACAGCAGGAACAGGAAGGCCGGCAGGTCGGTCTCGTAGATCCCCTTGTGCAGGATATAGATGATGGCGCTCGCCATGATCAGGCCTTCGCTGGCGGCGACATGCGTCATCGATAGCGGCACAATGTTGTGGTTGATGAAGGCGAGAATGCCGTTGTAGAGCACGGAGAACAGGCCGAGCCACAGCACCAGATGATCGGTGCGCGATGCCTCGCGGGCAGCACCGAGCCGCTTGCCGGCTACGGTGCCGGCTACAGTGAATGTCGCTGTCCTGTGATCGACGACCGCCATGTTCATTTCCCCGAAGGCTTGACGGCTGAGCAAGCGCCGGCATCGGCTTTTGCCGCCTCGGCAAGTAGCCGCATCTGCGGCCGCTCGGGGCCCTTGCGCGGCTGGACGTTGAACGGCTCGTCCGCCGGCCACCATTCGCCCGCCGCCCAATAGGACCAGCCGAGCCAGACGTCGCTATTTCCGGACATGGTGGCGTAGATTTCGGTCAATCCGCTCATGCAGTCCTTGTCGGTGGAGGCGCCGAATTCGCCGAGGAAGCCGCGCTTGTGGTGTTGCTTCAGCCAGGCGGTAACGCTGGCGATTGCCTCGACTGCGGCGCCTGCACCTTCGCAGGTCGGATGGGTTCCGGAGGAATCGGCGTCGAGATACTGGTGGACCTCATAGGCGTAGAAGTCGAGCGGATCGCGCACGCCGAGCATCACCGTGCCGTTGGCGCCGCCGATCACATCCTTTTCCCAGCTGCCCGCGCCGCTCCATGCCGTGCCCGGCACCAGGATGAGGTTGCGCGCGCCGACGGCGCGGATGCTGCGGATCGCGGCATTGGCGGCATCCAGCCAGTCGGTCGCCTTGATGTCGTGCGGTTCGTTCATCAAGCCGAAGAGAACGCCGTCCTGATTGGCGAATTCGACGGCAAGCCTTGCCCAGAAATCACCGAAGGCGGCATCCGTCGCCGGCGCCGTGCCGACCTGGGTCTTGTCGTAATAGCCGAAATTATGCGGGTCGAGCAGAACCGCCATGCCGTGCTTGCGGATCAGGCCGATGGTATCTTTGATCCGCTTGAGCTCGTCCTCGTCGAGCCGCCCGCCGAGTGCCGGCTGCAGGCGTTCCCAGCGGAAGGGCAGCCGGATGATCGTCATGCCCTTTTCGGCGAAATAGCCGATCGTGTCTTCGCCGGGATAGGTATAGTTGGTGCCGTAGATGCCGCCGCGCTCGCCATATTCGCCGCCGGACAAATTGACGCCGCGATAGCAAGGTGCATCAGTCGCAAAGGCCGGCGACGGGATCAGAGCGACCGCAAGCAGCAGCGCCGTCAGATGTCGTATCGTCCTCATGGCCATCCTCGTTATCGCGGCAAATCGCAACATCGGCGTCGCTGACGTTATTTTAACGGTCCGTTAGCTAAGAATTTCTAAAGTATCAGCACCTCGGCTTCAGTCTTTCACGCTGGGCGGGACACGAGTGCGCGTATGAACCAGTATGACAGGAACAGGGTAAGCCGGCTCCCTGGCTGGCGCAGTTTTGAGCCGTCTCAGACTGCGCCGGAAGGCGTGCGCATGCGCAGTCCTGTCGTCCGTCCGGATGATTTCGTCCGGCCATCGCCCGAACCCGTGCCGCCACCCTTCGAACCGCCGGCCAGCATTGCCGAAAGCCGCCAATATGAGCGTCCGGCGCCTCCTCCACCAAAACAGCCTGTCGTCGACGCGCCGTCGAATGCTGCGTCGGCACCTGGCGCCCCGCTTCTCGACCTCCGCTCCAGTATCGCCGCGATCTGGAGCCGGCGGTTGGTCGTGCTGGGGCTGGGCCTTCTCGGAGCTGTGGCTGGCGGGGCGGTGGCGCCGCGCATCGCCCAGAAATTCACCGCCGTCAGCAGCCTCTATTTCGATCCACGCCAGATCGGCCTTGCCGATGCCAGCGCGCAATCTTCGGGTCCCTCGCCGGAAATGATCTCGGCGCTGATCGACAGCCAGGTGCAGATCCTGACTTCGGGCAATGTGCTGCGCCGCGTTGCCGAAGCCATGAAGCTCGACCAGGATCCCGAATTCACCGGCGGCCGCACGGACGGCGCCGCCGTAATCGGCACTCTGCAGAAGGCGCTGGTCATCACCCGCGAGGCCAGCACCTATGTCGTCTCGCTTGCTGCCACGACCAACGATCCCGAAAAATCCGCAAGGCTTGCCAACCAGGTCGTCACCTCCTTCACCGAGGAGGAGAACAGCGCTTCGAACGGCATCTACGAAAATACCTCATCGACGCTCGACGGGCGCCTCAACGACCTGCGCCAGAAGGTGCTGGAGGCCGAGCAGGCTGTCGAAACCTTCCGCGCCGACAACGACATGGCCGCGACCGAAGGGAACCTGATCTCCGACCAACGGCTCGTCTCGCTGAACACGATGCTGGTGACGGCACAGGAAAAGACCATCCAGGCGAAGGCGCGCGCCGATGCCGTCGCCAATCTCCGCGTCGAAGACATCGTCGCCGGCAACCAGGCGGAGGGCGGCGTCACCTCGCCGCTCGTCAGCCTGCGTCAGCAATATGCCACCCAGGCCGCCGCCGTCGGAAGCCTCGAAAGCCAGATGGGCACGCGCCATCCGCGCCTGCAGGCGGCCCGCTCCTCGCTGCAGAGCATATCAGTCGAAATCAAGGGCGAATTGCAGCGTCTCGCCACCTCGGCAAGGGGCGAATACGAGCAGGCCAAGTCCGCCGAGGACAGCATCGCCAAGGAGCTTGCCGTGCAGAAGGCGTTGCAGGCGAGTTCGTCGGACAAGCAGGTGGAATTGAACGAATTGCAGCGCAAGGCGACGGCGGCGCGCGATATCTACGAGACGGTGCTGAAACGCTCCAGCCAGACGAGCGAGGAGCAGAACTTCAATCAGAGTAACATTCGCGTCATTTCGCCGGCCGAGCCGCCGGTCAAGGGAGACGGTCCCGGAAAGACGATTCTATTGATTGCCGGCGTCATCGGCGGTTTTCTCGCCGGTTTCGTCCTCGGCGCCGGTTTTGCGATCCTCGCCGGCCTCTTCAGCCATCCCGTCATCAGAAGTTATTTTAGGAAGTCCCCCGCTGCAGCCGCTTGATGACGGTCGTCGGTTTTCCTACATCGGAAGGACGGGTTATTGCCGGCAGGAGAGTCCCATGCGGCTGTTGATGATGCTTCTGATATCGCTCGTAGCCGTGTCGAGCCTCGCCCTGGCGTCCGCGTTTGCCGTAGACTGGACGAAATCCGTCGATTCGGGCGTTCAGCCCCTCTATCCCTACAAGGGTCTTCCCGGCGTCAAGGCGCAGCCGGATAAGAAAGAGGAGGAATCCTACAATTGCCGCACCGAAACCGTGCAGATCCGCCGCCGTTATGACGAAATTTTCCGTTCCGGCGGCATGCCGACGCTGATCTATGTCTGCGAACGCGACGGCTTCATTACCACGGGTGGCAAAGTTCCGCTCCGCGGCCACTATCAGCCGGTGCGGTAAACGCTTCGGGTAGGCGGCGTCAGATGACGCCCGCCCAGGCCGCAGCCAATTTCGGGATTCCGAAGTGCTATATAGATCATGGTGGGAGTTCCCTGCCGCCACACCTTGGCCGGATGGTTGGGGCTAAGCCTCCAGACTGAGCTGGAGTGGAGTGTCGTCTGCCTCGGCGACCTTAGGCTTACGTTTTGTTGCCGCCCGGCGTGGTGGTTTGGCGGTCTTCTGCAGAGTGTCGGAGCCGAGCTTGTCTGACTCGGAACTGGGCAGCAGCAGGCCGGCCGTAGGCACCGCGGCGGCTAGCTCAATGACCGGCTTGGGGCGAGGCATTTCAATGGCCGGCTCGGTGGCCGACACCTCGCGTGCCTTTGACGGCTCGGGTTTGCTGGCTGCGGATGTGGCGAATCGGATCATTGCAAGACTCCATTGCGTTCTCTTTACGTTCGCATTTGGAGATGGGTGAGTCAATGCAGGCCAGCTATCAAGAGCGGCGGGAATAAGCGTCCAGAAATGAGGACTTCGGAGAGTTCTTGGGAGCTACCGAGCGAACAAGCCTTTGCGCGCTTTATGACTGGCCCTTGCTACAAGGCACCTGCGCAACTTTCGTTGGAAAGGCTTAACTCCTTGATCTTGGTAGCGATCAAGAATGGAATGGTGCCCAGAAGAGGACTCGAACCTCCACACCCTTTCGGGTACCAGCACCTGAAGCTGGCGCGTCTACCAATTCCGCCATCTGGGCGACGGAGAGCGATGTAAGGGGGTGGCCCCTGACTGTCAACTGGGTTTTTGAAGTTTTTCTGACAGTTGGCGAAAAAGCAGCCGATCACATGCAAGGGAGCGCCGAAGGGTGGGCATAGCGCTCCCGTTGGCACGCCCTATATAGAGGAAATATCGAAAGGAATGCCTCATGCTTGCTGTCCGCACGCTTCTGCTCGCCGGTCTTTTAGCCGTTCTATCGCCAGCTATGGCCGGGGCCGATTCGCTGAAGCTGGGCAAGCCGGGCATCGGGCCGCTCAATACGGGATCGACGCTCTGCGATTTTCGCGGCTGCTTCGGTTTCGGGCCGCAGCAATGGCATCGCCCCGCCTATGTCCAGCCGAACTATCGTCCGCGCGGCGCGGGGCCGACCTATTATCGGCCGGGCGCTGCCGGGCCGCCGCAGCTGACCTATGATCCGCCGCCGGTGCAAAGGGTGCAGCCGAAGCCGCGCGACATGAACAGCCATGCCGCCTGGTGCAGCAACGAGTACCGCTCCTACAATCCGCGGACGGATCGTTTCCTCACCTATGAGGGCATCTACAAGACCTGCCGATCGCCCTACCGCTGAGCCGCGCGGTCAACTTTCGAGCGAGGCGCGGTCGACATGGCCGAGATCGCGACCGGGCTCGACGATGTCGCGGACCCGCTGTTTCAGCTCCCTCGGCCCGGGAAAACCGCCGTCGCGCTTGCGCTCCCAGATCAGATCGCCATTGACGCGGATCTCGAAATTGCCGCCGGTGGCGGGAATCAGCGCCACTTCGCCAAGACTGTCGGAAAAAGTATGCAGCAGCTCCTGCGCCATCCAGCTGGCGCGCAGCAGCCAGTTGCACTGGGTGCAGTAGAGGATCGTGACGCGGGCTTTCTCGGTCATGGCGATGTCCTTTCGTTTGCCGAGATTTAAGCCCTGTCGCGCGCCGGTGCAATCGCCTTACATAAGCGTCTTGCGCGCCGCTCTTCCGCATGGTCTCTTCCTGTGGTCGGTCATACCAGGAAGAGCCTATGCGCGTGGCAGTCATTGAAAATATGCGGAATACTGGCCTCGGCGCGCTTGCCGCAGCCCTTGACGAGGCGGGAGCGGAGATCGAGTGGTTCCGGATGTGGCAGGACGGCATCCTGCCGAAAGATGTATCCGGCCATGACGCGCTGGTCGTTCTCGGCGGCGAGCAGAGTGCGCTGGATGATGAAACCCACCCCTACCTGCCGGAGCTCGTCTGGCTCACGCGCCGCTTCGGCGATGCCGGCAAGGCGGTGCTCGGCATCTGCCTCGGCAGCCAGATCCTCGCCCGCGCCTATGGCGCCGACAATCTGTTGGGTGCCGCATGTGAATTCGGCTGGCACGAGATCGGCGTCACCGCCGAGGGCCGGGCCGATCCGCTGCTGTCGGCGCTTGGCTGCGAGGTCACCATCTTCGAATGGCATGCCGATACGTTTTCGTTGCCCGAAGGCGCGGTTCATCTCGCCTCGAGCCCTGTCGCCGAAAACCAGGCCTTCCGAATCGGCCGCGCCGTCTATGGCACCCAGTTCCATTTCGAGGCCAATGCAGCGGTCGTCGCGCAGTGGAAGGCCGAATTCCCCGATACGATCGAGCGCATCGCGCCGGGCTGGCTGGAGAACCATGCCGAACTGGCGGCAAGACATGCCGGAGCTGCCGATGCTGCAGGCCTTGCCATCGCGCGTGCCTGGGTCAGCCTGATCGAGCAGCAAGAGGTCGAAATGCTGTCGCGGGCCTCGGCGTGAGAGGCGATCCGATGCCGGCCAGCGAACGCGAAAAGATGGCGGCCGGCGAATGGTATTGCTGCCTTGATGATGAGCTCGACCTCCTGCGCCGGCAGGCGCGCTCAGCCGTCCACGCGCACAATACGTTGCCGCCGGATGAGCGCGGTGCGGTCGCGCCGGCCCTGAGGGCGCTCTTTGCGCAGGCTGCGCCTGATATCTTCATCGAAGCACCGTTTCACTGCTCCTACGGCATCAATATTGTTCTCGGCGAACGCGTCTATTTCAATGCAGGCTGCACCATCCTCGATTCCGGCCGCGTGACGATCGGCGACCGCAGCATGTTCGGCCCCGGCGTGCAGATCTATTGCGCCGAGCATCACAAGGAGCCGGCACTGCGCAGCACCGGCATCGAGATTGCCCGGCCGGTCACGATCGGCGGCGATGTCTGGATCGGCGGCAGCGCCATCATCCTCGGCGGCATCACCATCGGCGACGGTGCGATCGTCGGGGCCGGTGCGGTGGTGACGAGGGATGTGCCGGCCGGCGCAACCGTGGTCGGCAATCCAGCCCGCATCCGCTAGAGCAATTCCAGCAAAAGTGCGTAGCGGTTTTGCGTCCGGAATTGCGTGAAAACAAAGAGATAGAATATTTCCGGGATTCGGAGAAAAACGGAAATGCTCTAACGCCGGCAAAGCCGCCGTTCCGCGATGATCTTGCCATCTCGACAGCAGCGATCATTCCGCTAGATGAGAGGGCAGAACGGGAGGGAATCATGAGCGAACTGAATTTACCGATGGAAGGCGGCTGCCGTTGCGGCCGGGTGCGATTGAAAATCAGCGCCCCGCCGCTACTCACCATGGCCTGCCATTGCACGGGGTGCCAGAAGATGACATCGAGCGCCTATTCGCTGAGTGCGGCCATCCCCAGCGAAGACTTCGAGGTGACGCAAGGCGAGCCGGTGATCGGCGGCCTGCACGGCGCCACGAAGCATTATTTCTGCCCGCATTGCATGAGCTGGATGTTCACTCGGCCGGAAGGCATGGACTGGTTCGTCAATCTGCGCGCGACCATGCTCGACGACCCCAGCTGGTTCACGCCCTTCATCGAGACCTGGACGAGCGAGAAGCTGTCATTTGCCGAGACCGGGGCGGTGTATAGCTACGAGGCGCTGCCTGAGATGGATGCCTATGAGGGGCTGGTGAAGGAATATATGGGCAGGGGATGAGGCTTAGAAACCCTGGAAGAGAATGTCGACGGCAGCGATAATGCGATCGCTGTCGGCGGTAAGATCCGCCACCACGCCTCCAATCTCCTTTACGGAAATTGCGCCGGTGAATTGGGTAGCCATTACATAGGGCAGGTCATTGATCACGAATTGTGGATTGAGCTGACGCATGATTTTGGGAAGAGCTTCCAATGGAAGCATCGGCGCCATGGTCCGCGTTGTCAATTCACCAAGCAAGTCGGACTGCAGATCGAGGGCGAGCGCGTCGGTATGCGTGAGATTATAAACATGAAACCGAGCCATCAGAACTGTCGATATTTCTGAAACGGCAGACCGTGCTTTTCGACATAGGCATTGGAAGCGGCAATAGCCTCAGCGTTCTCGATGCGCCAAAGCCGCTCTCGCTCCGCCTTTATGGCCTTTGCGATGCCGTCCTCCGCCGCACGGGATATATTGATCTGGAGCTCGCGCGCCTGAGAGACGAGGCCTTCGTCAAGAGACAGGTTCGCTGCTTTTCTCGTCTGCTGAGCCATAACGACCTCCTCAATTTATGCGCACATTATATGCGCATAAAATGCCATTGAAAATCGTTATTCGTCGCCCATCTTCAGCGCTGCGATGAAGGCTTCCTGGGGAATTTCCACCTTGCCGAACTGGCGCATACGCTTCTTGCCGGCCTTCTGCTTGTCGAGCAGCTTGCGCTTCCGGGTGGCGTCGCCGCCGTAGCATTTCGCGGTCACGTCCTTGCGTAGCGCCGAAATCGTCTCGCGGGCAATGACGTTGCCGCCGATCGCCGCCTGGATCGGGATCTTGAACATGTGCTTCGGGATCAGCTCCTTGAGCTTCTCGCACATGTCGCGGCCGCGCTTTTCGGCAGCCGTCCGGTGCACCATCATCGACAGCGCGTCGACCGGCTCGCCGTTGACGAGGATCGACATCTTCACGAGGTTGCCCTCGCGATGGTCGGTCAGCGTGTAGTCGAAGGAGGCATAGCCCTTCGAGATCGACTTCAGCCGGTCGTAGAAATCGAAAACGACTTCGTTGAGCGGCAGGTCGTAGGTCAGCATTGCGCGCGTGCCGACATAGGTAAGTTCGATCTGGATGCCGCGCCGGTCCTGGCAGAGCTTCAGGATGCCGCCGAGATAGTCGTCGGGCGTCAGGATCGTCGCGCGGATCCACGGCTCGTGGATTTCCGAGATCTTGACGACATCGGGCATGTCGGCCGGGTTGTGCAGCTCGCGCTCCGTGCCGTCGGTCATGTACATCTTGTAGACGACCGAGGGCGCGGTAGCGATGAGGTCGAGGTCGAACTCGCGCTCCAGCCGTTCCTGGATGATTTCGAGATGCAGCAGCCCGAGGAAACCGCAGCGGAAACCGAAGCCGAGAGCGGCGGACGATTCCATTTCGAAGGAGAAGGAGGCGTCGTTGAGGCGAAGCTTGCCCATGGCGGCGCGCAGATCCTCGAAATCGGCGGCGTCGACCGGGAAGAGGCCGCAGAACACCACCGGCTGGGCCGGCTTGAAGCCCGGCAGCGCCTGGGCCGTCGGCCGCTTGTCTTCGGTGATTGTATCGCCGACGCGGGTATCGGCCACTTCCTTGATCGAGGCGGTGATGAAGCCGATCTCGCCGGGGCCGAGGCTGTCGATATTCACCATCTTCGGCGTCAGCACGCCGACGCGCTCCACCTGGTATTTCGCATCCGTGCCCATCATCCGTACCGTCTGGCCCTTGGTCAGCACGCCGTCGATGACGCGGACCAGAACCATGACGCCGAGATAGGCGTCGTACCAGCTGTCGACGAGCAGCGCCTTCAGCGGCGCCTTTTCGCCGCCGGGGCTCTTCGGCGCCGGCAGCTTGTGGACGATCGCTTCCAGCACGTCGGGAATGCCAAGGCCGGTCTTTGCCGAAATCAGCACCGCCTCCGAAGCGTCGATGCCGATCACTTCCTCGATCTGTTCCTTGATGCGGTCGGGTTCGGCGGCCGGCAGGTCGATCTTGTTGAGGACGGTGACGATCTCGTGATTGTTGTCGATCGCCTGATAGACGTTGGCAAGCGTCTGCGCTTCGACGCCCTGGCTAGCGTCGACGACAAGCAGCGAACCCTCGCAGGCCGACAGCGACCGCGAGACTTCATAGGCGAAGTCGACGTGGCCGGGCGTGTCGATCAGGTTGAGAATGTATTTCTCGCCGTTATTAGCCTGGTAGTGCAGGCGCACGGTCTGCGCCTTGATGGTGATGCCGCGCTCGCGCTCGATATCCATATTGTCGAGCACCTGCTCGGACATTTCGCGCTCGGCAAGGCCACCCGTCGTCTGGATCAGGCGGTCGGCCAGCGTCGATTTGCCGTGGTCGATATGGGCCACGATCGAAAAGTTGCGGATATGGGACAGCGGAGTGGTGGAATTGGTGCTCATGCGCGCCATATAGCAGCGCCGCCCCCTGCCGCAAAGCGGTAATTATCCCGCTGTTTACGCTATTTCGTCCTGTGTCGGGCGCCTATCAGACCGGCCACGTCTCCAGCCGCCAGGCCGAATCCCAGAACATCCATTCATATTGCGAGGCGCGTATGAAGACATCTGTCATTTGCGCCCGCTCTACCGGCGATGCGGCGCGGGCGGCGATGTCGGTCAGCGCGATGACTTCGCGGGCACCGGCGGCAAATTGCGGATCGCCATAGGTGTTGATCCAGGCCTGGAAGGCATTGCCCTCGATAACAGGCCGGTTCTTGATCGCTTCGCCGACGTGCCAGTAGATCCAGAAGCAGGGAAGGATCGAGGACAGCGCCACCGCGTAGGAGCTGTGATAGGCGGTGGCAAGCAGAAAGTTCGTATAGGCAAAGCCGGCAGGCGAGGGCTCGGCTGATGTGACGTCCGCAGACGTGATGCCGAACTGGGTGAGGAAGCCGGCGTGCAGGCCCTGCTCGACGGTGATCGCCTTCTGCGCCGAACCGAGGAAGCGCAGGACCTGCGCATTGTCGGGCGCCTTGGCTGCGACGATCGCGAGGCATCGCGCATAATGCTTGAGGTAGAGCGCATCCTGCAGGATATAGTGCCGGAAAACCTCCGGCGGCAATGTGCCGTCCGAAAGGCGCTGCAGCAGCGGCAAGGCCTCGATCTCGGCCATGATCGGCGCGATCCTGTCCCAGGCGACAGCCGTGAAGCTTCCCGTCAGTTCCGTGCTCTGCGTGCTGGCGTCCATTGCTCTCTCCTCGGATTACGCCGCCATATATGGACGGCGCAGCGGCGAAAGCAAGACGCGTTTGACCGCTTTTCATAGGCACTTGATTCCATCATCGGATAATGTATTTCTCTTATAGTGGAATCATGAGACCTGAAAATGGAACCGGAACTCGAACAGGCGATCGGCATCCGCATCCGCACGCTGCGGCAGGAAAAGGCTCTGACGCTCGATGATCTTGCTGCCGCCTCCGGCGTCAGCCGGGCGATGATCTCGCGCATCGAGCGGGCGGAGGCGAGCCCGACCGCCTCGCTGCTGGCAAGGATCTGCGCCGCGCTCGGCCTGTCGCTGTCGGCCTTCTTTGCGGAAGAGGGGCAGGCCTCGCCGCTCGCCCGGAGGCAGGAGCAGCAAGTCTGGCGCGATCCGGAGACCGGTTATCTCAGGCGGTCTGTTTCACCCCCGGGCACGGCTTCCGATGTCGATATCGTCGAGATCGAATTCCCCGCCGGCGCCCGCGTCAGCTTCCCCCCGCATGCGAGCGCCCATGGCATGACGCAGCATATCTGGCTGTTCGACGGCGAGCTGGAGATGACGGCGGGTGAGACCGTCTACCGGCTGCGCCCGGGCGATTGCCTCTTCATGCCGGTCGGCGAGGGCCACGTCTTCCACAATCCCGGCAACGCACCGGCACGCTATTGCGTCGTCCTCGATCGCGGCGGCCGATAGAAGCATTTCATTTCAGGAGAACAGCATGCCTGCTATTCGTACCCTTTCCGCCGAGGAGGCCCGCGCGGCCATTCCGGCTCTTTCGGAAATACTTATCGATTGCGTCGCTGGCGGCGCCTCCGTCGGTTTCATGCAGCCCTATGGGCTTGAGGATGCCGAGTCCTATTGGAGCGATGTCGCCGATGCCGTTGCCACGGGCGGAAATCTGCTGCTGGTCGCCGAACTCGGCGGCAGGATCGTCGGCACGGTGCAGGTGGGTGCCGCGCAGATGCCGAACCAGCCGCATCGCGGCGACCTGAAGAAGCTGCTGGTGCACCGCTCCGCTCGCGGCAACGGGCTCGCCCGACTGCTGATGGATGCCGCCGAGCGCGAGGCGGCAAGCCGCGGCAAGACCCTGCTCGTGCTCGATACGGCAACCGGCAGCGATGCCGAGGCGATTTATCCGCGCTTGGGCTGGCAGCGCGTCGGCGTCATTCCCGATTATGCGTTGTGGCCGGAAGGTGGCTTCTGCGCCACCACGCTGTTCTATAAGCGGCTCGCCTGATTGCGCCGGCCCCGCTCATGCCGGCCTGGCGAAGACAGGAAGCGTGCCACCGAGTGTCGCGCCCGTCGTCCATTGCGCGGCATTCCAGCCGAACTGTCGCGCCGCCTCGATATTTTCGGCCATATCGTCGATGAAGGCGATCTCGCCGGGCAGCACCCCGGCCCGCTCGGTCGCCAGTCGGAAGAAATCGGGGGAAGGTTTGCTGTACCCGAGCGCTGCGGAATAGATGATGTCGTCGAAATGCGCATTAAGGCCGATCTGCTCCATCAGGTAACGCGCCCGCCTATGCTCCTGGTTGGTCGCCAGCAAGAGGGTGATGCCGCTTTGCCTGAGAGCAGCGAGTTCCTCGAGCAGATTGAGATCGAGTCGGGAATCGTTTTCGAACCAGTAGTCGATCAGCGTTTCGGCGCGGAGATGGGGTGCGATTTTTGCGAGAACGCCGGCGAGCCTCGGCTCGAGCGCCGCGTGGCCGATGATGATATCGCGCCAGTGAGTCTGGAAGAATTCCTGCTGCAGCAGGTCGAGGCGCAGGCCGAGATCGCGCTCCAGATAGGTGAAGAGAGGCAGGCCATCGGTCGGGCGACCATGAATGAGCACGCCGTCGACATCGACCATCAGCACTTTCATGCGGAAATTTTCCTCGTTCTCAAAACACCGGCGAAAGTGCGTCATTATTCCAGACGATCAAGAGCCCGCGCCGCTTTTTTGTCAGGGCCGAGCCGTGTAAATCTCCATTGTCAATCAAGGGCAGGATCTGAAATGCGCGTCATCTATTCCGAGGATCACAAGCTGCGCGATGCCAAGACGGAGCTGCACGCCGGCCAGCTGGTGGCGCCCTTCGAGGCGCCGTTCCGCGCCGAATGGATTCTCGCAGCGGTCAAGCAGGCGGGCTTTACCGATGTCGTTGCGCCCGATGCGCACGGGCTGGAAACGGCTCGAAAAGTGCATGATCCCGCCTATCTGGATTTTCTCGCCACCGTCTGGGACCGCTGGGTAGCGGCCGGTTTCACCGGCGAGGCGATCGCCAATTCCTTCGCCGTTCGCCGCACCAGCCAGCGCGTGCCCGACAATATCGTCGGTGCGATCGGCCATTACGCCAATGCCGCCGATACCTCGATCACCAAGGGCTCCTGCGAGGCGGCGATCGCTTCCATGCGCTGTGCCGTCACCGGCGCCGACTGGCTGACGCGAGGCAATCGTTTCGCCTTTTCGCTCTGCCGCCCGCCCGGCCATCATGCAGGCATCGATCTCTTCGGCGGATATTGCTTCATCAACAATTCGGGCGTCGCGGCGCAGTGGCTGCTCGATCACGGTGCGAGGAAAGTCGCGGTGCTGGATGTCGATTTCCACCATGGCAACGGCACCCAGGATCTCTTCTATCACAGAGGCGACGTCTTCACCGCCTCGCTGCACGGCGATCCC
Source organism: Rhizobium sp. LARHSG275 (assembly GCF_052871115.1). NCBI lineage: Bacteria > Pseudomonadati > Pseudomonadota > Alphaproteobacteria > Hyphomicrobiales > Rhizobiaceae > Rhizobium > Rhizobium sp. LARHSG275. The sequence continues at coordinate 40,524 of NZ_JBIXJN010000012.1, read as the reverse complement.
ATGCACGCCTTTCCCTATTTCCTCGGCCATGCCGACGAGCAAGGCGAGGGGGAGGGTGCCGGCGCCAACCGCAACTATCCGATGCCGCCGGGCACGCCTTGGGATGTCTGGTCTTCGGCCCTTGCTGATGCGCTCACCCGCATCAAGGCCTTCGGCGCCGAGGCGATCGTCGTGGCGCTCGGCGTCGACACCTTCGAGCGCGACCCGATCTCTTTCTTCAGCCTCACCTCCGACGATTTCACCCGCATGGGCGCGATGATCGCTTCCGCCGGCCTGCCGGTGCTCGCCTGCATGGAGGGCGGTTACGGCGTGCCGGAGATCGGCCTTAACGTCGCCAACGTCCTCAAGGGTCTGGAAGCCTGATCACCGCCGATGACCGACGAGACTGTTCCATCCCTCCCGACATCACGCATGCTGAGCTGGGCGCGCAATTCCGCTATCTATCGCCTCGAGCGGCGGATGATGACGGAAAAGCAGCTCTTTGACGCCATCACCCGCAAGGCGAAGGAGAGGTTCGAAGATATCAGCGCGGCGCAACTCAAGGCCGTTGCCGATTTCGCCGTCAAATTTGCCTATGACAACAAGGTGCTCGATGACCGCGCCTATGCGGAGATCAGCACGCGCTCTGCCGTGCGCGGCGGTAAATCGAAGCGCGCGATCGCCCAGAAGCTTGCTGCCAAGGGCGTCTCCAGCGACAAGGTCGAGGCTGCGCTTGAAGAGGCTGACGATCTCTATGCGGCGGCAATATTCGCCCGCAAACGCGCCTTCGGCCCCTTCCGCCGGGTCGAGCTCGACGAAAAGCGAAAGGCGAAAGAGCTTTCGGCTTTTGCCCGCAACGGCTTCAGCTTCGACATCGGCAGGAAGGTCTTCGACATGAACGTCGAAGACGCCGAAGAGGTCATCCTTGCGGGCCGTCGCTGATATTAGACAAGAGCTTTTGCTTGGCTGGTTGCGCCGATAGCTGCCCCTCACCCTAACCCTCTCCCCGTAAAAAACGGGGAGAGGGGACATGCCAAACGCGGCGTCGAGATTGGGGGAAGCCGGTGCAGCATGTCCCTTCTCCCCGCCTGCGGGGAGAAGGTGCCGGCAGGCGGATGAGGGGCTTCCAGCTCCGATCTCCCGCACCGCCGGCCGATCTTCGGCGCCTCGGCATCAGCGCTCTTGATCCCGGCATGAAAAGTTTGAATTTGGTTCTCCCCCGTCTTCGGCTTAGAACCGCGCCAGGATCGGGGGTTACATGGACATCAAGAATATCGAGACCGGGACGGATGGCGCAGCCTTGATGGCGCAGCCGGGCGTATCGACGGCTTCGGGCGGCTTGGCGGCCGGGGTCGCAATGTGCCTGATGTCGATGTCGTCGATCCAGTTCGGCGCGGCATTGTCGTCGTCAGCCATTGCGACCTATGGCGTTGCCGGTGCCACCTGGCTGCGGCTCGCTTTTGCGGCGATCATCCTTGCCGTCGTCGTCAGGCCTTCGGTGCTGCGTTATAGCGGCGCCCAATGGCGGGCGACATTGCTGCTCGGCACGACGACGGCCGCCATGACGCTCTGCTTCTTCGCGGCGATCCAGCGGCTGCCGCTCGGCCTGGCGATCGCCATCGATTTCCTCGGGCCGCTCTCGGTCGCGGTCTTCGGCTATGGCCTGACCTGGCGGCTCACCTGGCCGTTGATCGCTGCGGCCGGCATCCTCTTCCTCGCCCATGACGGCGAAGGCTGGGTCGGCAATCTCTCAGGCGTCCTCTTCGCCCTCGGCTCCGCGGTGGGATGGGCGGTCTATATCCTGTTGACGAAGAAGGTCGGCGCTGCCTTCAAGGGACTGGAAGGCCTGTCCATGTCGCTGCTCGTCGCCGGCCTCGTCGCGACACCCTTCGGTCTGGTGGAGACGGCGGGTGCCTTCACGCTGAAGGGACTGGCCGAGGTTCTCGGCCTTGCCATCCTCGTGCCGCTGCTGCCCTATGCGCTGGAGATGGTGGCGCTGCGGCGCATGCCGGCGGCATCCTTCGGTATTCTGATGAGCCTCGAACCGGCGATCGGCGCCCTTGCCGGTTTTTTGATCCTCGCCCAACCGATGACCGTGCTGCAGATGCTGGGAACGGCGCTCGTCGTGGCGGCCAGTGCCGGCGCCACCGCCTCGGCGGCGAAGACCTAGAAATGTATCAGCGTTTTTCCGTTGAGGTCGTCTCTATACGATAGATCAGGCGGGTTTGCGCGTGGGATCGTCGAGTGCCGGATTGTAGAACAGCGACAGAGTCAGGCTCTTGGCGATCCGTTCCGCCGTCGCCATGAACCAGGCCTTGGCCTCCGGCGATGGGGCGATATCGTCGAGCGTTGCGGCAAACAGCGACAGCCACTTCGGAAAGAGATCGGGTGTGAGGTTCGCAACACCGGTATGCGCTTGCACCGGCTTGCCGCCATAGGCGCCGCTGCGGAAGGCAACGGCCGACCAGAAGCTCTTCATCTTTTCCATATGCTGTGGCCAGCGGCCGGACAGCCTGGCGTCGAACACCGGGCCGAGATCGGGATGCGTTAACACGCGCCCGTAAAAGGTCTCGACCAGCCTGTCGATGAAAGCCTCGTCGACGCCCATGTCCCGCATTTCGGCCTCCGCCCTTTCGCGGATCGCCGCGACATGAGCAGGGCGGCCCTGAATATCATTGTCCATTCCAAAACCCCGGCGCCGCGTGATGCGGCGCCTCTCATATAGGTGTTTATGGCAGCGCGCCAAAGTCGCCCGCGCCACTTGCGGCAATCTGTCAGCTGGCCTGCTCCATGCCCTTGACCGTCACCACCTCCTTCTTTAGATTTAGAATTATTCTAAAAATTGGAGAGAGTCATGCTGGCGCGGTTTTTCAGATCCCCGAAACGATCTTTCGAGTCGCTCTCCGAGCAGGAGATTCTCGCCCTTGGGATCGCTTCCGAGGAAGACGATGCCCGCATCTATCTCGCTTATGCGGACAGGCTTCGCCGCGAATTTCCGGCCTCGGCCAAGGTTTTCGAGGACATGGCCGAGGTCGAGGATACCCATCGCAAGTCATTGATCGACATCCATCGCCAGCGTTTCGGTGAGCGCATTCCGTTGATCCGGCGCGAGCATGTGGAGGGATTCTACGAACGCAAGCCGGACTGGCTCAGGGCAAACCTTTCGCTGGATGCGATGCGCAGGGAAACCGAGGCGATGGAGGAGCAGGCCTATCGCTTCTATGTCGAGGCGGCAAAGCGGACCTCGGACGCTTCGACGCGCCAGCTTCTCGGTGATCTCGCGCTTGCTGAACAAGGGCATGAAGATATCGCCCGTATGCTCGGAGACAAACATACGCCCGAAGACGTCAAGCATGACGAGGACGAGACGGTGCGCCGACAATTCGTGCTGACCTATGTGCAGCCCGGTCTTGCTGGGCTGATGGACGGCTCGGTCTCGACGCTGGCGCCGATCTTTGCCGCCGCCTTCGCCACGCAGGATACTTGGCAGACCTTCCTCGTCGGCCTTTCAGCCTCCGTCGGCGCCGGCATTTCGATGGGCTTCACCGAAGCCGCCCATGACGACGGCAAGATCTCCGGCAGAGGCTCGCCGGTTAAACGCGGCCTTGCCTGCGGCATCATGACGGCACTCGGCGGTCTCGGTCATGCCTTGCCCTATCTGATCCCGCATTTCTGGACGGCGACCATCACCGCCGCCATCGTCGTCTTCTTCGAACTCTGGGCCATCGCCTTCATCCAGAACCGCTACATGGAAACCCCCTTCCTGCGCGCCGCCTTCCAGGTGGTGCTCGGCGGCAGCCTGGTGCTCGGCGCCGGTATCCTGATCGGCAATGGGTGAGGAGCGGTCGGGCGAAGCCCGAGCAATCGATCCGGTGAATCGATTGCAGCGACGAACGCCCTGAGCTCAAGCGAAGGGCCGGGAGACAGTGCGTCATACTCGGCACCAAAAGCGCTCCTTGCCCTTCGCTTGCGCTCAGTGCACTCCCGGCTTCGCCGCTCACCCCCTCATCTGCCTGCCGGCATCTTCTCCCCGCTGGGGAGAAGCGGAGTCGTGGCAGCGCCTCGCTCCCTTGAGACCTTTGCTATCGGAACGACACCCGTGCGTCTTGCTCCCCCTTCTCCCCAGCGGGGAGAAGATGCCCGTAGGGCAGATGAGGGGGGTGAGGAGCGGAAGCGACGAACGCCTTGAGCGCAAGCGAAAGGCAGCCCCCCGTATAAAGAACCACTCACAAAACAAAAAGGCCGGCAAACCGCCGGCCTTTCCACATTCTCTATTGCCACCCTTACCGCAGCGCGCCGACCAGGACGTCGCGGTCGTTTTCGATGGTGACCCAGCGGCCGGCATTGTAGCTCGACTGGCGCTTGACGAAGGAATAGGGCGTCCCAAACCACGGCTTGACGTCGGAGGCGAGGTTGTCGAGCACAAAATCGCCCTCGGCGGTGCGCAGCGTCAGCACGGCATGGCCTTCGCCATCCGGCTTGCGCACGACCGTCATCAGCAGATCGGCAGCCGAAAACCCGCGCTGGATCAGCATGCGGCGCTTCAGCAGCGCGAAATCTTCGCAGTCACCGGCAGTGGTCGGATAGGCCCAGACCTCATCCTTGCCGTAGATTTCCTTGTCGGTCATCGGCGTGATCGTGCGGTTGACCGTGGCGTTGACCGAACGCACCAGCGACCACTTCCCCGGGTTCATGGCAACCGGGCCTGCGTTGCGGTTTGCGCCGCATTCGCTGCGGTGGATCTGACAGAAATCGTAGTGCCCGATCGGCTGTGAGGTGGCATTGCCTGTCACCATGGAAGCATTTCTGCTGGGGGCTGGTATGGCGGCCGTCGCCATCGCAAACATGGCCATCATGGCCACAAAGATACCCTTGATCCGCACGCCCGCTCTTTCCTTGCATCGCCCTTATTTATTAACAAAGTGTTAATGGAGAGGGCCGGAAAGAGTCAATCGTTACTTCTTGGGAGGACCTTGCGACTCGCCGGTATGGTTAAAATGCAACGGCTTGGGGAGCCTGCATCAGGCGAATTTATCCGCCTCTGCCGTTCAAGCGGGCATCTGCCTATTTGTTGATGAACGGATGATGTCTTTGACGGCACTCAAAAGAAGCGCGATATCGCCGGGGCGGGAAAGGCGGTGATCGCCGTCGCGGACGAAGGTCAGCACCACGTCGTCGGCGGGAAGATGTTCGACCAGTTTCATCGCATGCGCATGCGGCACGTCGGGATCTTTCATGCCTTGGAGGATATGCACCGGGCAGCCCGTTTCGATGATGCCGTCGAGCACCCGGTTCCTTCGGCCGTCCTCGATCAGCGCCCGTGTATAGATGTTGGGTTCTGGGCTATATTGCGAGCGCTCTTCGAAATAGCCGCGCTCCGCAAGCGACTTGCGCTCCTTGGCCTTCAGGTTCGGCTCGATCAGCTCCGAGGTGAAATCGGGTGCCGGCGCGATCAGCACCATCCCTGCGAGCTTTGGCCCTGCGAGCTTTGGCCCTGCGAGCTTTGGCCCTGCGAGCTTTGGCCCTGCGAGCTTTGGGTCTGCGAGCTTTGGGCCTTCGAGCGTTCCGCCGCCCTGTCGCGCAAGTTCCTGCGCCAGCCTGAGCGCGATCCAGCCGCCCATCGACGAGCCGACGAGGATCACCCGGTCGGGCGCGACATGACGGATGACGGCAAGCGCTTCCTCCAGCCAGCGCGAGATCGTGCCGTCGCCGAAGCTGCCGCCGGAAAGTCCGTGGCCGGAATAGTCGAGACGGATGCAGGCGAGCCCAAGCTCCGCCGCCAGCCCGTCGAGTTCCACCGCCTTGGTGCCGCTCATGTCGGAGCGGTAGCCGGACAGCCAGACGAGCGCCGGTGCGCCGTTGCCCGCCTGCGCCGGGCGGACGAGCATGGCGATCTCACGCGCCGCCTCGCCCTCGCCGACCGTCAGGAACTGCGGCTGGGCATTGGACATCTGATCGGACATCGGCGAAACTCCTGTTGTTTTGGTCTATAAAACAGATTCTTGGCAGGCTGACAGCGGGTGATTTTTCCGCTAAAGGATGATATTGACTCCGTTGCAGCGATGACGCGACACGTTTGTGCACCCCTGATTGGGAGCGCGATGCTGCAACGTTCCGAAACAACGCGAGGAGAATACGACCATTCGCAGACCTTTTAAAACCGACGCGCCCGTGAAGGACGGACCGCGCTCGAACCGTGAAATCCGCATTCCCAAAGTTCAGCTGATCGGGGCTGACGGAGAGAATATGGGCGTCGTGCCTACCGACCAGGCCTTGAGAATGGCGGAAGAAGCCGGACTCGATCTCGTCGAAATTTCCCCCAATGTCGAACCGCCTGTGTGCAAGATCCTCGATCTGGGCAAGCTGAAATATGCCAACCAGAAGAAGGCTGCCGAGGCGCGCAAGAAGCAGAAGATCGTCGAAGTCAAAGAAATCAAGATGCGCCCGAACATCGACACCCATGATTACGAGGTGAAGATGAAGGCGATGGGTCGCTTCTTCGACGAAGGCGACAAGGTCAAGGTGACGCTGAAGTTCCGCGGCCGTGAAATGGCCCACCAGGAACTCGGCATGAAGCTTCTGCAGCAGGTCAAGGCCGATACGATCGAGTTCGCCAAGGTCGAAGCCGAACCGAAGCTCGAAGGCCGCCAGATGATGATGGTGCTGGCGCCGAAGTAAGCGCCAGGCAGTTTTTCGCCCAAGGCCGTCCGCAAGGGCGGCTTTTGTGCTTTCTGCCACTGTATTTTGGGAGCAGCGAAGATTCCTCCGCCGCCCCGTTGCACTTTCATGACGCTGCGGTTATAAGCGCGCGTCCGAACTGACCGGCAGGGCATGCCGTGGCAGTTTCGAATGCTTGCGGAACGGTTCGTCGCCGATGCCGTAGATCAACAACAAACGCTCCCGCACCTTGTTGCGACGGCCGGAGAACCGGACTTCGCGAGAAGGGCTTTTTTGATAAAGCGCGCAGGGAGGACAGAAGGAGTAGCAAAATGCCCAAGATGAAGACGAAGTCCTCTGCCAAGAAGCGGTTCAAGATCACCGCGACCGGCAAGGTCAAGGCTGCCGCTGCTGGCAAGCGCCATGGCATGATCAAGCGTACCAACAAGTTCATTCGCGATGCACGTGGCACCATGGTTCTCGCAGAACCGGATGGCCGCAAGGTTATCAAGAATTACCTGCCGAACGGTCTCTGAGACTCGTCCGCGAACGCTAGATTTAAGGAGATCATGATATGGCACGTGTAAAAAGAGGCGTCACCTCTCATGCCAAGCACAAGAAGGTTCTGAAGGCGGCAAAGGGCTTTTACGGCCGCCGCAAGAACACCATCCGTACCGCCAAGGCTGCTGTCGATCGTTCGAAGCAGTACGCCTACCGCGACCGCAAGGTCAATAAGCGCAACTTCCGTGCGCTTTGGATCCAGCGCATCAACGCCGCTGTGCGTGAATTCGGCCTGACCTATGGCCGCTTCATCGACGGCCTGAACAAGGCTGGCATCGAAGTCGACCGCAAGGTTCTCTCCGACATGGCGATCCACGAGCCGGAAGCATTCGGCGCGCTGGTCAGCGCTGCCAAGAAGGCTCTTGAATACCTCAAGGAAGCCGGCACGGCGAACGAGTTTGAAGGCGCGATCAAGTAACTAGCGCTTCCCAAGCTTTTGAATTTATGATTTTGGGAAACCCGCGCTGGTTTGGGCTAGCGCGGGTTTTTCTTTCTTTATATTCCTGGCGCCGGCCGGCGCCGCCTGCCTCCCGATCGCCCGCCTGATACTGGACGGAAAGAAGTGACAATGTCAGATATCGACCAGCTCAACACATCGCTGCTCGCAGAAATCGCCGCTGCCGATGACGAAACGGCGCTGGAAGCCGTGCGTGTTTCCGCCCTTGGCAAGAAGGGCTCCGTCTCCGAACTGTTGAAGACGCTCGGCGCCATGACGACGGAGGAGCGCCAGAGCAAGGGTGCTGCGATCAACGTTCTGAAGAACGCGGTGACCGAGGCGCTCACCGCCCGCAAGGCGACGCTGCGGCAAGCGGCGATCGATGCTCGGCTGAAGGCCGAAACGGTCGATGTCAGCCTGCCGGTACGCTCTTCGCCGGCCGAGCGCGGCCGTATCCATCCGATCAGCCAGATCGTCGATGAGATCACCGCGATCTTCGCCGACATGGGCTTCTCGATCGCCGAAGGTCCCGACATCGAGACCGATTATTACAATTTCACCGCGCTGAATTTCCCCGAAGGCCATCCGGCCCGCGAGATGCACGACACTTTCTTCTTCAACCCGGATGAAAATGGCGAGCGCAAGGTCCTGCGCACCCATACCTCGCCGGTGCAGGTGCGCACCATGGAGGCGCAGACGCCGCCGATCCGCATCATCATTCCCGGCAAGACCTACCGCCAGGACTCGGACGCCACGCATTCGCCGATGTTCCATCAGGTCGAAGGCCTGGTGGTCGACAAGAAGGCCAATGTCGCCAACCTCCGCTGGGTGCTGGAAGAATTCTGCAAGACCTTCTTCGAGGTCGACAGCGTGACGATGCGTTTTCGCCCGTCCTTCTTCCCCTTCACCGAGCCCTCCTTCGAGGTCGATATCCAGTGCGACCGCTCCGGCCCGATCGTCAAGTTCGGCGAGGGTACCGACTGGATGGAAATCCTCGGCTGCGGCATGGTCCACCCGAACGTGCTGCGCTACGGCGGGCTCGATCCGGACGAATATCAGGGTTTTGCCTGGGGCATGGGCCTCGACCGTATCGCCATGCTGAAATACGGCATGCCCGACCTGCGCGACTTCTTCAACGCCGACGTCCGCTGGATGACGCATTACGGCTTCCGCCCGCTCGACATGCCGACGCTGTTCGGCGGCCTCAGCGCTTGAACGGAGAATTGGGACGATGAAATTCACGCTTTCCTGGCTGAAAGAGCATCTGGAAACGGATGCCGGCCTCGATGAAATCTGCACGCGCCTCACCGAGATCGGGCTGGAGGTCGAGGATGTCGACGACAAGGCGGCCTTCAAGCCCTTCGTTATCGCCAGAGTTGTCTCGGCCGAAAAACATCCGCAGGCCGATCGGCTGAAGGTGCTGATGGTCGATACTGGATCCGGCGCGCCGGTCCAGGTCGTCTGCGGTGCCCCGAATGCGCGCGCCGGTCTCGTCGGCGCCTTCGCAGCGCCCGGAACCTATGTTCCCGGTATCGATGTGACGCTTGCCGTCGGCAATATCCGCGGCGTCGAAAGCCATGGCATGATGTGCTCCGAAAGGGAGCTGCAGATCTCCGACAGTCACGACGGCATTATCGACCTGCCGGACGACGCGCCTGTCGGCACGAGCTATGCCGCCTACGCTCATCTCGATGATCCGGTTATCGAGATCAACCTGACGCCTAACCGGCCGGACTGCACCTCGATCCACGGCATCGCCCGCGATCTCGCCGCCTCCGGTCTCGGCACGCTGAAGACGCGACCCGCCCCGTCCTTCGCCGTCGAAGGCGAGACGCCGGTGAAGCTGACGCTCGATCTCGACGATCCGAAGCTCTGCCCGGGCTTTGCGCTGCGCCTCGTACGCGGCGTCCGGAACGGCCCGAGCCCGCGCTGGATTCAGCAGCGGCTGATCGCCATCGGCCTGCGCCCCATCAATGCGCTTGTCGATGTCACCAATTACATGACCTTCGATCAGGGACGGCCGATCCATGTCTTCGATGCCGCCAAGATCAATGGCAACCTGACCGTCCGCCGCGCCGCCGAAGGCGAGACGGTGCTGGCGCTCGACCAGCGCGAATACAAACTGTCGCCGAACAACGTCGTCATATCAGATGAAAACGGTATCGAATCGATCGGCGGCATCATGGGCGGCGAACATTCCGGCTGCGACGAAAACACCGTCGACGTGCTGATCGAATCTGCCCTCTGGGACCCGATGAACATCGCCAAATCAGGCCGCAGCCTCGGCATCATCACTGACGCCCGCTACCGCTTCGAACGCGGCGTCGATCCGAGCTATATGGTCCCCGGTCTCGAACGCACGACGGAACTGGTGCTGGAACTTTGCGGCGGCAAGGCCGCCAAGGCCGAGGTCGTCGGCTACAAGGGTTACGAACCGAAGATCGTCGATTTCCCCTATTCGGAGGTCAAGCGCCTGACGGGCCTCGACGTCTCGAATGAGGAAAGCGACACGATTCTGACGCGTCTGGGCTTCAGGGTCTCGGGTTCCGGCGAGCGCGTCTCCGTTGCCGTTCCCTCCTGGCGCCCCGATGTCGACGGCAAGGCCGATCTCGTCGAGGAGGTCATGCGCATCCACGGCGTCGACAATATCAAGCCGGCGCCGCTCGAAAGCCATGCGGCCGTCAACGGCAAGATCCTGACGACGCTGCAGATCCGCACCCGCCTCGCCAAGCGGGCGCTGGCCGCGCGCGGCATGCTCGAAGCCGTCACCTGGTCCTTCATTCCGGAAGACCAGGCAAAGCTCTTCGGCGGCGGTTCGCCGGCCCTCAAGCTTGCCAATCCGATCGCCGCCGAAATGTCGGATATGCGCCCGTCGCTTCTGCCGGGCCTGCTGACCGCAGCCCAGCGCAATGCCGACAGGGGTTACGGCGATGTCGCCCTCTTCGAGGTCTCCGGCACTTATGAGAATGACAGGCCTGAGGGTCAGCGACGCGTGGCCGGCGGCATTCGCCGCGGCACGGCCTCGCTTGCCGGCGCCGGTCGCGCCTGGTCGAACCCCGCCAAGGGCGGCGGCAAGCCGGTCGACGTCTTCGACGCCAAGGCCGACGCGCTCGCCGTCATCGAAGCCTGCGGCCTGCCGATGGGCAATATCCAGATCGAGCAGGGCGGGCCGGAATGGTATCATCCCGGCCGCTCCGGCACGATCAAGATGGGGCCGAAGGTCGTGCTCGGTTATTTCGGCGAATTCCATCCGCTGACGCTGGAAGCGCTCGATGTCTCCGGCGCTCTCTGCGGCTTCGAGGTCTATGTCGACGCCATGCCGGAGGCCAAGCGCAAGGCGACGCGCACCAAGCCGGCGCTCGAACTGTCGCCCTTCCAGGTGGTGCGGCGCGACTTTGCCTTCGTCGTCGACAAAACGGTGGAAGCAGGCGCCATCGTCAAGGCCGCCACCGGCGCCGACCGCAAGCTGGTGACCGGCGTCAATGTCTTCGACATCTTCGAGGGCGCATCGGTTGGCGAGGGCAAGAAATCGGTGGCGATCGAGATTCAGATCCAGCCGGTCGAGCGCACGCTGACGGATGAGGATTTCGAAGCGCTGACGCAGAAGATCGTCGCCAGCGTTGCGAAATTCACCGGCGGTGTCCTCAGAAGCTGAGCTTCACCCAACGTAGCCAGATAATGGACCGGTCGCGAATGACGGCCGGTCTTTTCACAGATGCAGATGGTAGAGCTTACTGACGATCGTCCAGCGGCCGTCGATCTTCAGCAGCGAGAGATAATCGGTAAAGCGCATGCCGGCGAAATCGTCGGTGACCTTGACGCTCGCCGCATCGCCTTCGACATCGACGCTCTGGATGTCCATGTAGGGCTGCGTGCCGGGCGGCGCCGGCTCCTCCTGCAGGATCGCGGCGATGAATTCGTCCCGCGTCAGCCATTCGACCGCATTTTCGTAATGGCCGATGATCGAGCTTTTCGGATGAAAGGCCTTTTTCAAGGCTGCCTCATTTGCGAAGGCCATGCCTTCGACATAGAGATGAACCGTCTGTTCGACTGCCTGCCTGTCCGACATATTTTCATCCCGTTCTCAGAGATGGCGTTAAATAGTTTCGCCAGCCCCGAAGGCAAGCCCGGCCGGTTGCGCCGACCGGGCTTTTTCGGGTTCAGATGTTAGTCATCGCAAGCGAGGCATCGGAGTAACGTTGGCCGGCCACCTGTCCGGCCGGGATGACCTCTTCAAGCCTCGCGAGTTCCGCGGGGCTCAGCACGATATCGGCGGCAGCGGCGTTCTGTTCGAGATGATGAAGCTTGCGGGCGCCCGGTATCGGCACGATGTCGTCGCCCTGGTTCAACACCCAGGCGAGCGCCAGCTGTGCTGCCGTCACGCCCTTCTCGGCGGCCAGCCGCTCGAGCGTTGCGACGAGGGCGGCATTGGCGTCGAAATTTTCCGCCTGGAAACGCGGCACCTGCCGGCGGAAATCGTCGGCAGCGAGATCATCCACTTTGCGGATCGCTCCGGTCAGGAAGCCGCGGCCGAGCGGGCTGTAAGGCACGAAGCCGATGCCGAGTTCGCGGCAGGTGGCAAGCACCTCTTCTTCGGGGTCGCGCGTCCAGAGCGAATATTCACTCTGCAGGGCTGCGATCGGATGGACCGCATGGGCGCGACGAATGGTGGCGCTGCCGGCTTCCGAAAGCCCGAGGGCGCGGACTTTCCCCTCCTTCACCAACTCCGCCATGACGCCGACCGTCTCTTCGATCGGCACGTTGGGATCGACCCGGTGCTGGTAGAGGAGGTCGATGGTCTCGATGCCGAGGCGTTTCAGCGAGGCTTCGGCCACCGCGCGCACATGCTCGGGGCGGCTGTCGACGCCGGTGATGGCGGCAGTACCCGGCTTGCTGGCATCGATCTTGAAGCCGAATTTGGTGGCGATCACCACGCGGTCGCGGAACGGCTTCAGCGCTTTGCCGAGAAGAACTTCATTGGTAAAGGGACCATAGACTTCGGCGGTGTCGAAGAAGGTCACGCCGAGATCGATGGCGCGATGCAGTGTCTTGATCGATTCCGCATCGTCGCTGGCGCCATAGGCAAAGCTCATGCCCATGCAGCCAAGGCCGACGGCCGAGACGGTTAGATCGTTTCCGAGTTTCCGGATTTTCATGATGTGCTCCTTTGAGCTGATTTTGAGCCGCCAGAGCATGATGCCGAAAAGTGTGAGCGGTTTTCGGACGACATCAAGCTCTAACTATTTAATTCAGAACAGGATTCAGCTTTTAGGCCGAGTGGCCTGAAATCATTCTGTTCTGACTGGTTGCGGTACGGGCAGACCATATCGCTGCCGCATCAATCAGAAAATACATGCAGTTTCTAACAGGTTGTTCTATCATTTCGATCAATGAACAGAACACAGCTCTCGCAACTCGCCGTTCTCGCCGCCGTCTCGGAGCATCGCAGCTTCCGGGCCGCGGCGAAGGAACTCCTCGTCGCGCCCTCGGCGATCAGCCATGCGATATCGAGCCTCGAGGAAAGCCTGGGGGTGCGGCTTCTGGCGCGCACCACCCGTAGCGTCGCGCCGACAGAAGAGGGCCGGCTGCTGCTTGAAAGACTTCGTCCCGCGCTCGATGAGATCGACATTGCCTTGGAGGCCGTCCGAGATACGCGCGCCAAACCGGCTGGAAATCTGCGTATCACCGCGCCGCGCTTCGCCTCCGATCTGCTGCTCGCTCCGCGGCTCGGCGACTTTCTCAACCTCTATCCCGATATCACCCTGGAGATCGCCAATGAGGACGGTTTCACGGATATCGTCAAGGAAGGTTTCGATGCCGGCATCCGGCTGGAGGAGAGCCTGGAGGCTGATATGATCGCGGTCAGGGTCTCGCCCGATCTGACGACGGTAATCGCCGCTTCGCCCGAATATTTCGAGCACCATCCGAAGCCGGAGCATCCGCGCGATCTCGTCCGTCATCGCTGCATCAAGCGGCGATTCACCAACGGCTCGATCTATCGCTGGGAATTCGAAAAGGACGGGCAGGAACTCGTCGTTTCGGTCGATGGGCCGCTTGTTGTCAGCGAGGATCGGCTGGCCATGCTTGCGGCGCTGAACGGCGCCGGCCTCGCCTATCTCTTCGACATGCGGGTCAATGCCGAACTGGCGAGCGGCAAGCTTGTGCGGGTGCTGGAGGATTGGTGCGCGCCCTATGCCGGGCCTTTTCTCTATTATCCCACCCGGCGGCAGATGCGCCCGGCGCTGCGCGCCTTCATCGATTTCTTCAGATACAGCGGGCAGGATACGGGCGGCCGGTAAGGATTACAGCGCCGCGCGTCCTTTCAGACGCGCAAAGGACGCTGTAGCACTTTAAATCTGCGCATCGTGCTTTCCGAAAATCGATTCCGACTTTTCGGGCCGATGCGCTGGAACCGGGCCGCCCGTTGTTATTAGGGCGCCGTTTCCATCAGGCAGCCTTTGCCTTCTGGTTTGCCGCCGTGGTGGCGAGCTGGGAGAGGGTCTTGTCGGTGGCCGTTTCCTGTTGCAGCGTCTGGTCGAGCAGGCCGACGACCTCCTTGAGACCGAGCGTCGCGGCCCAGGTCTTCAGCGTGCCGTAACGGGCGATTTCGTAATGCTCGACGGCCTGGGCAGCCGAAATCAGGCCGGCATCGAGGGCCGCCGTGCCCTTGAATTCCTCCATGATGTCCTCGCCCTCGGCGATGATGCCCTGGATCGCCTCGCAGGTCTTGCCCTGGGCGCGTTTATCGATCAGTTCGAAAACCTGCTGCAGGCGCTCGACCTGGCCTTCGGTTTCCTCACGGTGTTTTTCGAAGCCCTTCTTCAGTTCGGAGGATTGGGCGGCCCGCGCCATCTTCGGCAGGGCGCGCAATATCTGCCGTTCGGCAAAGTAGATGTCCTTCAGCGTGTCATAGAAGAGATCTTCCAGCGTCTTTTCCTTGGCCATTTTCTCGATCCTTGTTCTGGGGAAACCGCGAACGCGGCGACACATTAAGAAGAGAAGATCGCGTTAATTGTTCCCGATCGATTTCGGGTGGACTGGAAATCGGTGCCGGGCGATGATTCCTGCCGTCGATGTGGGAGGGTAAAGTCATGCGAAAGCCGAATTCGATGAAGGGTCTGGAGGATCTTGGCCGTGTGCGGCTGTCGCAAAACTTCTTCCTCCGCGATTTCCTGCATTCCGAAATCGCCGATTTCTACCGCATTCCCAATATCCCCGAAGATCCCGATCTGGCGATCGAGGCGGGCAAGAGGCTTTGCGAGGAATTGCTGGAGCCGCTGGAGGCAACGTTCGGGCGCCTGCATATCCGTTCCGGCTATCGTTCGCCCGCGGTCAACAGGTTCGGCAACGAGAACAATCTGAACTGTTCGACCAATGCGTCCACATCAGCGCATCACATCTGGGATATGAGGGACTTCGACGGCTGCATGGGTGCTGCCGTCTGCATTGCCGTGCCGTGGATGGTCGACCATTACCACGATGAAAGCGACTGGCAGCGGCTCGCCTGGTGGATTCACGACCACCTGCCTTATGCCTCGCTCTGCTTCTTTCCCAAGCTCTGGGCCTTCAATATCCAGTGGCACGAACGGCCGAAGCGGGTGATCCAGAGTTATGTCAGCCCGCGCGGCATCCTGACCAAACCCGGCATGGCCAATTGGGCAGGCGATCATTCCGAGTGGTATGCTGGTTTTCCATCGCTTACAGCGCCGCGCGTCCTCTCAGACGCGCAAAGGACGCTGTAACACTTTAAATGCTGCATAATTTAATCCTTAAATCGATTTCCGATTTAAGAATTTATGCAGTGAACCTGATGCGATAGCGGATATGGCCGTCGCTCTCGACATAGCTGTCGTAGAGCGCACGCGCGGTTCTGTTCTGCTCGCTGGTATGCCAGTAGAGCCGCGACCAGCCCTGGGCTTTGCAGGTCGAAACGAGATCGTCCATCAGTGCCCGCCCGACGCCCTTGCCGCGCGCATTGGCATCGACGAACAGGTCTTCGAGATAGCAGTCCCTGCCACGGATCCACGTGCCCTCATGCGTGAGATAGAGCGCAAAACCCATGATCCGGCCATCGACCTCGGCGACGCGCATCGCAATCGCCGACGCCGGATCGAAGACACGGCGCCATGTGGAATCGCTGATATCGGCATCGACCGTGACGTCGTAAAAGGCGAGGTAGGCGGCCCAAAGCTCGCGCCAGCGGGCTTCATCTTCGGGGCGGGCATCGCGTATCGTCACGGTCATGGCGTCTCTTTCTTTCAGGCGCCGGCTTCGTCGAGCAGCGCCATCGCGTCATCGGAAAGCGCAAGTGTCGCCGATTTCGCCAGGCTTTCAAGCTGCGAAAGGCTGGTCGCGCTGGCGATCGGCGCCGTGACGCCCTTCTTGCGCAGCAGCCAGGCGAGCGAAATTTCCGCGGGCGCTGCACCGGTCTCGGCCGAAACCTTGTCGAGCGCGGCCAAGATGCGCAGGCCTTTATCATCGAGATATTTCGAAACCCGGCCCTCGCGTGCGCGCCCTTCTGTATCGGCCTTGCTGCGGTATTTGCCGGTGAGGAAGCCGGCGGCAAGGCTGAAATAGGTGATGACGCCGATGTCTTCTTCGACGCAGAGATCGGCAAGCGGCCCCTCGAAGCTCGAGCGCTCGTAGAGATTATATTCCGGCTGCAGCACATCGTAACGCGGCAGGCCGGCCCTCTCGGCAGCGTCGAAGGATGCCTGAAGCAGTTTCGCATCATAGTTCGAGCAGCCGATGGCGCGGATCTTGCCCTGCTGCTTCAGCTTGGCAAAGGCCCCGAGCGTTTCCTCATGCGGCGTATCTTCATCCGGCCAGTGCGAGAGATAGAGGTCGATATAATCCGTCTGCAGCCGGCGCAACGAATCCTCGACCGCCTTCAGGATATAGGTCTCCTTCAGCGTCTTTCCCTGTCCCATGTCGGAGCCGACTTTGGTGACGATAACGGCCTTGTCGCGGGAGATCTTTGCCTGGCTTAGCCAGCGCCCGATGATCTCTTCGGAATCGCCGCCCTTGTTGCCCGGGACCCAGGAGGAATAGACATCGGCCGTATCGATCGTGTTCAGTCCCGCGTCGAAGAAGGCGTCGAGAATGGCGAAGGATGTTTTCTCGTCGGCCGTCCAGCCGAAGACATTGCCGCCGATGACGATCGGCGCGACCGAAAGACCTGTTTTTCCAAGCCGACGCATTTCCATGACGCTCTCCAGAAGTGTGAAGGAATTGAAATCGCGGATACGGCAGAACGCCGCCCTGACCAACTTAGTGCGATCCGCGCATCCGGGAAACCAAACTTCTGTGATTTCAGGCCGCGCCATTGCGCCGCAGCGAGGGCCTGAATATGGTTCGCGGAAATCAGTTCGGGAGGCTTGGATCATGTTGCGTTTCGGTATCATTTCAACGGCGAAGATCGGCCGCGACAATGTCGTTCCGGCGATCCAGGATGCGGAGAATTGCGTCGTCACGGCGATTGCCAGCCGTGATCTCAAGCGTGCGAGGGAGATGGCCGACCGCTTCTCGGTGCCGCATGCCTTCGGCTCCTACGAGGAGATGCTGGCCTCCCACGTCATCGATGCCGTCTACATTCCGCTGCCGACCTCGCAGCATATCGAATGGTCGATCAAGGCGGCAGATGCCGGCAAGCACGTGCTCTGCGAAAAGCCCTTAGCGCTCAAGGCCGGTGATATCGACGATCTGATCGCCGCCCGCGACCGCAACCGGGTGGTGGTCACCGAAGCCTATATGATCACCTATTCCCCGGTCTGGCAGAAGGTGCGCTCGTTGATCGACGAGGGCGCCATCGGTTCGCTCCGGCATGTGCAGGGCGCCTTCACCTATTTCAACCGCGACCCCGCCAACATGCGCAACGTCCCCGAGCTCGGCGGCGGCGGCCTTCCCGATATCGGCGTCTATCCCGTCATGGGCACGCGTTTTTCCACCGGCAAGGAGCCGCTCTGGATCCAGGCGATCACCGAGCGCGATGCGGATTTCGGCACGGATATCTATTCGAGCGTCAAGGCCGATTTCGGCGATTTCGAGCTGAGCTTCTATATCTCGACGCAGATGGCCAACCGCCAGGTCATGGTCTTCCATGGCACCGAAGGTTACATCGAGGTCAAGTCGCCGTTCAACGCCAATCGCTGGGGACCTGAGGAGATCGAGCTTGCCAACCGCAGCCACGCTGAATCGCGCATCTTCCGCTTCCAGGACAGCCGCCAGTACAAGCGGCAGGTCGAGGCCTTCGCCCGGGCGGTGACGACCGGTAAGGAAGAGATCGTCACGCTCGAAAATTCGAAGCTGAACCAGAAGGTGATCGACGCGATCTACCGCGCCAGCGAGAAGGACGGCTGGGAAGCAGTCTGACCAGGAAGACTGTAACTATTCGGCGCGGAAGACGAAGCGCGAATAGCCGAAGAAGCTGAAGATCATCGAGGCGACGCTGGCGATCACCATGGCCGCCAGCGGCTGAAGCGCCGGCAGCGACAGCAGCAGTGCGGAATAGAGCCCGTAATTGACCAGCGCCGCCGTCACTCCGACCGAGCCATAGCGGAAGCCTTCGGCGGCAAGCGAACGGCCGGTGCGATCGAAGGTGAAGCTCCGATTGAAAGCCCAGGTCGCCGCCATGGCGAAGGCGATCGCGATGAGCCGCGCCAGAAACGGCCCGAGCGGCGTCAGATGGAGCAGCGCCGACAGGATGCCGGCATCGACGAGGAAGCCGATGCCGCCGGCAATGGCGAAGCGGATGAGCTTTCTCATGCCGCATCCGCCTTGCCGGGACGCGCGCGCGATACCGGCCCTGCGTTGTTGAGCGGCGCCTTCAACGCGCTCGGCCTTTCCAGGCCCATATAATGGATACGGAGTTGTTCGGCGCGGGCGCGTGCGACGGAATCCAGGATGACGCCGGCGGTGAACAGCATGAAGGAGATCATCATCAGCGCCGTCGACAGCACCCAGGTCGGCATGCGGCTGACGAGTCCCGTTTCGAAATATTCGGCCAGCACCGGCGCCATGAAGCCGAGGCTCGCCAGCATGAAGGTGGCGCTGATCGCGCTGAAGAAGGCGAAAGGCCGGGTTTCCTTCATCAGCATCGCGAACATCCAGAGGATCTTGGCGCCGTCGCGGAATGTCGAAAGCTTGGAATGCGAGCCTTCCGGTCGGCGGCCGTAGTCGAGCTCCAGCTCGCTGACCGGCAGCTTCAGCCGGGAGGCATGCACGGACATCTCGGTTTCGATCTCGAAGCCGCCCGATACCGCCGGGAAACTCTTGACGAAGCGGCGCGAAAACGCGCGGTAGCCGGAAAAGATATCGGTGAAATCGGGGCCGAAGATCATCCGGTAGAGGAGGTTGAAAAGCCGATTGCCGAGCGCATGGCCCTGACGGCCGGCATCGGCGTGCACACCGCGCCTGGTGCCGACCACCATGTCGGCGCGCTCGGTCAGCAGCGTGCGCACCAGTTCCTCGGCATCCTCGGGCGCATAGGTGCCGTCGCCGTCGGCGATGATGTAGATGTCGGCGTCGATATCGGCGAACATCCGGCGCACGACATGGCCCTTGCCCTGACGCCGCTCGCGCACGACATGCGCGCCGGCAAGCATTGCCTGCAGCGCGGTGCCGTCGGTGGAATTATTGTCGTAGACATGGATCGCAGCATCGGGCAGCGTCGCCCGGAAGCCCTGGACCACAGGGCCGATCGTCGCCGCTTCATTATAGCAGGGAAGCAGGACGGCAATATTCAGATTGTCGGTACGCGATCGGGGCATGACTCTACTCGTTACACTGAAAGCCGCGCTCAGCCTAAATCATGCGCCGTTAATAAGACCCTATGACGCAGGCAAAATCGGCGGCTGCCACAAACGGCTTTACACTTTCTTGATCGGCGGCGGCTAAGCTTCGCCATCCGGAAACGAACCGCTAACCACGATGAACGCTGTGCAGCCGATCTCCAAAGCATCATCCGCAATCGACGCCTCTCGGGTCGGGCTACGCGACCTGCTGACGCGTCTCTGGCCTGTTGTCATCGCCTATAGCGTCATCCTTGCCGCCGCCATCCTCATCACCAAGCTTTCCGGTGCCACCGATTACGTCGGCCCCGACAATGACGACGGAATGCGTCTCGTCGAAGTTCGTGATTTTCTGACCGGGCAGGGCTGGTTCGACCTGATGCAATACCGTCTCGGCCTCGACGGCGGCACGCTGATGCACTGGTCACGGCTGATCGATCTGCCGATCGCCTCGCTAATCTGGTTTTTCAGCCTGTTTGTACCTCATGAGACGGCAGAGGCGCTGGCGCTCGGCGTCTGGCCGGTATCGCTCATCCTGCCCGCCATGCTCGCCATGGCGGTTGCCGGTCGGCGCATCGGCGGCGTTGCCGCCATGCACATCAGTCTCGGCTTGACCGCTCTTGCGATCTACACCGGAAACCGTTTCGCGCCGGGCGCCATCGATCATCACAACGCGCAGCTGGCGTTGGTCGCGACGATGATCGCGATGCTGCTGGACCCCGAGCGTCGCGCCTGGAGCTATGTGGTCGCCGGCATCGCGGCAGCCATCGCCATCGCCATCGGCGCCGAGACGACCCCCTTCGTCGCCGCCGTCTGCCTGACCATCGCCCTGCTCTGGGCATGGGAGGGCGAAGATTTCGCTGCCGCCGCCAAGGCCTTCGGGCTGGCGCTGGCGATTGCGATCAGCATTCTCTTCTTCGCAACGGTGCCGCCTCGGCTTTATTCGATGGTCACCTGCGACAATCTCTCGCTCGGCTACTACAGCCTGGCGGCGATCGGCGGCGGGTTGCTGTTGTTTTCGGCGGTTTTCGCGAGCCGCCTGCGCCGGCCCTTGCGCTTTGCCGCACTCGCCGTCGTCGGCGCCGGTGTTCTCGGTTCGGCGATCGTGATCGCACCGCAGTGCCTGAGCGATCCGCTGGCCGGTCTCGATCCGATGCTGGTCGAACTCTGGCTGAGGAATGTTTCGGAAGCGCAGTCGGTTTTCGTTCTCGGGCGCACCGATCCCTTCTCGATCGGTGGCTTCTATGCGGCCGGCTTGTTCGGCATCGCCGTCTGCATCTTCCGCGTCATCAAGCGTGACCGCATGCAGATTCACCTGATCCTGCTTTTCCTGCTGATGACGAGTTGGGCAATCGCGCTGGTCCAGGTGCGCGGTTCCACCTTCTCGAACCTGATCTCGATCCTGCCGCTTGCCCTGCTGATCATCGATATCAAGCGCATCTCAAACATCGACAGCGAGAATGTCGCAGCCGCCTTCGTCTACATCGTGACCGTGCTCGCAAGCGTTCCGGCCGCCTGGGCCGTCGGTGGCGGGCTTATCTCGTTGCAGATCGAGAATGCTGCGCAGAAGAAGGCGGCGAAGCCGGCAAAGGAAATTTCCTGCACATCGCAAGCGGCGCTGGCGCCGCTCGCCGGGCTGCCGGCCGGACTGATCTCCGCTCCGTCGGAAATGGGCGTGTCGATCCTGCGCTTCACGCAGAACCGGGTTCTCTCCGCGCCCTATCATCGCAATCAGGGCGGCATGCTGACGGAACTGCATATCGGCATGGCGGAGCCGCAGGAGGCGGAAGCCTTCCTGAAGGGGACCGGGGTGACGGTGCTGGCCTTCTGCCCCGGCGACCTGCAGACGCGCGAGATCGCCAAGCTAAAGCCGGACGGGCTCTATGCACAACTCGGCAAGGGGAATATTCCGCCCTATCTGGAACCGCTTCCGAAGGCGGCGGACGCGGGCGTTCAGTTCTTTCGCTATCGGCCGGCGACGAACTGACGCCGGCAATCTTCAGATGGGATAAAGCAATCGCGGGAAGCGAATCTGAAAGATCGCGACGCGCTTGTCAGTGTGAAACGCGCTGTCAGTGCGAAACGCGCATGGCGCGGCGAAGCCGCTGATTGGCGTAGAGCCCAAGCACGAAGAGCATGAGGCCGCCATTATAGCCGAGCACGGCATAGACGAATGCGAGAATAGACACCGGCCCGGGCGAGCTTATCGCCGCCACTGCAAATGTCATTCCGATCAGCGCCGCGACCAACGCTATCACGCCTGCCGAACGCATCTGCCCGGCGCTGACGCCCAATGCTGCTGCTGTGAGAATAATCATTTCAGCACCTTCCCAGTGATAACGAGGGGAAGCATAGGAAGGGCCAACTAACAAAGATTTACCGGCGGTCCTCGCCGAAAAGCCTTTGTATTGCGGTGGTTAGCAATCCCTTTCGAGTAAAACGCATATTCTAACTATCCGTTCCGCAACAAAACATATTTACTCGATTTTGTTGTTATTCGCGCGGCTGCAACGAGTGCATGTGCAGGATCCCAGGAGACGAGCGCGCTCAACGCAATGGCGACAAACCCCGCGCGCGACCTATCTCAATGGCCGGGAAAACCGATCCCAATGCCAGCGCCGATCTTTCCGTTTGCCGCGGTTGGACATAGAAAGAGGGGATGAGCAACGTCTTCGACGGCGATTCGCCGACCAACCTTGCCGAATATTCTGTTTCGGAACTTTCCGGCTCGATCAAGCGCACCGTCGAAACGGCTTTCGATCAGGTTCGAGTGCGCGGCGAAATATCAGGCTATCGCGGGCCGCACTCCTCAGGCCACGCCTATTTCGCGCTGAAGGATGACCGCGCCCGCATCGACGCTGTCATCTGGAAGGGCACCTTCTCACGGCTGAAGTTTCGTCCGGAAGAGGGCATGGAAGTCATCGCCACCGGCAAGGTCACCACCTTTCCGGGCTCTTCGAAATATCAGATCGTCATCGAGACGCTGGAGCCGGCCGGCGCCGGCGCGCTGATGGCGCTGATCGAGGAGCGCAAGCGCAAGCTCGGCGCCGAGGGCCTGTTCGATGCGACCCGCAAGAAGCGGCTGCCCTTCATGCCTGGCGTGATCGGCGTCGTCACTTCGCCGACCGGCGCCGTGATCCGCGATATTCTTCACCGCATCTCCGATCGTTTTCCCGTGCATGTCCTCGTCTGGCCGGTGAAGGTGCAGGGCGAGGGGTCCGGCGAGGAGGTGGCAAACGCCATCCGCGGCTTTAATGCGCTGGAACCTTCAGGCGCCATTCTGCGCCCGGATGTGCTGATCGTCGCACGCGGCGGCGGCAGCCTGGAAGATCTCTGGAGCTTCAACGACGAGATCGTCGTGCGTGCTGCGGCCGAAAGCGAAATACCGCTGATCTCGGCTGTCGGGCATGAGACCGACTGGACGCTGATCGACTATGCCGCCGATGTCCGTGCGCCGACGCCGACGGGGGCTGCGGAAATGGCGGTGCCCGTCAAGGCGGAGCTCGAGGCGCAGGCCGCCGCTCTTGCCGCGCGCCTGCAGGGCTGCATGAACCGGCAGATGGATCAGCGCCGCCAGTCGGTGCGCGCGCTGATGCGGGCATTGCCGTCGCTCGATCAGCTTCTCGCCTTGCCGCGCCGCCGTTTCGACGAGGCGGCCGCCGGCCTCGGCCGCGGGCTGGAGCTCAATACCAACAACAAGCGCCGCGGCTACGAGCGTATCGCCGCGCATCTGCGTCCTGATGTGCTGTCCAATCGCATCGCCGAGCGCCGCCAGACGCTGAACGAGCGCATGGCCCGCGCCGAGCGCATGGTCGAGCGGCTGATCGACCGCTCGAAATCGCGCGTCGACCGCGCCGAGGCAATTCTCTCGTCGCTGCCTGCCCGGCTGAAGACCCAGACCGACCGCGGTCGCGAACGCCTTGGCAATCTTTCGCGCCATGCCGATACGGCAATCCGCCACCAGCTGACCCGCGCGCGCGCCGAGCTTTCCGCGCAGGACCGCGTGCTGCAGTCGCTTTCCTATAAGAATGTGCTGAAGCGCGGCTACGCCGTCATTCGCGATGAAGATAACAGGCCGGTCTCGCAGGCTGCTCAACTCTCCGCCGGCATGGGCATCGCCATTGAATTCGCCGACGGCCGTGTCGGCGCCATGACCACGGAAGGCGGAACGCCGCCGGCCGGCGCCAGGAAGCGCAGCGTAAGACCCGCAGACCCGCCGAAGCAGGGAAGCCTGTTCTGACTATGCGGATCCTGCTGGTGCTTGCCCATCCGTTGGAGGACAGTTTCGCCGCCGCCGTGGCAGGGACCGCGCGCGAAGCGCTGGAAGCGGCAGGCCATACCGTCGATCTGCTTGATCTCTATGCCGAGAATTTCGATCCACGCCTTTCGAAGGCCGAGCGCGGCGGCTATTTCGACGTGCCTTATGACACGTCAGCCGTTGCCGATATCGTTGCCCGCCTGAAGGCGGCCGATGGTCTGATCTTCGTCTTTCCGCAATGGTGGTTCAATTTTCCGGCGATCCTGAAGGGTTTCTTCGACCGTGTTTTCGCCCCCGGCGTTGCCTTCAGCCATGATGCGGCCGGCGGCCGTATCGTGCCGCAGTTGACCAATATAAAGCTGCTCTATGCGCTGACGACCACAGGCTCGCCCTGGTGGCTGGTACGTCTCTATATGGGCGATCCGGTGCGCCGGCTCTTGAAGCGCGGCATCGCCGCCTTCTGCTCGAAGGGATTGAATTTCCGCATGCTCAGCCTGCACGACATGGACCGGGCCACCGACGCAAAGCGCAGGGCGCATCTCGATCGCGTGCGTAAGCTGCTATCGGCAATTCGATAGGCGCTATTCGAAGTCAGCAAGAAACTTGCGCAGCAGCCTGTCGAGTTCCGCCTTGTCGGCGGCGCTCAGATTTTTCGACAGCCGGTGCTGATTGGCGACATGCGCATCGACGGCGGTTTCCACCGTCGCAAGCCCTTTCTCCGTCAGCGCGATGAGCACGCTCCTGCGATCCTCCGGATTGAGGATACGTTCGACGTAGCCCGCCTTCTCCAGCTGGTCGATGCGGTTCGTCATCGTGCCGGAGCTGACCATGGTCATCTCCAGGAGCTCCCCCGGCGAAAGCCGGTGAGGCGCGCCGGCGCGGCGAAGCGTCGCCAGCACGTCGAAGGCGGAGGATGAAAGCCCCTGCTGCGTGAGCACGGCCTCCACCTCGCGGCCGAGATGCGTACTCAGGCGTTTTAGCCGTCCGAGGATGCCCATCGGTTCGACGTCGAGATCCGGCCGCTCCCGTCGCCATTGCGCCAGGATCTTGTCGACATGGTCCAACTTGCGGTCTTCGCTCATGCTCCATCGATATCATTCATTATCTTGACGTCAAGATAAGAAGGTGTAGGATGAGTTTATCTTGAAATAGAGATTCTTGATATGAAGACAAATTTACGCTATGTCGCCGATCTTATGGCAACCGCGCTCGCACCCGCCATCTGGGGAAGCACCTATATCGTCACCACCGCTTTCCTGCCGGCCGGATATCCGCTGACAGTGGCGATGCTGCGCGCCCTGCCGGCCGGTTTGCTGCTTCTCTTCCTGGTCAGAAAGTTGCCTTTCGGCATCTGGTGGGGAAGGACTTTCGTTCTCGGCGCGCTGAACTTCTCGTTTTTCTGGGCGATGCTCTTCGTCTCGGCCTACAGGCTGCCAGGTGGCGTTGCCGCAACGGTCGGCGCGGTGCAGCCGCTGATCGTCATCGCTTTGTCGCGGCTTTTTCTCGGCAAGCCGATCCGGCCGCTTGCCGTGCTGGCCGGTCTCGCCGGCATGGCCGGCGTCGGATTGCTGGTGCTGACGCCGAAGGCGGGCCTCGATCCGATAGGTGTCGCTGCCGGTCTCGCCGGCGCCGTTTCGATGGCCTTCGGCACGGTGCTGACGCGACGCTGGGCGCCGCCGGTCTCAAACCTCACCTTCACCGCTTGGCAATTGACGGCGGGCGGCATGCTGCTGGTGCCTTTCGCCCTTTTCCTCGAACCGACGCCGCCGATCCCGACCGCTGCAAACATCGCCGGCATCGCCTATCTCGGGCTGATCGGCGCAGCCTTGACCTATCTGCTCTGGTTTCGCGGCTTGTCACGCATCGAGCCCTCGGCGGTCGCCTCGCTCGGCTTTCTGAGCCCGCTGGTCGCGACAATGCTCGGCTGGCTGGCGCTCGGCCAGAGCCTGACGCTGGCGCAGATCGGCGGTTTCGCCATGGTGCTTGCCAGTGTCTGGTTCAGTCAGCACATAATGAAGCCGCTCAGGCCCATTCGCCCTGCCGCATCACCGGAACCCGTGAACCATCCGGCTTGATGCCGTCGATATCGACCTTATCGGAGCCGATCATCCAGTCGATATGGATCAGGCTGGAATTGCCGCCCTGCGCCTTGATCTGCTCCTGGCTCAGTGTCGCGCCATCGAGGAAACACTTGGAATAGCACTGGCCGAGCGCGATGTGGCACGAGGCGTTTTCGTCGAACAGCGTGTTGTAGAACAGGATGCCGCTGGCCGAGATCGGTGAGGAATGCGGCACGAGCGCCACTTCGCCGAGCCGGCGCGCGCCCTCGTCGGTATCGAGCACCTTGTTCAAGACCTCTTCGCCGCGCGAGGCCTTGGCCTCGACAATGCGCCCGCCCTCGAAGCGCACCTGGATATTGTCGATCAGCGTGCCCTGGTGCGAAAGCGGTTTGGTGCTCGACACATGGCCTTCGACGCGCAGCGCATGCGGCGTGGTGAACACTTCCTCGGTCGGGATATTCGGATTGCAGGTGATGCCGTTCTTGGCGGTGGAAGCGCCGCCATGCCATTCGTGCCCGTCGGCAAGACCGATCGTCAGGTCGGTGCCCGGTCCCTTGAAATGCAGCGAGGCGAAGCGCTCGCCGTTCAGCCAGGCGCTGCGCTTCGCAAGATTACCATTGTGCTCGGCCCAGGCGGCGACCGGATCGCTGACATCGACGCGCGAGGCGGCAAAGATCGCCTTGGCAAGCTTGGCAATGGCGATCGGTTCCGGATCGTCGGGGAAAACCACCTTGGCCCAGGACGGGTTCGGATAGGAGACGATGTTCCAGTTGATGTCGAAATTCGAGATCTTCTCCAGCGCCGGCTTGTAGGCGGTGGAGTTGGCGCGATTGGCGCGGCCGACTTTGCCGGCATCCTGCTCGGACAGCAGCATCGGATTGTCGCCGGCAACCGCAAGACGGGCCGCCCCGTTGGTATAGGCCTTGGCCATGCCCTCGTAGAGCCAGCCGGAGGCGCGGTCGAAGCTCTCGTCGCTGCCATACTGATAGCGCGCCAGCGTCGTTTCCTCATCGGAATAGAAGGCGGAGACCAGTCCGGCGCCGGCCAGATAGGCATGTTTGGTGATCAGGCGAACGAGCGGCAGCGCCACGACAGGTGCGGTGATCACCAGGTCCTGACCCTTTTGCAACTGTAGCCCGACCTTGACGGCGACTTCCGCAAGCTTTTCCAGCTTGACGGGATCAACGGTGTTCTGGCTCTGGGGCATGAAAGTCATGGTTCAACCTGCCTTCTGTCATCGACGGTGTGAGGCTGGAAGACTTAGACCCGTTTGCGGCGAAAATGAAGCGCGCCGCTGCCGAATTGCAGCGGCCGGAGATATGTCCGGCCGCTCGCGGGGCTTTAAGCTGCGGCAGGCAACCTGAGCAGGATCGAGTTATGCTTGTCGAGGAATCTCATCAGCCGCTGCGGGTAGTCTTCGCCAACGGCGGCCTTGACGCTTGCCCGTTCGGAGAGCGCCTTGCGCCAACGCGTCACCCGCTCAAGCCCTTCGAAGATGCCGCTGGCGCCAAGCGTGTCGAAGACATCGAAATACCGAAAGACCGGTGCAAAGACAGCGTCGACGAGGCTGAAGTCGTTGCCGGCGAAATACGGCCCATCCGTCAGCACCTTCTCGAGCGTTGCGAATTTGGCGATGAGCGCCGTGCGTTTGGCCTCCAACTGCGCGGCATCCTGCGCCGTCTCGTAACCCCAGAGATCAGAGAGCACGGAGGAACCGAATTCCATCCAGCCGCGATGGCGGGCACGTGTCAGCGGGTCTTTCGAATGCAGCGCCACACCTGGCTGTGTTTCCTCCAGATATTCGCAGATGACGCTGCTTTCGAACAGCACCGCCTCGCTGCCATCCTCCTCCTCGATCCGCAGCAGCGGCACCTTGCCGAGCGGCGAGATCTTCAGGAACCAGTCGGGCTTGTCGGCAAGATCGATATTGATGCGCTCGAAGGGCACACCCTTTTCAAGCAGCGCGATCGCGGCGCGTTGTACATAGGGGCAGAGATGATGGCTGACGAGGGTAGGTTTACTCATGGCGGTCTCCACTTTACGACGATAGATGCAAATACATCTAATATCGCTTGCGGCGGAATTCAAGATAGATGTAACTGCATTTATGTCTGAAAAACTGTCGAATCCGAGCGAAGCGGTCACCTCTGCCTGGACGAGCATCATGCGCGCCCGCGAGCGGCTGCTCGCTGCCATCGAAGCCGACCTGAAAACGGCCGGCATGCCGCCTCTTGCCTGGTATGACGTGCTGTGGGAATTGGCGCGCTCGCAAGACGGCAAGCTGCGCCCCTACGAGATCGAGGAGCGGACATTGCTGGCCCAGTATAATCTTTCCCGGCTGATTGATCGGTTGGAAAAAGAGGGCCTGGTCCGGCGCGAGGTCTTCGCTGAGGACGGACGCGGCCGCTGGGTGGTAATCACAGGTGCCGGTCGAAAGCTTCGCGAGCACATGTGGACCGTCTATGCCAGATCGATCGAGACCCATATCGGCTGCAAGCTTGCCGAAAGCGATGCGAAGGCGATCGCCGGTCTGCTCGACCGCTTCCTCTAGATTCAATAGTTAAGAGCACGATGTCGTCCGAAAACCGCTCACACCTTCGGCATCACGCTCTGATCAGGCAATCAGCGGCACCGCGACGGCCTTCAACGCCTTCAACGCATCCTTTGGATCGAGCCGCACCTGCAGCCCGCGCTGCCCGCCATTGATATAGACGAGCGGTTCGCCAAGCGCGGCTTCCTCGATCGCCGTCGGCACGGTCTTCTTCTGGCCGAAAGGGCTGATGCCGCCGACATGATAGCCCGTTAGCCGTTCGGCATCGGCAGGCTTCATCATGCTGGCCGATTTGCCGTGAAAGGCGCTCGCCAGCTTCTTCATGCTGACCTCGCGGTCCGACGGTACGACGGCGCAGACCGGTTTGCCGTCCACCTCCGCCATCAGCGTCTTCAGCACTCGATGCGGCGCCTCGCCGAGCGCTTCTGCCGCCTGCAGCCCGACACGCTCGGCATTGGGGTCGTAGTCATAGGCATGGATCGTGAAGGCGATACCTGCCTGCGAAAGAACCTGTGTCGCGCGCGTGGTCTTGGACATCTCTTTCCCTCGTGAGTTCACCCGGTCGCCTGTCAGCCGCCGAATGCACCGGCGTAAATCTCCGGCTTGAATCCGACCAGCAATTTCCCCTTCGCCTCCAGCACCGGCCGCTTGATCATCGAGGGCTGGTCGAGCATCAGGGCGATCGCTTTCTCCCGGGTCAGGTTCTCGCGCTCCGCATCGGGCAATTTGCGGAAGGTGGTGCCGGCGCGGTTGAGCACGATGTCGAGGCCGGCCTGGTCGATCCAGGCTTCGAGATGGGCGCGATCGATACCCAGCGCCTTGTAATCGTGAAACCCATAGGCGACGCTGTGTTCTTCCAGCCAGCTGCGTGCCTTCTTCATCGTGTCGCAATTCTTGATGCCATAGATGGTGACGGCCATGCCCGATCGATCTCCCTGTGATGGCGCGAGATAACATGCACGAAGGCCGGCGCAAACGCCGTGCGACGTTTTATCCCCCGAGCGCGTCGACGATCGAGGCAGACAAAGCCGGCCTGTTGCTCAATTCTCCAGCGCGCCGGCCTTGCGCGAAGCCTTGCTGGGTTCGTCGCAGGCGATCTTCATCAGGTCGCCGCGCCGCCGCACCAGCCGGTCGGATGTTCGGGTTAGGATCAGCCCGTCCTGCGGCGAGGTGAGCTCGATGCTGCCGCCCGGCTGCCCTGGCCGGGTAACGATCGTCACTAGGCGGTCGCCTTCCGCAATCCTCTCGCCGATATTGCGATGAAAGAGCACGGCTCCGCCTTCCGGAGCGCGGATGATCTCGACATTGTCGAGCGGCACGGCCGGACCGGAAAATGCCGTCGCCGCCGGCTTTTCGTCGGCGACGATCCCCCGTGCCGCGAGGAAACGCCAGAGCCCGTCGGCGTCCTTTTTCGCCAATACCGGATCGACGTCGCGTTTGCCGCGCAGCTCGACGGTGACGGAAAGTCTGCCGGGCAGCTCGAATAGGCGTTCGCCGGGAATTTCATATTTCCATGCAAAGCCGACGGCCTCCTCGAAGGCCGAGCTTTCGCCATCCGACAGCAGCACGGCCTCCATGTCGAGTGCAGCGGCAAGATCGGCCGCCTCCGGCCAGAAGGCCTCGTCGATATAGGCGTATTGCAGCGATTCATCGTCGCAATGCAGGTCGATCACGAGATCGGCCCCGAGCGCCAAATGCAGCAACTGTCGCTTCAATCTGTCGGTAGCCGGATAATCATCGAGGTCTTCGATCAGCGTGGCCCGATCCGCAATGGAGATCCGCGGGAAATCCCGGTTGAAATTGGTGCGCGAGCCAAGGTCGAAACGGCCCTGCAATTCGCCGAAATGCGATTGCGCCGCACCGATCGGATTGGCCTGCGGCACGATGGTGATGTCGCTGGCGATCCCGCCTTGGCTTTCCGCCTGCCGCAACCTCTCGCAGAGGAAATGCAACAGCACCGTTCCCGGCAGCTCGCCGGCATGCAGCGCCGCCTGGATATAGGTCTTCGGCGCCTTCGGATCGCCGCCCGTAAAGCGCAGCACCGGCAGCCGCCACGCCGTTCCCGGCGTATCGCCCGGGATGATGATCTCTGAAACGTCCATGCTGATTTCGCTCCCCGTTTGCACCAATGCCGGAACAGGCTTTCGGAGCTTTATGCGCGGAAATCAGGCAAGCGCAAGCCGAGAACCGCGGACTCTTTGCCCTTAGCCCAGCAGTGGCCAGCGATCGATAATCCGATGTTCGGTTTTTCCGAGAACACTGTGGATGAGCAGGAGTTCGGACGCCGTCCATGAAACGGGTGTGTCGAGGGTCGTCGGCGGCACGGCCTTGCGGTCGTAGAGCAGCGTCATATGCGGCGTGAAATCCCGGCTGATATTGTGCCGTAATCCGGCATTGTGCATGCCGATGCCCAGTTGGACATGCACTCGGGTGAGCGGTTTGCGTCCGCCCTCGCCGCAAAGCACAAGCGCTCGCGCCTGCGGGAATCGCATGATCCGGTCAAAGATCACTGCGATCGGCGCACTTTCGACCGTGGCGCCGGCCTGCCGTGCCGCGAAGACCACATCCTCCGGCAGCTTCGGATAGTCTCCGACCCCGATGATCGACACATGCAATGTCGTCAAGCGCGGCCTGCCGGAAAGGGAGAAGGCTCGACGATAGTCATCGGCGATTGCGGCCGCCTGCTGCTCGATGGCATCAGGAGGACAGAGCACAAAGAAAAGCCGGTGTCCGCTGGCGTAGCTTTCGTTCCGCTGTCCGCGATCATTTTTGTCGTCTCCGAAGTCGAGGGGCATTTGGTTCATGGAATTTCAGGTCGTCATGACCCGCCTCGTCGTTTCCAAAACACGCCGAAGGATACTCCGAAAGAAGGCGATATTAAGAACAAAAAGAGAACATAATTTCCTGATAGGCTCGGCGTCACACTCATCCGAGCCGTCGCGGCAAAAGGGGCTGACTTGGAGGTTCGGGCAACAGTGCAGGGGCGCATCGCGATCTTTCCTGAAAGCCCGGCGCGCGCAAGAAACGGGTTGAAACCGACGCCATCCCATACGATTTTGAGGGTCATCGAAAACGCGGAGGCTGTGTCATGGCTGAGACAACGCACCACTATCTCATCTTCGAAACCGCGGGCGGTTTCTGCGGCATCGCCTGGAGCGACGCCGGCATCACCCGCTTCCAACTGCCGACCAAATCGGCAGAGGCGACCGAACGGCTGCTGCTGCGCCGCCTGCCGGATGCCGAACTCGGCGCGCCGACGCCTGCCGTGCTGGAAACGGTCGCTGCGGTGAAGCGCTACTTCCAGGGCGAAGAGACGGATTTTTCCGGTGTCGAACTCGATCTTGCCGGCCAGGATGCCTTCTTCCGGGATATTTATGCAGCGGCAAGGCGTGTCGGCTGGGGCCGCACCACCACTTACGGCGCGCTGGCCAAGGAGCTCGGCGTCGGGCCGGAAGCCGCCCGCGACGTCGGCCAGGCGATGGCGAAGAACCCTGTCGCTTTGATCATCCCGTGCCACCGGGTGCTCGCGGCCGGCGGCAAGATCGGCGGCTTTTCCGCGCCCGGCGGTTCGTCATCGAAGGCCCGGATGCTGGAGCTCGAAGGCGTCAACCTCGCCCCACCGCCGCCTGCCCAGCAGTCGCTGGGGTTTTAGGCGGCGGAGGCTTTTTCGTTTTCCGCAATTCCCGGCAAAATTGCTTCGCGCTTTGCCTGGCAAAACCGCACTTTTGCTGGAATTGCTTTGATAGAGTCTCAGGCACTCAATACGGGCTGGCCGTAGGCCGGATGATGATCTCGCTGACATCGACGTCGTCAGGCTGGCTGACGGCGTAGAGGATCGAATTGGCGATGGCCTGGGGGCTGATGGTGATCGCCCTGAAAGCCTTCATGGCGTCCCGCGCCGTCGGATCGGTGATCGTCTCGGCCAGTTCCGATGTCGTCGTGCCGGGCGAGATGACGGTGACGCGGATACGATCGGTCTCCTGCCGCAATCCGTCCGAGATCGCCCGCACCGCGAATTTCGTCGCGCAATAGACGGCGGCCGTCGGCGAGACGCTGTGGCCGCCGATCGAAGACAGGTTGATGATCTGCCCCGATCCCTGCGCCTTCATGATCGGAAGTGCCGCCGCGATGCCATAGAGAACGCCCTTGATGTTGACGTCGACCATCCGGTCCCATTCATCGACCTTGAGAGCCTCCAGCGGCGAAAGCGGCATGACGCCGGCATTGTTGACGATGACGTCGAGCCGGCCGAATTCGGACCTGGCAAAGGCTGCAAAAGCTTCCACGTCCGCACGGTCGGTGACGTCAAGCTTCTGCAAGCGCACCGACCCGCCCTTTGCGGCGATTTCACCGGCGAGTTCCTCCAGGCGCTCGGTGCGGCGGGCGCCGATCACGATCTGGGCGCCTGCGGCAGCCAGCACCTTTGCCGCCGCCTCTCCGATGCCGCTGCTGGCTCCGGTGATGGCAATGACTTTTCCTTCGATATCAGGCATTTCAAGCTCCGTTGTACGCCGCTCGCTTGGCGATGCGGCCGGGGGTGGTCAGGTGGGAAAATCGGCGCTGAGCGATGTCTCCGCCCAGGAGTCGAAGTTTGCGCGCAGCGCATCGAGCCGTTCGCGGGCGATCTTCAGGGCGGGTGCGCCGAGCAGCAGGCGCAGCGGCGGTTCGTCCGCTTCGAACGCCGATATGATCGCGGTTGCCGCGCGCGCGGGATCGCCCGGCTGGTTGCCGGAGATCGAGCGGGTGGCCCGGCGCCGCTTGCCGGATGTTTCAGCATAGTCTTCGATGATCGTGCTGGATTCGACCATCGACCGACCGGCCCAATCCGTGCGGAAGGCGCCGGGTTCGAGGATCGTCACATCGATGCCCAGCGGCCTGACCTCATGCGAAAGCGATTCCGATAGGGCTTCGACCGCAAATTTGGTGGCGTGATAGTAGCCGGTTGCAGCAAAAGCGACGAGCCCGCCAAGCGAAGAGACGTTGAAGATATGCCCCCGTCGGCGTCGGCGCATGCCCGGCAGGGCCTGCTTGGTGACAGCGATCAATCCGAAGACGTTGGTCTCGAACTGGGCGCGTATCTCGGCGTCGTCGCCCTCTTCGATGGCCGAAAGGTAGCCATAGCCGGCATTGTTGACGAGGACGTCGATCGCACCGAAATGCGCTTCGGCGTCATGAACAGCACCGGCAATGGAGCGGCTGTCGGTCACATCGAGTGCAAGGGCAAGCGCGCGGTTTCCGTGCGCTGCCGTGAGATCTGCCAGTGTCTCGGGTCTGCGCGCCGTCACGGCGGCGCGCCAGCCACGGGCCAGAACGGCTTTGGCGAGTGCCCGGCCGAGGCCGGACGATGCGCCGGTGATGAACCAGATGGGGGTTGGGGAAGACATGATCGTCATCCTTTCCGGCCGGCAAATGCGGCCTTCTCCTGTGTGATGTTGCCTGTCGGGCGGCACGTCATCTGCGCCGAAGCACCATGCCGCCGTGATGGAGGGTGTTGCCGTCGACGAAATCGCCGTCGGCCGTGAAGCCCGTGTCATCCCAATATTCGATGTGGCTTCCGGTGACGTCGTAGCGTCCTCGATAGGCGCTTTCCCGGTTGCCGCGGGCTTCGTCGTAACGGCCATTGGGCAGAAGTTCGTGGCGGACGCGGCCATCATCCGTAACCCACATGCCGACATAGGGATGTTGTTGCATTGTGTTCTCGCTTGTTTGTCGCTGCTGAGTTTCTAGGTCGGTATCGGCGCCGAACGAACCGGTCGCCGCGCCCGCCAGGGTGGCCGTCGTGAAAAATTGCAGAACCGGGCTTTTTAAAATCTTTTGCATTGCCTTGCCTTTCGATGCCTTCGTTGACCTCGACCGAAAGATAGTACGGAGAACCTGAGTGATTAAGTTGCCAATCCGAGATGCCTTGGTTAGGAATGCTAACCAATGGTCGACGATCTCGAAGGCATTTCAGTCTTTCTTGCGGTGGCGGAGGCGCGGAATTTCCGGCTCGCCGGCGAGCGGCTTGGCGTCACCCGCTCCGCCGTCAGCCAGGCGCTGCAGCGCCTCGAGGATCGGGTCGGCGTTGCCCTGGTCCAGCGCACGACGCGCAGCGTCAGCCTGACCGAAGCCGGTGAAGTGTTCTTCGACGCGGTTCGTCCATCGCTTCGGCAGGTCAAGGATGCGATGCAGACGGTAAGGGAAATGCAGGCGCGCCCGAGCGGCCTGTTGAAGATCACCGTTTCCTCGATCGCCGAGAGTTTTCTATCCGGCACCTTGCTGGCCGGCTTCATGGAGGCTTGCCCTGACATCAAACTCGATATCACCATCACCGATGATGAATTCGATATCGTCGAGGCCGGCTTCGACGCTGGCGTCCGGCTCGGCGAGGTCATCGAGCAGGACATGATCGCGATCTCCGTCTCCGAAGAGCAGCGACAATGCGCGGCCGCATCCCCCGCCTATCTCGAACGCCGCGGCCATCCCCGCCACCCCAGCGAGTTGCAGGATCATGCCTGCATTGGATGGCGGCCACGCCCGGATACGGCACCCTATCGCTGGGAATTCACCGAAAACGACCGCGACTTCGACGTCGCTGTCGATCCCGCTGTTACGACCAACGACATGGGAATGATGATCCGCATGGCCTGCGCCGGAGCCGGCATCACCTTCGGCATGGTGGAAACCTTCCAGGCCTATATCGAACGAGGCGAACTCGTGCCGCTGCTGGAGGATTTCTGTCCACCTTTCCCGGGCTTCTATCTCTACTATCCCAAGCGCCAGAGGCAGCCGCTGAAGCTGCGCGCATTGGTCGATTATGTGCGCAGGTCCGACCGGCGGTAGACATCGTCGTTACCTCCGGCGAATGTCAACGAATTGGTTTCAGGCTTCCCGGACTGCCTCATAACCCGCGGCTTGAGCCGCTTTCATAAATTTGCGGTCGAAGGTAACGAACTCTTCGCAATGGACCGATTTGGTAAGGTGTAAGGCATCGGCAAAATCCATTCCGTTCTCGGCGAGATCGAAAGCAGCAGCAACGATTGCCGAATCTTCAATCGTCACCGTGGACAGGCCGCCGAAAGCGCGAAGCGCACGAACAACGTCTGGTCGACCGTACCCATAGGCGCTGCGCAGCACCCATTCTGCTTCCAGCACCACCGTAACGGCAACAAAAACCGGCTGCCCATCGACGATCTCGCGGGCACGGGAAGATTGTTCGGGATGATCGCCGGTCAGATACCGGACGATAAGATTGGTATCAATCGCGATCATGACGGCGGCGAGCTTCGGCCAATACGCCGGCTTCCATGTCTTTCAGAGTTTTGGGCTCACCGCTGAAGGGAAGCATGCCGAACACATCGTCCGGCCGGGTCTGAGAAAAGGTAGGAGCCTGCCTCAGAAGCACGCCCTCTGCAGTTTCTTCAACGATCAGCCGAGTACCAGCCTCCCATTCCCGCCGCTGACGGATCGTTTTTGGGAGGATGACCTGCCCTTTGGTCGAGACGGTCGTAATGAGATTTTCAGAGTGAGCCATCAGCTTGAGCCCTGCAGGTAAGACAAAGGTAAGATAACTCTGTCGACCTTTGCATACAAGGTCTAAGATACTGCGGTCTCACCGGCGAGGGCCTGAGCCGGCCTCGGCCGAGGACGCAGCAGCAAATAGAATGCGAAGACATGGCTGATCATCAGCAGCGGCACGTAAATGATCGGGATCGCATATGCGGCGCCCAAATCTCCCGCCCGCGCGGGAAGGCCGGCCTGGATCGCGTGATAGTAGTCGAGGATGAGGTCGCCCATTCCCACGAGATTGAAGGCGATGACGAATAGCCAGAAGATCTGAGGTATCCTGATTGTGATGAGCGCCAGCATGGCAAGCAGCCCGGCCGCGAGATCGCCGTAGGCAGCGAAGGTGGCGAAGCTGGCGGGCAGGTTGGGGCCGACGACGCCTGGGAGAAGGAAGACGAGCCCGAAGAAGCGGAAGCTGTGCAGCGTGGCGATGGCGCAGTGCGCCCTGACCCTGTCCATCGACGTGAGCCAGGGCAGAATATAGGCGCCGAAGCAAATCAACCACGCAACATAGCCTAGGACGAGATGAGTTTGGAAGATGGATTCCGTCGACATCGGGGCACTCCTGATTTGTGGGATCCAGATGTACGCTCGCTTCCCGCGGTCGACTATTCGCGATAATATCGATGCGGTATGAAGCAGAACTTCACAGTCAGGCAAGGCGCGCTCGATGGCGTTGAAGCGTTTCTGAGCGTTGCCCGGCACCGCAGTTTTCGCAGGGCGGCTGCGGAGCTCGGGGTGACCCCATCGGCAATCAGCCAAGCCGTACGTGCTCTCGAGGAGCGTGTCGGCGCAGTACTGTTCATCCGCACGACGCGCAGCGTCGGCCTGACGGAGGCCGGTGAGCGGTTCCTTATGCGTGCAAAGCCCGCCTTCGAGGAACTGGTCGCCGCAAGCGAAGTGGCGCGTGAGCTCGGGCAGAGGCCAGCTGGACTATTGCGTCTCACTGTGCCGCCGGCAGTGGTGCCGATCCTGCTGGAGCCACTGATCGCATCCTTCTGCCAGGCATTTCCCGAGATCGAGGTGGAGGTCGCCGCCAATGAAGAACTGGTCGACATCGCCGCCGAGGGATTTGACGCCGGTATCCGGTTCGGCCAGTTCATTGCAGCCGACATGGTCGCGGTCCGGCTGACGCCGTCCTTCCCGCTGGTGGTCGTCGGCAGCCCCGAATATCTGCGCCGGAGAGGGCGGCCCGAGCGTATCGACGATCTGCGTCAGCATGCCTGCATCCGCATGCGCCGCTCGAACGGCTCAATCGCGCCGTGGTCGTTTGTCAGCGGCAAAAAGCCGATCGAGGCCGTTGTCTCCGGGCCGCTGATCGCCCACGACTTTCCCACCATGCTGGGAGCCGCCGTCGAAGCTATGGGGCTTGCACAAGTGCCGGAGCCAATCGCCGCCGGACCCGCGAAAGCGGGAAAACTCGTCCGCGTCCTGGAGGCGTTCGCACCGGTGGCGCCGGGTGTGTTCCTCTACTATCCCAGCCGTCATCAAATGATGCCGAAGCTGCGGGCCTTCATCGATCACGCGAAAGGCCGCCTCGGATACGGCCAGCAAGACCCTCAGTCCTATTGATGACGGACGCGTCCGGGGCGTGAAAATGCGCTGACCTGCGACAACGCGGACTCCAATAGTTGAGATCACTCCGATGCGCAGATCACGATGCCCGATCGACAACAGACCGGCGGTTTGTGTAGAAGACCGTCGGTCTTTAATCGAACTCCTATCGCGGCGCGGAGTTCTCCAAGCTTCGATTGCTGGAGCATGATGCCGAAAAGTGTGAGCGGTTTTCGGACGACATCATGCTCTCACTATTTAATGTAGAACAGGATTCAGATTTAGGCCGACTTGGTCTAAAATCATCCTGTTCCGGTGAGGGTGCGGCAATGGAAGATCGCCCGAAGCTGACCGTAGAAAATGGTTTTTCGCGCTTGCATATGCGACGCGGAGCGATCGGATGAGGGTCGTGGTGACCGGAGCCACAGGCGTCATCGGACGCCGTGTCGTACCGATTCTCCTGGGCGCGGGTCATAGGGTGACGGCCCTTGTGAGACCGCAGTCCGAGCGCGGAGCAAATGTCCCATCCGGCTGCGATGTGGTGGTGGCAAGTCTCTTCGAAGAGGCGCCGCTGGCAAAGGCGATTGCCGGTCATGAGGCTGTCATCAATCTGGCCACCCACATTCCGAAATCGGCACTCGGCATCATGTTCCGGTCGGCCTGGCGCGAGAACGATCGGATCCGAACCGAGGGTGCTCGTAACGTCGCGGAGGCGGCAGCCAAGGTGGGGGCTGAGATCCTTGTTCAGGAATCGTTTGCCTATGCCTATCCTGATATGGGTGCCGAATGGATCGACGAAGCGGTGGTCCTCCGACCGGCGGCATACTGCAGAAGCATATTGAACGCCGAGGCATCGGCACGAGCCTTCGCACGGGGTTCTACCAGGACAATCATACTCCGCTTCGCCGCGTTCTATGGTTCGGATGCGAGCCAGACGAAAACAATGATCGATGGCGTCAGAAGGGGATTGGCGATGTTGCCCGGCAGACGATCGAGCTTCATCTCGTCGATATCCCATGACGATGCGGCCGCGGCTGTCGTGGCGGCGCTCGATGCGCCCTCCGGCGCCTACAATGTGTCCGACGATCGCCCAGTGACCCACGAGGAATTTATCGGTGTTCTTGCCGATGCGCTCGAAGCATCCCATCCGCGTTTTCTGCCCCCTTGGACGGCGGCAGTGATGGGTTCGGCGGGCAGAACGCTTTCCCGGTCGATCAAGCTTCGCAATGACAAGCTGAAGGCCGCCACGGTCTGGAAGCCGCGGTCGCCAAGCATCAAAGAGGGGCTGCCTGCAGCCATTACAGCTTCCGCCCGCTGATCCTATCCAGGGGGCCGAAATGCGTGTCGGCAATTGCGGCGGCATCGGCCACGCCAGGAGCAACCAAGACGAGAGGTAAGACCATGAACCAGTCCGCCGCTGAGGCAATAATCCTCGCGATCAACGCGATGGGCGCGGGAATCCTGTTTTTCGTCGCCGGCGTCGTTCAACCGCTGATGAACGGTATGGATGCGTTCGAGTTCAAGACATTCCTCAACGCCTTGGATCGGACAGCGATGAGTAACCATGTTGCCGTCACCGTCGCCACACTGCCTCTCATCGCCATCGTCCTATATCTAAGCGCCTACGGTTTCGACCATTGGTGGTTCATCGCCGGTTTCATAGTGTGGATGGTCGGATCAGCCGTCACCAAGATCAGCAACATGCCGATCTACAGGTGGGTCGGAGATCCGTTGCAGACGGATGCCGACGAGTTGGCAAAGCGGCGACGTCAACTGGGGGTCGCCAATAGTCTTCGCGCTTGGCTCACATTGTTCTCGGTTATCCTTATGGCGTGCCAATTCGGTCCGCTGGAAGTTGGTGCGGTGGTGGTTGCGAGCACCGTCATTGCGGTTCCCCTCACTTGGCTGTCTCGCAGATACATTCCGACAGCAGAATAATGCGGAGGGCGAGGACGTTCCCGATCGCAGAACCTATGATAAGCAAGGCGCAGAACAGCTGCGTTGAAGAGGGAAATTTGATGCCGCGCCTGATCAGACACCCGGAAATCCGGCGCGCCGAGATCCTCGATCAGGCGTTCAGAATATTTTTGGAGCGCGGTAGAAATGACGTCAATAGCTGTCCGTGGCTCATCGCCGGCAACCGGACCTAACGGGTTCACGCCACCCCGTAGATCTGCGCCACCGCGCCCCTCAGAAAGGCCTTTGGCTCATAGCTTAAGACGCACTGGCGCGGCGAGTTAGGAAAACAGCGGCAGGCCTCCGCCCAGCGCCACCGGCCCCACGATCAGGGCGAACTGATCGACCAGTCCCTGGGCGATGAGACTGTGGGCGAAGCTCACTCCGCCATGGGCGATGATCGGCTTACCCTCCGGGTCTTTCAACTTGGCGATTTCCTCCGCCAGGTGCCGGTCTTTCTATTCAAAATGGTTCCCATGATCCGAGATGCGGCCAACGCGCCCGTTGACCGGACTTCATGCACCATCGTCTGCCTGCCGCCGATCACGCAATCCTGCCCCGCAGGCAGTCGGCGAGCGCGGAAAGAGCATTGGCGAGTTGCGCCGCGGTTTCCGGCGGCGGAAGCGGTATCTTCAGGCTCCGCGCACCTGTGGCCGAATTACGCTCTACCCAGGAATGCGCCGTTGCATCGGGATCATTGGCCGCAGCCAGGGCGGGCATGAACAAAAATTGCCCCCGGGGCCTCGGCCGCGAATCGCGACGCGGTAGCTCGAATTCGAAACGGGAATTCGGAGAAGAACGGCTCGTCGGTCAGATTCTCGAGCCCGAAAGCCTGCCCCCGGCCGAACTGGCGGCGTAGGCCGCGCTGCCAGTCCACCGGCGATAGATCGGCGGGCGCGCGGGTGCGCGACAGCTTGGGTTCCTGGTTCGGCTTGGCCGTGGCTTTCAAGTTTCGGGGCTTGGATTTCATTGAAGCACATCCATTCAGAAGAGTTTTTCGCGTGACATTCTTCCCGGTTTACCCGTGGCATCGGGGGAGGTCTTCTGCCTTAGAGCCTGACCGAAAAAGAGTTGAGTGAAATCAGCCAGTTGTGATTCTGTTTGTTTGCTTAGGACGAACGGAGACCACAATGGGCTGGACTGATTTCACCCGTCGGCAATATGCCCGACGCGCAATG